>RECW01000118.1 GCA_007693835.1 Paracoccaceae bacterium | reverse complement strand
ATGCCGAGCCGCTGGAAACAAGACCGTCCGCTCTCCCGCGCCCAGTTCGAGGCGCGGTTTCCCGATGACGCCGCCTGCGCGGCCCATCTGTCGGCCCGGCGCTGGCCGGGCGGCTTCGTCTGCCCGGGCTGCGGCGGCGCGAAGGGCTGGGCGCTGAAGACCAAGGCGCACACCTGGGAATGCGCGGCCTGCCGACGGCAGACCTCCGTCACCGCGGGAACCGTCATGCACGGCAGCCATCTGCCGCTGAAGGCCTGGTTCACCGCCATCCACATCATGACCAGTCATTCCAACGGCATCTCGGCCCTGCAGCTGCAGGCCCAGTTGGGCTTGGGCAGCTACAAGAGCGCCTGGCTGCTCCTGACCAAGCTCCGTCGCGCCATGGTCGACCCGGAGCGCAGCCTGCTCGAGGGCGTCGTGGAGATCGACGAGACCGAGATCCCGTTGCGCCGCAAGGACGATCCGCCTGCGGGCGGTCAGGGCCGCAGCCCGCAGGGCAAGATGTTCGTCGCGGGCGCGGTGGAGCTCTCGCCCAACGGCGATCCCCGTCGCATCCGGCTCGCGCCGATCGCCGACTTCTCCGCCGCCACGCTCGGACCCTTCGTCGCCGCCACAGCCGCGCCCGGCGCCCGCGTCGTCACCGACGGCTGGTCCGGCTACGCGGGACTGTCCGATCACACCCACGACCCGAAGGTCGTCGGCAAGATGGCCGCCCACGTCGTGCTGAAGTGGACCCATCGCGTCTTCTCGAACCTCAAGACATGGGCGCTCGGGACCTTCCACGGCCTGCGCCGCCAACACCTCAAGCGCTACCTCGACGAGTTTGTCTTCAGATGGAATCGCCGTCGCCACACCGCGACCGCCTTCGACAGGCTGCTCGGCCTCGGCGCCCGCCTCGCCCCCGCAACCGCCCGGGACTTCGTCGAGCAGCGCGTCTGATCCCCCCGCGGCCGAGCGGAGGCCCGGCGCCGCACAGCGCCCGACAACAGCATCGGCCGAGACACACCTCCAAACACCTCTCGCCAGAGAACAGCAGCGCCCAAGCGGAAGCTGGGCTCAACGGCTCCGGAAACTCAGCGAACAAGCGGGCTGGTCACCAACCACAACATCTGGGGCAGCCGGAACCAACGGGAGAAGGCTTCAGTGTATATTACGTGTTGAGGGTCCGCGGAAGGTTTGGATAAAATCTCCGTATCGACTGTGAAGGGAATTGACGTTCTGGATATGGAAGGTCTTGTCCTTTACACGCTCACCCCGTCGCGCCGAACGGGGATGTGCTGCATTCCGGTTTTCGCGACGAACTTCTTGTAGGCCTGCGCCTTGTCCGAGCACAGCGCGGCATCGGGCTCGATGTGCTTTTCCAGGACCGGACCAATGCTGGCGTAGGACAGACCCCGCAGCATGTCGGCTCGGCGACCTCCGCTGCGGTCCATGATCGTCATGATCGGGATCTGCCACCTCGACAGGCCGCGCTTCATCGGCAGGTCGGCGCGGTTGTGGTCCTTCCACCGCGGCCGCGGTGGTTGGGGATGGGTTGCCGGGACCCGTCGGTGACGGACCCACTCTCGCGAGGCCTTGCGCGACTCGCGCTGAAACGTCTCGTCCGCCTCGACCACCCCGCCCAGGCGTTCGGGTCCGCACCCCTCGATCGCGTCGCAGATCTTCATCCGCCATCGCCACGCGGTCGTCCTGGCGATGCCGAACGCCTTCGCCGCGTCGCGGCAGGAAAGTAGTTGCTTCTGCATCATATTTTCGATGAAGCGATGGAACACGGCCCGCTTCTTCACACGCGCCAGCCCCGTCCCGAACGCGGAGTTGAAGGACCTCGAACAGGCGCGACATCGCCAGCGCTGAAGGCCGCCTTCGCCGCGCCCCCATCTGATGACAGGCCCGAGGCCGCAATGACGGCACGCCGGCGCCTCACCGGTCCTGCGCTCGATGTCGGAGCTCGCCTCGACCCGCCGCGCGGCCTCCGAGGCGAGCTCAGCCAGCTTCTGCACCTGACGGAGCGTCATCCGCCCCAATGTATCGACAACCGCATCAGTTCAGAGGCCGGAGGTGTCTCCTTGCTGAACTCACGCCGCCGTCCCGGCGCTGGCGCAGGACTGGTTCCTGCATCCCTATGGCGAGCTGCGCGCCTATCACGGCGACTGGCTGGCCGTCTGCGACAAGGCGGGCGACGGGCCGTGCCGGGCCGTGCAGATCATGCTGGAGCCGGGCGAAACGCGAGTCGGCCCCACGCGGCTGGCGCTGGAGCGGCGCGACGGGGGGCGGATCGACATCGTGTTCCACCACCAGGCCCTGTTCGGGGGCGTGCGCGATCCGCTCGTGCTCGCCATCGACGGCGCGGCGCTGACGCTGGCGCCGGAGCAGTGGGCGACCGGAGAGCCCGGGCTGCCGAACGTGATCGCGGCGTTTCACATCCTTGATCCGGCGCTGGCCGAGACGCTGCTGGCGCGCATGAAGGCGGGCCGGCGCCTGACCCTGCGTCACGACGCGGGCGAGGCGCAGTTCTCGCTGCGGGGCGTGACCGCCGCGCTCGCCGCGATCGAGGCGCAGGCGGCTGGCGTCACCCCATGAGCCGTCGCGGCGGCAGGCGATGAGCGCCCGCCGGGTGCGTCCGACACGGCTGCCGGCCCCGTTCCTGAAGCGCATCGCCTGGCCAGATCCTGCGGCTGCGCGCCCAGCCGAATAGCGCATCGCATGAGCCCGCGACGCGTCATCGAATCGTCGCTCGCCGGAGCTAAGGTGAAATCGTTTCCATCAGGAGCCGCCGTCCTCATGCGACGCCCGACCATCGCCGATGTCGCCGCCCGCGCCGGGTGCTCGCCGGCCACGGCGAGCCGGGCGCTGTCGGGCGGCGGGCCGGTCAGCGAGGCGGCGCGGCTTCGCGTCGACGCCGCGGCGCGCGCGCTGGGATTCCGCCTCGATCCGCTCGGTCGGGCACTGCGGCGCGGCCGATCGGGAGCGATCGGCGTGCTGGCGCCGAGCCTCGCCAACCCGGTCTTCGCCGAGGCCATCGAGGGCGTGGAGGTCGCCGCCGCCGCCGCCGGGCTCACGGTGCTCGTCGCCTGCGTCGGGTATGACGCAGCGCGCGAAGCGGCGGCGGCGGAGGCGCTGATCGACCGTCGCGTGGACGGGCTGGTGATGACCGTGGCCGACGCCGCCGCCAGCCTCGCCGTCGACCGCGCGCGCCGGTCGGGCACGCCATGCGCGCTGATGTTCAACCAGCCGCCGGACGGCGTGACCGCGGTGTGCGTCGACAACCGCGCGGCGGCCGGCGACGTCGCGGAGGCGATGCTTGCGGCGGGCAGGCGGCGGTTGGGGTTCGTCGCCGGACGCTTCGCCACCTCCGACCGCTCCCGCCAGCGATTCGAGGGACTCGCCGCGGCCCTTGCCGAGGCGGGGGCGCGACCGCCCGAGCTTGTCGAGGTGTCCTACGCCGACCACGACCACCGGGCGGCGCTCGCGGCGCTTTTCGCACGCGCGCCGCGGATCGACGCCCTGTTCTGCTCCAACGACATGCTGGCGCTCGCGGTGATCGCGGGGCTCCGGGCGCTCGGTCGCTCGGTTCCGGACGACGTCGCGGTGGTCGGCTTCGACGGCGTGGCCGTCGGCGCGCTGACGCAGCCGAGCCTCGCGACGGTCGTCACGCCGACGGCCGAGATGGGCCGCGCCGCCGCCGGCCTTCTGCTCGCCGCGCGCGCGCAAGGCAGACCTCCTGCGCCCGAGGCGCTGATCCTGCCCCACCAGTTCCGCCCCGGCGAAAGCCTCGCCGGGGCGGCCGATCCGGACACGGCGCGCCAACGCCAGGTCCGGCCTTCCCCCGGGAAAGCCCTGCGACAGACCTCCGAGGAGAGCGAGACATGAACCGTATCATCGCCGCGGCGCTCGCGGCCAGCGTGGCGGCGCCCGCGCTCGCCGCCGACGCCATCTGCTACAACTGCCCGCCCGAATGGGCGGACTGGGCTTCGATGTTGCGCGCGATCGAGTCCGAACTTGGCGTCAGCATGCCCCATGACAACAAGAACTCTGGCCAGACCCTGTCGCAGCTGATCGCCGAGCGCGCCTCGCCGATCGCGGACGTCGCCTATTTCGGCGTCAGCTTCGGCATCGCCGCGGCGCGCGAGGGCGTGCTGCAGCCCTACAAGCCGGCCGGCTTCGACGAGATCCCCGAGGGGCTGAAGGACCCTGAAGGCTACTGGCACACCATCCACTCCGGCACGCTCGGCCTGTTCGTGAACGTCGACGCCCTCGGCGGCGCGCCGGTTCCCCAGTGCTGGGCGGATCTGACCAAGCCGGAGTATCGCGGCATGGTCGGCTATCTCGACCCGTCCTCGGCCTTCGTGGGCTTCGCCGGCGCGGTCGCGGTGAACGAGGCCTTCGGCGGATCGCTGGAGGATTTCGGGCCGGCCATCGACTTCTTCCGGCGGCTGGCCGCCAACGACCCGATCGTGCCGCTGCAGACGAGCTACGCCCGCGTCGTCTCGGGCGAGATCCCGATCCTGTTCGACTACGACTTCAACGCCTACCGCGCGAAGTACACCGAAGACGGGACCTTCGAGTTCGTCATCCCCTGCGAGGGGTCGGTGGTCGTGCCTTACGTGATGGGTCTCGTCGCCGGCGCGCCGAACGCGGAGACGGGCGAGCGCGTGCTCGACTTCATCCTGTCGGACGCGGGCCAGGCCATCTGGACGAACGCCTACCTGCGCCCCGCCCGCGACATCCCCCTGCCCGAGGAGGTCGCGGCGCGGTTCCTGCCCGCCGAGGACTACGCCCGCGCGGTGACGGTCGACTACGGCCGCATGGCCGAAGTGCAGTCGGCCTTCGGCGAACGCTACCTCGCTGAAGTGCGCTGAACGCCCTGCGGCCTCCGGTTCAGGGGGCCGCGTCCCAGCCGAGACTCCCGATGCGCGCCGACGACCGCTTCACCCTGCTCGCCGCCCTGCCGCTCGCGATCTTCGCGGGGGCCTTTCTGCTGTTGCCGCTCGCACGGCTGATCATGGCTTCGGGCGAGGGGCCGTCCGGATGGGCGCTCTATGGGCAGGTGCTTGCGAACCCGCGCTACATGCGCGCCCTCGGCCAGACAGTCGCCGTCTCCGGGCTGGTGAGCCTCGCGGCGCTGGCCGTGGCGACGACGGCGGCGCTGTTTCTCGTGCGGCGCAGGTTCTTCGGCCGCAGCGTGCTGATCGGGCTGCTGACCTTCCCGCTCGCGTTTCCCGGCGTCGTGGTCGGCTTCATGATCATCCTGCTCGGCGGGCGGCAGGGGCTGATGAACGCGCTGGCGCGCGACCTGTTCGACGCGCGGCTCGTCTTCGCCTACTCGATGACCGGCCTCTTCCTCGGCTATCTCTACTTCTCGATCCCGCGCGTGCTGCTGACGGTGATGGCGGCGGCCGAGAAGCTCGACCCGGCGCTGGAGGAGGCGGCGCGCAGCCTCGGCGCCGGTCCCGTCGCAGTCCTGCGGGACGTGACCCTGCCGGGGCTGGCGCCGGCGCTGGTCGCCTCGGGGGCGGTGGCCTTCGCGACGGCGATGGGGGCGTTCGGGACCGCCTTCACGCTGGCGACCAACATCGACGTGCTGCCGATGGTGATCTACACCGAGTTCACGCTGGCTGCGAACATCGCCACGGCGGCGGCGCTCTCGGTGGTGCTGGGGCTCGTGACCTGGGCGCTGCTGTTTCTCGCCCGCTCCTTCGCCGGGGCGGCCGTGGCGGCGGGGGGCTGAGCGTGCGCGCCGCGGCCCTCGGCTTCCAGATCGCGGTGACGGGGCTTGCCGTCGCCTTCCTCCTGATCCCCGCGCTGATGTCGGCCGTGACAGGCGTGACGGCGAACTACTTCCGCGGGCTGTCGTCGGGGTTGACCCTCGACTGGGTGGCGCGGGTGTGGGAGCTCTACGCGTCGACCGTCTGGCGCTCGATGCGGATCGCGCTCGGCGCGCTCGCGGCGGCGCTCCTGATCGGCGTGCCCGCAGCCTACGCGCTGGCGCGCGCGCCGGGGCGGCTGGCGCGGGCGATCGAGGAGTTCGTCTCGCTGCCGCTCGCGGTGCCCGGCCTCGCGCTGGCGCTCGCGCTGCTGCAACTCTACGGCACATGGCGAGGGTTCAGAATCTCGGAGTGGTTCATCCTCGTCGGCCATGTCCTCTACACGCTGCCGTTCATGATCCGCGCCGTGCTCGCGGTCTTCGCGGCGATCGACCTGCCGAAGCTCGAGGAGGCGGCGGCGGCGCTCGGCGCGCCGCCCTGGCGGCGGTTCATCGACATCGCCGTCCCCAACGCGGCGCCGGGCGTCCTCGCCGGCGCGCTCACCGTGGTCACCCTGTCTATCGGGGAGTTCAACCTGACCTGGATGCTCCATACGCCCTTGACCAAGACGCTGCCGGTGGGGCTGGCCGACAGCTACGCCTCGATGCGCCTCGAAGTCGCCTCGGCCTACACGCTGGTGTTCTTCGTCATGGTGCTGCCGCTGCTGGTGGCGATGCAATGGGCGGCCGCCCGGGCGCAGGGGTTCGTGCGATGAGCGGCGCGGCTATCGCGCTCGAGGGCGTCGCCCGCACCTTTCCGGGCGGCGCGCAGGCCGTGCGCCCCTGCGCCCTCGTCGTGCCGCAGGGCGAGATTCTCGGGCTGCTGGGGCCGTCGGGGTGCGGCAAGACCACGCTGTTGCGCCTGATCGCGGGGCTCGAGCGCCCCGACCCCGGCGGCCGGGTGCTGTTCGACGGGCGCGACGTGACGCGCTTGCCCGTCGAGGCGCGCCATGTCGGCATGGTGTTCCAGTCCTACGCCCTGTTTCCCAACATGACCGTCGCGGGCAATGTCGGCTACGGGCTGCGCGTGCGGGGCGTGCGCCGGGCCGAGATCGCGGCGCGGGTCGAGGAGGTGCTGGCGCTCTGCGACGCCTCGGCGCTGGCGTCGCGGCGCGTCGACCAGCTTTCGGGCGGCCAGCGCCAGCGTGTGGCGCTGGCGCGCGCCGTCGCCGTGCGGCCGCGCGTGCTGCTGCTCGACGAGCCGTTGTCGGCGCTGGACGCCGCGTTGCGCGAGCGGTTGCGCGACGAGCTTGCGACGCTGCTCCGCCGCTTCGCCATCACCGCCGTCTTCGTCACCCACGATCAGGCCGAGGCGCTCGCCATCGCCGACCGCGTGGCGGTGATGCGCGCCGGGCGGATCGTGCAGGCCGACACCCCGCGCGCCCTCTACGCCGCGCCGGCCGACGCCTGGGTCGCACGCTTCGTCGGCGGGGCGGCCGATCTCGGCGGGGTCGTGTCCGACGGGTCGCTGCTCCTGCCTGGCGGGCGGCTCCCTGCGCCGGGTCCGCATGCGCCGCGGGCGCGGTTCCTGGTCCGCCCCGGCGGGCTCGACCTCGCGGACCGCTCGGAGGCGACCCTCGTCGGCGCCGTCACGCGGGCGACGTTTCTCGGCGACCGCCTGCGCGTGGAGATCGACGGCGCCGCCGAAGGGGCGCTCGTCGTCGACGCCGCCCCGGACGCGGCCGCCGCCCCCGGCGCACGGGTGGGTCTGCGCCTGCGTCCGGGCGGCCTGATCGTCGTCCCCGAAGCGGAGGAAGCCCCGTGACCACCATCATCCAGCTTTCCGACACGCATCTGCTGGCGGGCGGCGCGCCCTATTATGACAGGGTGGACACGCTGGCGGCGCTGCGCCGGGCGGCGGCGCGGCTGGCCGAGATGGCGCCGCGTCTCGGGGGCATCGACGCGGTGTTCGTCAGCGGCGACGTCGCCGACCTCGGCGAGCCAGAGGCCTACGCGCTGTTCCACGACGCCATGGCCCCCCTCGCCGCCGCCCCCCTTTTCGCCATCCCCGGCAATCACGACGCGCGCGGTCCGTTCCGCGCCGCCTTCGGCGGACGCGACGACGCGGAGACCCTCGACGTCTGCGCGGACGTGGGCGCGGTGCGGCTCATCGGGCTCGACACCAGCGTTCCGGGCGCGAGCCACGGCGCCGTCTCGGCCGGGCAGGCCGCGTGGGCGGCCGCGCGCGCGGCGGAAGCGCCGGACCGGCCCGCCCTCCTGTTCCTGCACCACCCGCCCTTCGACGTCGGCATCGGCTTCATGGACGCGCAACGCCTGCGCGACCCGGCGGCGCTGGAGACCGCCGTCGCCGCGAGCCCCTCGATCCGCCTGATCGCCTGCGGACACGTGCACCGCGCGACGACGACCTGCTGGGCGGGCCTCACCGCGATGATCGCGCCTGCTCCGGCCCACGCCGTGCACCTCGATCTGCGCGCCGGCGCGTCGGCCTGCTTCGACCTCGAACCGGGCGCAGCGCTTCTGCACCGCTGGGACGGACGCCGCCTGACGAGCCAGACCCTACACCTCGACCCGTGGCCGGGCC
The DNA here is from genome assembly GCA_007693835.1 of Paracoccaceae bacterium. GTDB lineage: Bacteria > Pseudomonadota > Alphaproteobacteria > Rhodobacterales > Rhodobacteraceae > Rubrimonas. The sequence goes on along the minus strand of RECW01000118.1, from coordinate 169 downwards.
CCCATCCGTTCTGAGCCTTGCGTTTCCGACCTGTCGGAGAAGGGGTGGCTTGCGGAGACGACGCGGCGCGTGCGCGCCGCGCGCCGGAGACCCGCGGGGCGCCCGCCGGGTGGGGCGGGTCCGCTCATGGCCTGAAGGCGCCCACGTCGACGTCGCGATCGCAGACCTG
>RECW01000222.1 GCA_007693835.1 Paracoccaceae bacterium | reverse complement strand
GCCGGCGACTGGGTGCTGATCGACTGCGGCGACGTGATCGTGCACGTCTTCCGGCCCGAAGTTCGCGCCTTCTACCAGCTCGAGAAGATGTGGCTCGATCCGGCCGACTTCCGCGCCCGGACCGCCGCCTCGGCCTGACGCCCTGCGCGGCGCCGGAACAACCCTCCCGCGCCGCGCCTGCTTCCCGCGCGCCGCCGGGGTCTAGGGCTCCGCGGACGCCTCGGCGGCTTCGGGGTCCGCGACGACCCGCTGGCGCTGCGCGCCGAGCCCGTCGACGCCCAGTTCCACCACGTCGCCCGGCCGCAGAAAACGCTGCGGGTTCTTGCCCATGCCGACGCCCGGCGGCGTGCCTGTCGCGATCACGTCGCCGGGATGGAGCGTCATGAAGCGGCTGAGATAACTCACCAGCGTCCGCACGCCGAACACCATCGTCCGGGTCGATCCCTGCTGCATCGTCTCGCCGTTCAGCCGCAGCCAGAGCGACAGGTCCTGCGGGTCGGCGATCTCGTCGCGCGTCGCCAGCCAGGGGCCGAGCGGGGCGAAGCGGTCGGCGCTCTTGCCCTTGGTCCACTGGCCCGACCGCTCCATCTGGAACGACCGCTCCGAGACGTCGTTCATCACCGCGTAACCGGCCACATGGTCGAGCGCCTCGGCCTCCGCGACATGCTTCGCGCGTCGGCCGATGACGACGGCGAGCTCCACCTCCCAGTCGGTCTTCTCCGACCCGGCGGGGATCCAGAGGTCGTCGTTCGGGCCCGAAAGCGCGCTGGTCGCCTTCATGAACAGGATCGGCTCCTTCGGAACCTTCGAGCCGGTCTCGGCCGCGTGGTCGGCGTAGTTCAGCCCGATCGCCATGATCTTGCCGACGCCGCCGACGCACGGCCCGATCCGCGTCGCCGGGTCGACCACCGGCAACGCGGCGAGGTCGAGCGCGCGCAGCCGCGCCAGCCCGACGTCCGACAGCACGTCGCCCGCGATGTCGTCGACGACCGACGACAGGTCCCGGATCGCGCCGCCCGCGTCGAGCGCTCCCGGCTTCTCCGCCCCCTCCGGTCCGTGGCGCACCAGCTTCATCGTTCTCTCCCCTCTCGATGCGGCGTCGACGATGGCCCGCTTCGCCGTGCGGCGGAAGACGCGGCGGCGACGCGCTCGACGGATGGGTCGCGGTGCGCTAAAGCGACCGCGGCCGCGCCGCGCCGCATGCGGCGCGCTGAGAAAGAGGCGTCCGTGTCGACGCGCAAGAATCGTAACCGTTCGGTGGTGGTGATCGGGCTCGGCTCCTTCGGCAGCACCGTCGCGATGGAGCTGGCGCGGTTCGGCAACCGCGTGCTCGGCATCGACGTGGACGAGCTGCGCGTCGCCCGGCACGCCGACCACCTCGCCGAAGCGATCATCGCCGACGGGCGCGACGAACAGACCCTGCGCGACGCGGGCGTGGCGAACTACGACATCGTCGTGGTCGCCATCGGCGAGAACCTCGAGGCGAGCATCGTCTGCACGATGAACGCGCGCCTGCTCGGCGTGAAGACCGTGTGGGTCAAGGCGCTGAACCGCACCCACCACCGCATCCTCGCCAAGCTCGGCGCCGACCGCGTCATCCAGCCCGAGCAGGAGATCGGCCAGCACATCGCGCAGATGCTGCACAACCCGATGGTGCGGGACTACGTGAGCCTCGGCAACGGCTTCCACGTCGTCAACATCCTGACGCCCGAACGGCTGGAGGGAAAGCGGATCGGCGCGCTCGACCTCGCCGGGCGCTTCGACCTGCGCTGCCTCGGCCTGATGCGCGGCACCGAATACATCGACTGCGCCGTCAGCGACCCGGAGCTGAAGGCCGAGGACCGGATGCTGCTGCTCGGCCGCCGTCCGGCGCTGCGGGCCTTCTCCGAGGAGATCTGAGCAGGGCCGCCGTCCGGGCGCCCGGTCAGGCGCCGCCGCGCCAGCCCGGCGCCTTCCAGCCGAAGACGATCGCCCCGGCGCGGATCGCGAACACCGTGGCGGCGCAGGCGGCGACCGCGGCCCACGGGTCTCCGGTCGCCGCGGCCACGACGACGTTGACCGCCGCGCCGCCGAGGGCGGCGGTGGCGTAGACCTCGCGGTGCAGGATCATCGGCGGCTCGCGGCAGAGCACGTCGCGGATCATGCCGCCGAAGGTCGCCGTGACGACGCCCATGGCGATCATGATCGGCCAGTCGACGCCTTCGACCCGCGCCGCGGCGACGCCGAGCGGCGTCGCGACGGCGAGGCCGGCCGCGTCCGCCCACGCGAGGGGCCGGTTGATCCGCTCGACCCGCGCCCCGGCGACGAACACCAGCGCCGTCGCCGCCAGCGCCGCCGCGAGGTAACGGCCGTCGCCGAGCCAGAAAACGGGCCGGTCGAGCAGCACGTCGCGCACGGTGCCGCCGCCGACTCCGGTTACGAAGGCCGCGACGAACATGCCGAACACGTCGAGCCCCCGGCGCCCCGCGAGGATGGCCCCCGAGACGGCGAAGACGAAGACGGCGACGAGATCGAGGACCGCGATCGCCTGAGCGGTCATGGGCGCGCCTCCGTTTCGCTGCGTCGTCCGGGTCGTGGCACGGGGCGAGACGGGCGGCAAGCCGCGCGCGTCGTCGCCGCAGGGCGTTGCTCAGGGCCGCCCGCGCGCCATTTCAAGACGTGTCCGCACCGGAGGGGAACCATGCGCCGCCTGTTCGTCGCCTGCACCGCCGCTCTCGCCGTCTCGGCCTGCGCCGGCGCGTTCGCCGAGCGCGTGAGCCCTGCGGAGTTCTACCCGGCCTACACGCCCGCCCAGTTCGGGTCGTTCGCCGCCGCCGGCCCTGTGGTCGAAATCCATGGGCCGAGACCCGGCGGGGCGGACGACGCCGCCATCGCCGCGGCGCTCCGGGCGCCGCAGTGGTTCCCGCAAGCGCCGTTCTCGGCGGCGCCCGCAGGCGAACCGCCCGAGGGCCGCCAGCGGATCATCCTGAACTTCGGCGAAGCCGGCGGCATGAACACGATCAGCGCGTGCAGGGGGCGCGTCAGCCCCGGCGGCGTGGTCGACCGTCTGGCGGTCGCGGCCGCCTACTGCATCGGGACGCGCCCGGCCTCGGCGGCGCGCCTCGTGCACGACGCGCCCCTCACGCCCGACGACCCCGCCTTCGGCGACGCCATGGCGCGCCTGTTCGCGGAGATGTTCCCGAACACCGACCCGCGCGGGCGCGGCGACAACGACAGGAACCGTTCGCGGATCATTCCGCCCCGCCCCTGACGCGTCGCAGGCGCTCGGGCTGGCGTCGGCGGACCGCGCCCGGCATGATGGCGCGGCAACGGGAGATACGCCATGCGCACAGGGCTCGCCCTCGCAGCCATCCTGGTCCTCGCCGGGTGCGCCGGCGGCGGCGCGGAACGGATCGTCGCCGGCTCGGGCCGCGACCGCATCGGTCCCGCCGAATTCGCCAGCTTCGCGGCCTCGCCAGCCGTCGAACTGCACGGCGCGCGGCCCGGCGGCGCGAGCGACGCCGAGATCGCCGCCGCGCTCCGGCTGCCGCCGCGGTTTCGGGACGCGCCGTTCCGCGTGACGGCGCCGGGTCCTCAGAGCCGGAACGAGACGCGCATCGTGATCAACTTCGGTCAGACCGGCGGCGTCGACGGGCAGGCGCTCTGCGAGGGCCGGATCGGTCCGGGGCAGGCCGCGACCGGGTTCTCGGCCGCCGCCGCCTTCTGCCGCGGCGAGACCAGCGGGCGCGCGGCGCTGCTCACGCGCAGCGACGCGCTCACGCCGGCCGACCCGGAGTTCGGCCGCGCGATGAGCCGGCTCATCGCGGAAGCCGCGCCGCGCACCGAACCGATCAACCGCTTCCGCGGCGACTGACGCGCCGCGATGGAGACGCCCCGCGGGTTCCTCGCCCTTCTCGCCGCAGCGGCCGCTGTGATGGCGGCCGGCTGCGACGACGGCACGGTCGTCACCCGCGTGGATCGGCGCCCGGCGTTCAGCGAATCGTGGATCGTGGCGACGGCGGCGGGCGGCGTGCCCACCGAGATCCATGGCCGCCCGTTTCCCGGCGTCTCGCCGGATGAAATCGCGAACCGCTTGCGGATGCCCCAGCGGTTCGCCGCCGACATCCGGTTCCGAGCCCGGGCGCCGGGCCCGCGCGGCCTCGACCCGGAGCGCCGGCTGGTGCTGGTGTTCAACGCGACCGAAGGACCGAACGGCATCCGCGACTGTCGCCGCACCGAGGAAGCGCCGACACGGCCGCCCGCGGACGAAGGCTTCACCGTCACGGCGACCTTCTGCACCGAGGACCGGATGCTCGCCACGGGCCACCTGGCCGCGCGCCGGACGCGGGCCGACGATCCGGAGGCCTTCACCCGCGTCATGCGCCTGCTGCTGACCCAGATCACCGCGCGGAACTGACGCCGCTCAGCGCCACGGCTTCCGGCGTTCGGCGAGCGCCGCCCAGTCGGCCTGCACATGCGCCCACGCCCGCTCGGCCTCGGCGCGGCGGAAGCCTAGCGCGAAGCCGGCGGCGCGGCTCGCGGCGGGATCGTCCGCCCCCGGCGCGCCCGGGGCGCGGAGGATGGCGCCCGCGGTGGCCTCGTCCTGCAGCGCGCCGAAGTCGTCCTGCAGCGCCTTCAGCGCCTTCAGGAACGGGCGCAACCGCTTGGCGGGCCACAGCGATTCGAAGAATTCGACCGAATAGCGCAGCTTCTTCAGCGCCTTGCGGAGATCGTGGCGAGCCTCGCCCTCCAGCGTCGCGATGCGCGCGCCCAGCTTCGCGGCCTTGCGCCACCGCCCCTCGACGGCTCTGGCCGCCGTCTCGGCGACCGGCGCCGCGAGCGCCCCGGTCTGGGCGTAGTCGCTCTGGCGCAGCCAGCCGCGCCCGACGACGAAGGCGCCGAGGTCGAACAGGAACGCCTGCGTCTCGGGCGCGGCGAGACGCGCGCGCAGCGCCGTCCGCGCCTCGGCGCGCGCGCCCGCCAGCGCGGCGAGAAGGCGGGGGAAGCCGGGGTCCTCGGCGGCGAGCGGCGCGATCTGCTCTTCGGCGAGCACGTCGAGGTCGCGCGCGGCGCCCGCCGCCGCGGCGAGCTTCTGCGCCGCCTCGGCCAGCGCGTCGAGCCGCGGGCCGCCCAGCGCCGGGCGGAACACCGCCGCAGCCGTCCGCAGCCGGCGCAGCCCGATCCGCAACTGGTGCGGCCCCTCGGGCGCATCCGAGAGCGCCGCGGCGGCGACGTTGCCGGCGATCTGCTCGAGGCAGGCGCTCAACACGTCCCGCGCCGCCGCCTCCGTCGTCTGGTCGGGCGCCAGGGTCAGCGGTCCTGCGGTCACCGGCGGCGGCGGATCGGCCACCGCCACGCCCCCCGCCGCGAGCGCATAGCCGCGCTCGGCCTTGGTGCGGCGCGAAAACCGGATCGGTCCTTCCGAGAACAGCCCCTGCGCGACGCCGTAGACCGCCGTCGGCGCGCCCTCCAGCAACTCCAGCTCGGCCTCGGCGAGGGCGGCGGCATGGCCGTTCGCCCGTATCTCGCCGACGTCGAGCGCCAGCTCCACCACGCCTTCCGGGCGGCGGAAGCGGAACGCGGTGCGGCGCATGTCGGTCTCGAAGACCGGCGCCAGCGCGTCCTCGCCGACCGCGGCCAGCACCGCGTCGCGCATCGGCGCATCGGGTATCCGGTCGAGCGCGAGCCGCCCCGACGGGGCCGGGCACGACGACTCCTCGACCGTCGACAGCCCTGCCGTGAAGCCTCGCCCGGCCTTGACCGTCTGCACCCAGCGCCGCCCCTCCTTGCGGACCCGGAGCGCGATGCGGCGGCGGGCGAGCGCGTGGTCGGCGGTGTCGTGGTAGATCGCGTGCAGCCGGGTCTCCACCGGCGCCGCCTCCGCAAGGCGTCGCGCGACGGCCCGAAGTCGCGCCTCGCCTGCCTTGTCGAGGAGCAGCTTGAGCTCGATTTCGGTGGACATGACTGCTTTTGTCAAATTTGTGACGACAGTATCATCGAAGCTTTCGCCGAACTGGTCAACCCGTGAGCAGCGCAAGCCAGTCGTCTTCGCTGAGCACCGCCACGCCCAGCGCCTCGGCCTTTTTCAGCTTGGAGCCCGCGTCGGCGCCGGCCACCACGTAATCGGTCTTCGCGCTGACCGACCCGGCGACCTTGGCGCCGAGCGCCTCGGCGCGGGCCTTGGCTTCGGCGCGGGTCATCCGCTCGAGGGAGCCGGTGAAGACGACCGTCTTGCCGGCGACCGGGCTCTCTCGCGCCGCCGGGGCCATGTCCTCGACCGTCAGACGGACGAGCAGCCGGTCGAGCGCTTCGCGGTTGTGCGCCTCGGCGAAGAAGTCGACCAGCGCGCCGGCCAGCGTCTCGCCCACGCCGTCGAGCGACAGGAGATGCTCCCACGCCTCGCCCGCGCGGGGCGCGGCGTCGCGCATCGCGGCTTCGAACGCCGCCCACGACCCGTAGGCCCGGGCGAGCAGGCGCGCCGAGGTCTCGCCGACGTGGCGCACGCCGAGGGCGAAGATCAGCCGGTCGAGCCCGATGGTCCGCCGCGCCTCGATGGCGGCGAACAGGTTGGCGGCGGATTTGGCGCCCCATCCGTCGCGGTTCTTCAACTGCCTGACGGCGCCGTCGCCGTAGCGCTCGGGCAGGGCGAAGATGTCGGCGGGTTCGGCGATCCAGCCGTCGGCGCAGAGCGCCTCGACCTGCTTGGCGCCGAGGCCCTCAATGTCGAAGGCGTCGCGGCTGACGAAGTGCTTCAGCCGCTCCACCGCCTGCGCCGGGCAGGTCAGCCCGCCGGTGCAGCGGCGCACCGCCTCGCCGGCCTCTCGCACGGCGTGGGCGCCGCAGGCGGGGCAGGTCTCGGGCGGCGCCCACGGCTGCGCCTCGGGCGGGCGGCGCGAGAGGTCGACGTCGAGCACCTTCGGGATCACGTCGCCGGCGCGATAGACCGTCACCGTGTCGCCGACGCGCAGGTCGCGCCCCTCGCGGATCGGCCGCCCGTCGCCGCCGCGCCCCGCGATGTAGTCCTCGTTGTGCAGCGTCGCGCTGGAGACCACGACGCCGCCCACCGTGACCGGCCGCAGCCGCGCGACCGGCGACAGGGCCCCGGTGCGCCCGACCTGGATCTCGATCCCTTCCAGCACGGTGGTCGCGATCTGGGCGGGGAACTTGTGCGCGAGCGCCCAGCGCGGCGTGGTGGCGCGAAAGCCGAGGCGCTCCTGCAACGCGAGGTCGTCGACCTTGTACACGACGCCGTCGATGTCGTAGCCGAGCGTCGCGCGGCGCGCCTCGAGGTCGCGGTGGAAGGCGAGCAGCGCCTCGACGCCGTCGCAGATCCGCGTCTCCGGGTTCACCGGCAGGCCCATGGCCCGCAGCCGCTCCAGCGCCGCCCCTTGCGTCGGCGCGACAGGCTCGGAGGCGTCGGCCCATGAATAGGCGAAGAACCGCAGCGGGCGCTCCGCGGTCACCGCCGGGTCGAGCTGCCGCAGCGACCCCGCCGCGGCGTTGCGCGGGTTTGCGAAGGGGCGCGCGCCGGCCGCCGCCTGCCGTGCGTTCAGGGCGGCGAAGGCGTCGTGGCGCATGTAGACCTCGCCGCGGATTTCGATGGCGGCGGGCGCGCCCGCGAGCGTCTCCGGAATGTCGGCGACCGTGCGGGCGTTGGCGGTGACGTCCTCGCCTTCGCGGCCGTCGCCGCGGGTGGCGGCGAGCGTCAGCCGGCCCTGCTCGTAGCGCAGGGCGAGCGAGAGCCCGTCGATTTTCGGCTCGGCGACGAAGGCGAGCGGCGCGTCCGAGGCGAGCCCGAGGAAGCGCCGGAGGCGCGCGTCGAACTCCGCCGCCTCCTCCGCCTCGAAGGCGTTGGCGAGCGAGAGCATCGGCGTGCGGTGGCGCACCTTGCCGAAGCCTTCGGCCGGCGGCGCGCCGACGCGCCGCGACGGGCTGTCGGGACGCGCGAGGTCGGGAAACCGCGCCTCGATGGCGGCGTTGCGGCGCTTCAGCGCGTCATAGGCGGCGTCGGAGATCTCCGGGGCGTCGGCGCCGTGATAGGCGGCGTCGTGACGCGCGATCTCGACTGCGAGTCGCGCCAGTTCGCGCGCCGCCGCGTCCCTATCGACAAGGGCGCGATCCTCGGAGACGCCGTCGTCTTGCGTCTCGCCCGGCGTCTCTTGCATGGGTGCTCCGAGCGTCGCGATCTGGACGCGCCGAAGGTGCTGCGCATTCCCGCAGGCGTCAAGCGCGACCCCAGAGATAAGCTTTGTTTACGGATAGTTAATAAAAAAAGTCGCAGCTGCCGCCTTCGCCCAATTCAAGCCGTCCCTGCGGCGACCTGCACCCACCGGTGTTTTTCCCAAAAGTCTGCGCAACCACGGCGTCGCCTCGGTCGATTCTTCGGGACAGCGAACGCGTTCGCGTTTTGCGTGGCGACGCCATGCTCTTTATTCGCATTTTGCGAAGAGTTAACGCCACTTGAGGGAACTTCGTCAAGGCTGATCCGACCGGAGCGGCGCCAGAGCCGGCGCCGCCTCGTGAAATCACAGCGCCGCCCGAATGACGCTCGCTTCACGCCCGATGGCGGCCCGACGCCTTCCGCGTAGTGTTTTTTCAACGAGACGCCTTTCGACATTCGCAAAAAGGAAAACCCGATG
>RECW01000135.1 GCA_007693835.1 Paracoccaceae bacterium | reverse complement strand
CGGCTCACGGGGCGGCTCATGGGGCCCGCCTCAGGATCGCGAGCATCGCGAGGCGCGCCGTCACGTAAGCGGCCGCCGTCGCGACCAGCGGGGCGAGCACCACGAGCGCGAGCGTCGGCCCCGCCGCAGCCCCCGGCGCGCCGAGGCTCTCGGCGACCCCGAGCGACGGCGCGGCGGCGATGGCCAGCGCCGCCGCCGGCGCTCCGACCGCGCCGCCCGCCAGCGCGCGCAGGGCGATGGGCCGGTCGAACACGGCCGCCACGCGCCCGTCGTCGGCCCCGAGAAGCCGCATCGTCCGCACCGTGGTCGCGGCGCCGGCGAGGCTCGCCCGCGCCGCCGCCGCCACCATCGCCACCAGCGCCGCCGTCATCAGGCCGACGCTGAAGGCGGCGAAGCGCGCGAAGGTCGTCGCGGCCCGTTCGAGCGGCGCGCGCCATGCGCCGTGATCGTCCCAGAGGGCGCCGGGCGCGACCGCCGCCAGCATCGCGCCCACGGCCCCGGCGTCCGGCGGCGGATCGTCGAGCCTCACGTCGATCATCAGCGGGAGCCCCAGCGCCTCCCACAGCGCGCCGTCGCCGAGCCACGGGGCCACGAGGGCGGCCGTCTCCTCGGCGTCGAGAAGCCGCGCGGCGGCCACGCCCGGCGTCTCTTCGAGAACGGCGAGCGCCGCCGCCGCCGGCGCGGCGGCCGCCTCGCGACCGTCCGGCGCCGGGATGCGCACCGTGGCGGCCCCCTCCAGACCGTCGCGCCACGCGCCCGCGATCCGCCCGGCGCCTTCCGCCGCCGCGAGCGCCGCGACAGCGAGGAAGCACATCGCGCCGGAGACCACGGCGACGAGGTAGGGCGCGGCGGAGCGCGGCGCGAGCGGCGCCGCCTTCACAGCGCCGCCCCCGCCCGAATCACGGCCCCGGCGTCGATGCGCAGCGTGCGCGCCTTGCTTCGTCCCTGCGCCTTTCGGATCAGCGCGAGGTCGTGCGTGGCGATCAGGACGGTCCGCCCCGCGCGGTTGAGTTCAAGGAAAAGCTGCAGGATGCGCTCGGCGGCCTCCTCGTCGACGTCGCCGGTCGGCTCGTCGGCGAGCAGGATTTCGGGAGACGTGACCACGGCGCGGGCGACGGCGGCGCGCTGGCGCTCGCCGGAGGACAGCTCCGGCGGGTGGGCGTCGAGCACCGCGTCGAGCCCGACCCAGGCCGCGAGTTCGCGGATGTCGTCGGCGCGGGCCGCCAGGTCGCCGCCCGCAAGGCGGATCGGCAAGGCGATGTTCTCGGCGATGGTCATGTGGTCGAGCAGGTCGCAGTCCTGCAGGACGAGGCCGAGGCGGCGGCGCAGCGCCGACCGCGCGCGACGGTCCAGCGCCGCCGTGTCGCCCCCGAGCACCTTGACCGACCCCGCATCCGGCGTCAGCGCCGCGTAGATGAGCTTCAGCAACGTCGTCTTGCCGGCGCCGGATCGGCCGGTGAGGAAATGCATCGATCCGCGTTCGAGAGTCAGGCTGGCCCCCTCAAGGATCGCGCGCTCGCCATAGGCGAAGCGCACTGCTTCGAACTCGATCACCTGCGCCTCACGCCTCGGCAGCCCGCGCCGCGGAGCATCGCAGAGCCGCGCCGGCGGCTCAATGGTCGACGCGCCGCCGCCGGTCTGGCGGGCGCGCGCCTGCGCTTGGCGGGCCGCCCCCCGGGGCGTATAGCGATGCGACGCTTTCTCGGAGGACGCGATGCGGCTGATCTGCCCGGCTTGCCAGACGGTCTACGAGACGCCGGACGGCGCGATCGGCTCAGGCGGCCGAATGGTCCGTTGCTCGAACTGCGGCGCGGAGTGGATGGCGCGAGGCCCATCGCGCCAGCGGTCGGGCGAAGGCGAGCGGAGCGCGCGCGCGCCCGCTCCGGCTTCGCCGGTCTCCCCTCCGCGCGTGGCCCCGGCGACGGCCACGCTCGCCGCCTTGACGTCTGAACCCGAGGGGACCGACCCGCCGCGCGCGACGGCGCCACGCGGGTTGGAGGCGCCGCAAACCCAATCGGCGCCCCTCGAAGCCGCGCCGTCGCCGAGCCAAACCCGCGAAACCCTCATCCGCTCCATCGAACCGGCGGCGGATGCGCCGCGCGCGGCGTCGGGCGGCCGGTTCATGGCGGGTTTCGCGACGGTCACGCTGCTGGCGGCCGCGGCTGTCGCCGTCTACGCGCGTCACGAGGACATAGCCCACGCCGCGCCGTCGCTCTCCGCGGCGCTGACCGACTACGCCGCCGCGGTCGACCGCCTGCGCGAGACGCTGGCGAGCTTCCGCGACGACCTCCGCTGATCGGTCCCGGCGCGGCTGCGGCTCAGCCGCCGAGGATGTAGTTCGGCAGGCCGAGCACCAGCACCGGAAACGCCACGCAGAGCGCGAGACCGAAAAGCTGCAGCAGCACGAACGGGATGATCCCGCGGTAGATCTGCTGGATCGTCACCTCGGGCGGCGCCACGCCCTTCAGGTAGAAGAGCGCGAAGCCGAAGGGCGGCGTCAGGAAGCTCGTCTGCAGGTTCGTCGACAGCAGCACGGTGAACCAGACCAGCGTCACCACGCTCATGCTCGACGACACGCCCCCGAAGCCGGCGAGATGGTCGCCGAAATCGAGCCCGGCGACCACCGGGCCGAACACGGGCAGCACGATCAGGGTGATCTCGATCCAGTCGAAGAAGAAGCCGAGGATGAACACCATCACCAGCAGGACGAACAGGATGCCCCACGGGCCGACGCCCATCGCCTCGATGTAGCTCTTGATCAGCAGGTCGCCGCCCAGCGTCTTGAAAACCAGGCTGAAGCAGGTGGCGCCGATGAAGATGCCGAAGAGCATCGCGGTGGTGAGCGCGGAGCGGTGGCAGACGTCGCTCATGACTTCGAGGTTCAGCTTGCGGTTGTAGAGCGCGAGCAGCGTCGCACCCACGGCGCCGACGCCCGACGCCTCGGTGGGCGTGGCGAAGCCCGCGAAGATCGACCCCAGCGTCACCACGATCAGCGCGATCGGCGGCAGGAAGCTGTTGATCAGCATCGACCGGTACTCGGCGCGGTCCGCGGGCGCGATATCATCGGGCATCGGCGGGGCCATGGAGGGCTTCAGGCCGCACAACACGAGGATATAGACGCAGTAGAGGGCCGAGAGCAGGAAACCCGGGATCGCCGCTGCGATGAACACCGTGCCGACCGGGATCGACATGAGATCGGCCATGATCACCAGCATGATCGACGGCGGAATGAGAATCCCGAGCGTGCCCGACGCCGCGATGGTCCCGGTCGCGAGGGGGTGCGAATAGCCCCGCGCCATCATCACCGGCAGCGCCATCAGCGTCATCATCACCACCGACGCCCCGATGATCCCCGTGGTCGCCGCCATGATCGTGCCCATCAGCGTCACCGACAGCGCGAGCCCGCCGGGTATCCGCCGCGTGAGCACGCTGAGGGCGTTCAGAAGGTCGGCGGCGACGCCGGAGCGTTCGAGCATCGTGCCCATGAAGGTGAACATGGGGATGGCGACCAGCACCGGGTTCTCGATCGTCGAGCCGAAGACGCGGTTGGGCAGCACGCTGAGCCGCGCCCAGTTCAGCACGCCCATCCACTCGCCGAGGACGGCGAAGCCGAGACCGACGCCGCCGAGGATGAAGGCGACCGGATAGCCGGTGAACAGCAGCGCCGCGAGCGCCGCGAACATCAGCAGCGGGAGTATTTCCGCGATCACGATGAAAGACTCCCTCAGTCGGTGATCGGACCCTGCGTCACGACGTCGTCGGGCAGGTCCGCGTGGTGGGTGATCGCGTATCGGTTCGCTTCGGGCTTGAGGTCGGTGGGCCCGAACAGGAAGACGATGCAGCGCAGGGCCGCCGAGACGCCGGTCATGCCCAGCAGCACGAAGCCGACAGGCAGCATCGACTTGATGATCCAGCGCATGCTCAGACCCGTCGGGGCCGACGAGCGCTCGTTGGTCAGGAAGGCGCGCTCGGTGAAGTTCCAGCCGTAGCGCGTCAGCACCGCGCAGTAGGCGAACAGGAACAGGGCGGCGCCGAGCAGTTCGATCCAGACGCGGGTTCGCGGCGCCATGACGTCGCGCACGAGTTCGATGCGGACGTGCGCGTCCTTCACGTAAGCGAAGCCGAGGCAGAGCATGAACAGGGCGCCGTGCAGATGCCACTGCATCTCCTGCATCTTGGCGGACTGCAGGTAGAACACGGTGTTCAGGAAGCCGGGATGATTGTTGATGATCGACCGCTGCGTGATGTCGTAGAAGATGATCAGCATCATGGGCACGAAGAGCCATGAGGCCGCGCGACCGATCCGGTTCACCACCGCCTCGATGTCGTTCGACGTCTCGAGCGCGGCGCGGAACGGCGTCGGCGGGCGGCGGTAGAGGCTCAGCACGAACACGGCGAGGACGATGGCGGTCGCGACGACGTGGGCGGCCGTGGTCCACTCGCGCCAGAAGTTGCGCGGCCGGACGTCCATCGCGGCGAGGATCGCGTTGGCCCCGCCCTCCAGCGCGAACCAGAGCCCGACGGAAAGCGCCGCGACGCCGAAGACGCCGGCGGGGCGCGCGCGGGCCGCCGCGCCGGCCGTCGCGAGGACGAGCGCCGCGACCTGCCCCCAGCCGCCGAGCGCGCCGCCGATCAGGGACGTGACGAACGACACGGCGAAAGCCGCCGCGACGAGGCCGTTTCCAGGGCTCATGCCGTGATCTCTCAGAAGAGGGGGCGAGACGACGCCCGCCGCGCGGCGGGCGTCGTCGCCGTCAGGTCAGCGCAGGTAGCCGACTTCGCGCCAGAGCGCGTAGCTCTCGCGGAACGCGGAGAGATGATCCCAGACGCGCTTGAAGTTGGCGTTGGTGGCGCTCTCCTCGGCGACGACCTCGTCCCAAGCGGTGGACAGCGCTTCGAGGATCTCGTCGTTCAGCGTGTGGATGGTCACGCCCTGCGCCTCGATGTTCGCGAGCGCCTGCGGCTGCAGCGCCTCGCCCTCGGCGAGGCCGTAGGCGATGTTCGCCTCGCAGACGGTCTCGATGATCGCCTGCTGCTGCTCGGTGAGGTCGTTCCACTCGTCGAGGTTGATCATCAGGTCGAACATCGTCGACTGCTGGTGCCAGCCCGGGAAGTAGTAGTGCTTGGCCACCTGATAGAAGCCGAGGTTGTAGTCGATCGCCGGCATCGAGAACTCGGTGGCGTCGATGGTGCCGAGTTCGAGGGCGGGGAAGATGTCGCCGGCGGCGAGCAGCTGGGTCGAGGCGCCCATCTTCTCCATCACGCGGGCGCCGAGACCGAAGAAGCGGATGCGCATGCCCTCGAAGTCGGACGGGGAGTTGATCTCGCGCTGGAACCAGCCGGCCGCCTCGGGCGCGATGATCGCGCACATCACCGACTTGATGTTGTACTGGGCGTAGATCTCGTCGAACAGCTCCTTGCCGCCGCCGAACCGGAACCATGCGTAGTATTCGGGCGCGGCGGGACCGAACGGCACGGCGGCGAACAGCGCGAAGGTGGTGTCCTTGCCGGTCCAGTAGCCCGGCGTCGACCAGCCGGCCTGAACGGCGCCGGTGGAGATGGCGTCGAACGCCTCGAGCGCGGGAACGATGGCGCCCGGCTCCTGGAAGCGGATGCGCATGGCCCCGCCCGAGACGGCGGCGATACGCTCCTCGATCACGCGGCCGAGCGTGCCGAGCTGGGTGAGCGAGCCGGGATAGGTGGACTGCATGTCCCAGTTGATCGGGTCGACGGCGAGCGCGGGCGTGGCCCCCGCGATCAGCGCCAACGCGCCGACCGTGTTCATAAAGCGTCGCATGGTGACAACCTCCCGTTGTGCGGCGACCATTTCGTTGTTCCGGCGCGCTTATGGACGCGCGCCGCCGTGTCGCTGCTGCGCGGGCACGATGACCGAGCGCCCGCCGCGGCGCAAGCCTTCTGCCCGCTCCAAAGGGACTGCGCAACAAGGGAAACTGATGCGACAGGCAAAATTAACCGTCGCCGCCACCGACGCGGCGGCGCGGCGGCGGCGCTCGCCCGCCGTCATCGAAGCGTCGCATCGACGGTACGGAATCGTCGCAGGCCGCGACTATCGGTTCGCGGGCGCGAGCGACGCGTCTTGGTTACAACCCCGCAGCGAGCTCGGCGGGGCGACAGCGAGGAGCCATCCATGAAGGACTACGAGCGCGACTACGAGGATTTCACGCAGCGGCCCGACTTCGAGCACGGCGACGAGCCGCCGTGCAACCTGTCGGCGAACCCCACCTTCTACGACATTCTCGACGCGCGGCTCGAACGCCGCGGCTTCCTCGCCGGCGGCCTCGCCACCGCGGTCACGGCGGTGTTCGGCGCGAGCTTCGCCGGCCGCGCCGAGGCGGCCGGCGGTTCGCTGCTGGGCTTCGACGCGATCGCGGTCGCCGAGGGCGACGAGATCGTCGTGCCCGAGGGCTACGTGGCGCGCGTGCTGACCCCTTGGGGCGAGCCGATCTCGGGCGACATGCCGGCCTTCCGTCTCGACAACACCGGCGCCGAGCAGGGCCATCAGGTCGGCCAGCACCACGACGGCATGCACTTCTTCCCGATCGAGGGCAGCTCTACCGACGGCCTGCTGGTGATGAACCACGAGTACATCGAGCCCCGGTTCCTCCACGCCGCGAAATACGCGGGGCTGGAGCTCAACTCCGGCGCGGTCGTGGTCGAGAACGGCCAGCGCGACGACGACGACGTGCTCAAGGAGCTGAACGCCCACGGCGTCACCGTCACCCGCATCGCGCCGAACGCCGACGGCGTCTGGGGCGTGGTCGCCGACCCGCACAACCGGCGCGTCACCGGCCTGACGCCGATGGAGATCGGCGGCCCCGTCCGCGGCTCGGCGCACGTCGTGACGAAGTACAGCCCCGACGGCACGCGGACCCGCGGCACGCTGAACAACTGCGCCCACGGCGTCACGCCCTGGGGCACCTATCTGACCTGCGAGGAGAACTGGGCGGGGTACTTCACCAACCACGACCAGGAGGACCAGAAGCCGAACCTGCCGCGCGAACACGCGCGCTACGGCGTCCGCGCCGGCGGCATGTCGCGCTACGGCTGGGAGCTCGCGGCCTCGGGCGCCGACGAGTACGTCCGCTTCGACGCCACGAAGCGCGGCGAGACGGCGGCCGACGACTATCGCAACGAGCCGAACGGCTTCGGCTGGGTGGTCGAGATCGACCCGTTCGACCCGTCCTCGACGCCGGTGAAGCGCACCCACCTCGGCCGCTTCGCCCATGAGGGCGTGGTGTTCGCCAACGTCGAGGCCGGCAAGCCGGTCGTGGCCTACGCCGGCGACGACGCCAGGTTCGAGTACATCTACAAGTTCGTGTCGCGCCAGCCCTACGAGCCCGGCGTCAGCGACGGCTCGCTCCTCGACGAGGGCACGCTCTACGCCGCCAAGTTCAACGACGACGGCACGGGCGAGTGGCTCGCGCTCGCGCCCGGCCGCAACGGGCTCACGCCGGCGAACGGCTTCGCCGACCTCGCCGACATCCTCGTCAACACCCGTCTCGCCGCCGACCACGCCGGCGCGACCAAGATGGACCGGCCGGAGTGGGGCGCGGTCGACCCCAACACCGGCGAGGTCTACTTCACCCTCACCAACAACACCCGCCGCACCCAGGCGCAGGTCGACGCGGCCAACCCGCGCGCGGGCAACCAGTTCGGCCAGATCGTCCGCTGGCGCGAGAATCGCGACGACCCGACCGCCCACACCTTCACGTGGGACCTGTTCGTGATCGCGGGCGACGTGAACAGCAGCCTCGACCCGAACGGCCAACCGCTGACCGCCGACAACATCTTCGCCTGCCCGGACGGCCTGTGGTTCGACGCCGACAGCCGGCTCTGGATCCAGACCGACATCGGCGAGAGCGCCCAGAACCGGGGCGACCTCGAGCCGATGGGCAACAACGCGATGCTGGCGGCCGATCCGCGGACCGGCGAGATCCGGCGCTTCCTGACCGGGCCGATCGGGCAGGAGATCACCGGCGTCGTCACCACCCCCGACCAGCGGACGATGTTCATCAACGTCCAGCATCCGGGCGCCACGGCGACGGCGGAGGAGTGGGCCGCGGGCGAGACCCGCTCGCGCTGGCCGGACGGTCCGGGTTCGATCCCCCGCTCGGCGACCGTGGTGATCACCCGCGTCGACGGCGGCGTGATCGGGGCCTGACGGCCGACGCTCCCGCGGCGCGCGGTCCCGCGCGCCGCCTCATGTCACGCGGGCTCGGCCACCCGCGGCAGACAGGCGCGGAAGCGCCGCGCGCAGTCCTCCCACGACCAGCCTTCGGCGAAGGCGCGGCAGGCCGCGCGGTCAGCGTCAAGCGCCGAGAGGCACGCCGCGCGCAGGTCTTCGTCGAGCGCCCCCACCGGCGCGCCCCCGATCACGTCGAGCGGGCCGGAGACGGGAAATGCGGCCACCGGCGACCCGCAGGCCAGCGCTTCGAGCAGCACGAGGCCGAAGGTGTCGGTGCGCGACGGAAACACCACCACGTCGGCGCTGGCGTAGGACGAGACCAGCGTGTCGCCGGACTGGTGGCCGAGGAACCGCGCCTCCGGAAAGCGGCGGGCGAGACGCTCCCGCTCGGGCCCGTCCCCGACGACGACCTTGGAGCCCGGCAGGTCGAGCGACAGGAAGGCGCCGACGTCCTTCTCCGGCGCGAGCCGCCCCACGTAGGCGAAGACCGGCCGCGGCATCTCGGCGAAGGCGCCCCGCGCGCCGGGGCGGAAGCGGTCGAGATCGACGCCGCGCGACCACACCCGCACCCGCTCGAACCCGCGCCCGGCGAGTTCGGCGCGGAGCCCTTCGGTGGCGGCCAGCACGGCTTCGGCGTCGCGGTGGAACCGGCGCAGCACGCGCCATGTCGCGCTCTCGAAACCGCCGAGCCGGGCGCGGACGTAGTCGGGGAAGCGCGTGTGGAACGCGGTGCTGAAGCGCCAGCCGAGGCGACGGCAGGCCGCCCGCGCCGCCCAGCCGAGCGGCCCTTCGGTCGCGACGTGCACCGCTTCAGGCGCGAAGGCCGCCATGCGGCGCGCGAGGCCGCGGGGGGCGGCGAGCGCAAGGGGGAGTTCGGCGTAGGTCGGCATCGGCAGCGACGGATAGCCTTCGGGCCCGATGATCTCGACGGCGCAGCCGTCGCGCGCCAGCGCCGACGAGACCGCTTCGAGCGTCCGCACGACGCCGTTCACCTGCGGCCGCCACGTGTCCGACACGATGAGGATGCGCCGCGGGCCGTCGGCCGCGCCGCGCGCGCCGACGCTCGTCGCGTCGCCCTGACGCGGCTGCGGCGTGTCGATCAGTCCCATCCGGCCTCCGTCCCCTCCGCACGCGCCGGGGCGGCGCGTCCCCGAAGGTGCGCCACCATAGAAACCGGACGGATTTGCGGCGCCCTCAGCCGCGCCAGCGCGCCGCCGCCCTGTCGTCGCTGTCGCGCGCCGCCACCCAGCGCGCGCCGTCCGGCGTCTCCTCGCGCTTCCAGAACGGCGCGCGCGTCTTCAGATAATCCATCAGGAACGCCGCCGCCTCGAACGCCGCCTCGCGGTGACGGCTCGCTGTCGCCACCAGCACGATGCGGTCGCCCGCCGCGAGGCGCCCCACGCGGTGGATGAGCGTCAGGCCGGTCAGCGGCCAGCGCGTCCGCGCCTCCTCCGCGATCTCGCCCAGCGCTTTCTCGGTCATGCCCGGGTAATGCTCGAGCGTCATCGCGGAGGCGCCGTCGGCGTGCAGGTCGCGCACGAGACCGGTGAAGGTCACGACCGCCCCGACGTCGCCCCGCCCGGCGGCCAGCGCCGCGACTTCCGCGCCGAGGTCGAAGTCCTCTTCCTGAACCGCGAGCTTGACCTGCTCGGCGGCCATGGTCGCCGCGTCCACCGCCTCAGCCTCCGGTCACCGGCGGGAAGAAGGCCACTTCGCGCACGCCCGCGAGCGGCGCGTCGAACTCCGCCACCTCCTGGTCGAGCGCCACGCGGATCGCGGAGAGATCGGCGAAGGCCGCCTCATAGCGCGGCTCCCGCGCCTTGAGTTCGGCCACGAGATCCGAGACGGTCGCGGCGCTGGTCTCGACCTCCTCGCGCGAGGTTCCGATCCGCTCGCGCAGCCAGGCGAAATACAAAACCCGCATCAGGCTCTTCCCTCCCGCGCGCGGAGCAGCGCCATGCCTTTGGAGAAGTAGTCCCACCCGGTCACCGCGGTCAAAGCGGCCGCGAGCCACAGCAGCGCCAGACCGAGGGCGTAGACTGCAGCGCCCGCGCCGACGCCCAGCGCCGCAGTCGCCGGCGCCGCCGCGAGCAGCACGGCGATGGCCGAGAGCTGCGCCGTGGTCTTCCACTTCGCCAGCCGCGTCACCTTGAGCGAGGCGCCGCCGAGGAACTCGCGCAGGCCCGCCACCAGCGTCTCGCGCAGCAGGATGGTCGCGACCGGGATCGTCAGCATCGGCCCGAGGCCGTAGAGGGCCATCAGCACCGCCAGCGCGATCGCCGCCATCGCCTTGTCGGCGATGGGGTCCAGCATGCGGCCGAACGCGCTCTCGCTGCCGTGGCGACGCGCGATCCAGCCGTCGATCCAGTCCGTCACCGCAGCGCCCACGAACAACAGCAGCGCCACCCAGTCGGCGGTCGGCCGGTCGAAGGCGGAGAAGGCCAGCGCGACGCACGGGGCCGCCACGACGCGGCTCGCGGTCAGCACGTTGGGCAGAGTCCACATCGGGCGTGCCGTCCTGTCGGCTTCGGGCGCGCGCCAGCTTTGGCCCCCGGCGGGGTGCAAGGTCAACCCGGCCCGGCTCAGACGGCGCGCCGCCGCCGCCCCTCGCGGCCCGCGCGCCCCCGCGGCGCCGCGCCCTCGGCCGCCGGCGCGCGGTTCGCGGCGATCCAGGCGGCGCCGTTGGGATCGTTGTTCATCAGCAGGTTGGCGGCTCGGATCGCCTCCATCTCCTGCGGGCGGACCGGGTTCATGATCGCCGAGGTCATGCCGGCGGCGATCGCCATCGGCAGGAAGGCGGCGTTGACGCCGTGGCGGTTGGGCAGGCCGAAGGACACGTTCGAGGCGCCGCAGGTCGTGTTCACCTTCAGCTCCTCGCGCAGCCGGCGGACCAGCGCGAACACCTGCCGGCCGGCGGTCGCCATCGCGCCGATGGGCATGACCAGCGGATCGACCACGATGTCGTGCGCCGGCACGCCGAAATCGGCCGCCCGCTCGACGATCTTCCTGGCCACCGCGAAACGCACGTCGGGATCCTCGGATATGCCGGTGTCGTCGTTGGAGATGGCGACCACCGGGACATTGTACTTCTTCACCAGCGGCAGGATCAGCTCGAGCCGCTCCTCCTCGCCGGTGACGGAGTTCAGCAGCGGCCTGCCCTCGCAGGTCTCCAGCCCCGCCTCGAGCGCCGCCGGCACGCTCGAATCGATGCAGAGCGGCAGGTCCACCAGCCCCTGCACCAGCGCGATCATCCTCCGCATCAACGGCGGTTCGGTCTCGTTGGGGTCGGGATTGCTGTTGTAGACGACGCCCGCGTTCACATCGAGCATGGTCGCGCCGCAGGCCGCCTGCTCCAGCGCGTCCTTCTCGACGGTGGAGAAATCCCCCGCCTCCAGCTCGGCGGCGAGCTTCTTGCGGCCCGTGGGATTGATGCGCTCGCCGATCACGCAGAACGGCTGGTCGAAGCCGATGATCGCGGTGCGCGTCTTCGACTCGACGACGGTGCGGGTCATGGCGGCGCTCCTCAGGCGCGGGCGGCGACGCCGCCGACCGGGCGGCCGGCGGCGTCGCAGAACTCGGCGGTCTGGGGGACGCCGCCGAGGGGGAAGAAATGCACCCGCTCGATCTGGAGCGCGGGGTCGCGCGCCTTCTCGGCGGCGAGGTCGCGCAGCACCTCCTCGGGCGTGAACGGCAGCATCAGCCGGGAGATGTCGGCGGCGCGCTTCTGCAGCACCTTCAGCGACGGACCGACCCCGCAGAGCATGGCGTACTTGATGAGCGTCTGGAGCCGCGCGGGGCCGGCGACGCCGATGTGCACGGGCAGGCGCACACCCGCCGCACGCAGCCGCCGCGCCCAGTCGACCACAGGCGCGGCCTCGAAGCAGAACTGCGTCGCGACCGCCATCTCGACGCCCGCCGCCTCCGCCCAGTCCTGCTTCCAGCGCAGCGCCGCCATGGCCGCGGCGTCGCCGCCGTCGGGGTCGATCTGGCGCGCGCCCTCGGGATGGCCGGCGACATGGATGCGCCGGAACCCCGACGCCTCGAAAAGGCCGGTGTCGAGAAGCTGCATCGAGTCGGAGAAGGCGCCGACAGGTTCGGGGCGCCCGCCTGCGATCGCCAGCGCCTGATCGACGCCGGCCTCGTCGCGGTAGCGGCCGAGCCACTCGGCGAGGGCGGCGCGCGACGGGACGGACCGCGCCGGCACGTGCGGCATCACCGGGAAGCCCTCGGCGGCGATGCGCTTCGCGGTCTCGACCATGGCGTCGATCGGCGTGCCGTCGACATGGGCGACGTAGACACGGCAGCCTTCGGGGAGCAGATCGGCGAAGCGCTCGATCTTCGCCGCCGTGCGCGGCAGCACCTCGATCGACCAGCCTTGCAGCAGGGCGGCCATGTCGCCGGCCGGCGCGCGGTCGCGACGGCGGCGGTCGAACAGGTTCAGGATCGTCGCCATGGCTCACTCCCCCTGATGGGCCGGGGCCTTCGCCCAGCCGTCGTTGTCGATCAGCACCTTCAGCGCCGGCGCGTCGTAGAGCGCGCTCAGCCGTGCGGCTTCCGCCTCGGCCGCCGCCTCGGGGTCGCCCTCGACCGCCATCGGCGCGCTGCGCCGCCACTCCGCCAGATAGGCGTCGCTGTCGCGCGCCCCAACCTTCATCGCGCACCGATCGATCGCCTGCTCGAAGCGCTCGGGCAGTTGACGGCGCGCGGCCCTGCGGCCCTCTCCGACGACGACCTGGGCGGGGATGTCCCGCCACGAGACGATGGTGAGCGTAGGCATGGCCCCTCCGTTGGATGCAGGCTTTCGATACGCCCGCCACGCCGCGCGGCGCGACTCGCCGGCGACGCGCGGACGCGCTTTCGCGACATCGGCGCGACGGCCGCAGCGGAGGCCCGTCGACAACGGACGTTGATGCGTCGCTTACCGCCGCCTACTATTGTGCGCTGCGGCGCGTCGGTTCGCGCGTGAGTCGCACAGGAGCACCCGCCATGACGCAGTCCGCTTTGACCGCCCGCCCCGCCGTCTCGTTCGAGTTCTTTCCTCCGAAAACCCCTGCAGCCGCCGCGAATCTCTGGGCGTCCGTCGAGCGCCTCGCCCCGCTCGGACCGCAGTTCGTGTCGGTGACCTACGGCGCCGGCGGCACCACGCGCGAGCGCACCGTCGCCGCGATCATGGCGATCCGCGACCGCGCAGGCCTTGACGTCGCCGGCCACCTGACCTGCGTCGGCGCCACGCGCGAGGAGACGCTGGCGGTGGCCGAGACCTACGCCAAGGCCGGCTGCACGCGCATCGTCGCCCTGCGCGGCGATCCGCCGAAGGGCGAAGGCCGCTTCACGCCCCATCCCGGCGGGTTCGAGAGCGCGACAGAACTGGTGGCGGGTCTAGCGGCCGCCGGCTGGAAGCGGATCGCCGTCGGCGCCTACCCCGAGACCCACCCCGAAGCCGCCTCGCCGCAGGCCGACATCGACAACCTCAAGCGCAAGCTCGACGCCGGCGCCACGGAGGCGATCACGCAGTTCTTCTTCGAGAACGCGACGTTCCTGCGATTCCGCGACGCCTGCGCGCGCGCCGGGATCACGGCGCCGATCATTCCCGGCATTCTACCCATCGAGAACTTCGCCAAGATGCGCCGCTTCGCCGAAGGCTGCGGCGCCGGCGTGCCGGTCTGGCTCGCTCAGGCCTTCGAGCACGCCGAGACGCAGGACGCGGCGGAGCTGCTGTCGGTCTCCATCGCGGCGGAGCAGTGCGCGGGACTGCTCGGCGAAGGGATCGACCACCTGCACCTCTACACGCTGAACAACCCGGACCTGCCCTACCAGGTCTGCCGCGCCATCGGGATCGAACCGCGGCCGATGCGCATCGCGGCTGCGGGGGGCTGCGGCTGACGCGACCCGCTCGCACGGCCCCTGACGCGACCCGCGGGCCGCTTGTGGGGCGCGGCGCCCTCGGCTAACCATGTTCGATGACCCGTGAAGCCGCGCCGCCGCCTCAGCCCCTGCCGGTTCGACCGGTCGGCGCGCAACGGCGCGCGACGGCGCCGCGACAGCCTCTCCTCGGCGCGCTCGACCTCGGCACCAACAACTGCCGCCTGCTGATCGCCGCGCCGCGGCCGGACGGCTTCCACGTCGTCGACAGCTTCAGCCGCGCGGTGCACCTCGGCGAGGGCGTGGAGCAGTCCGGCGCGCTGTCCGACGCCGCGATGGCGCGGACGCTCGACGCGCTCTGGGTCTGCGCCGACAAGCTGCGCCGCCATGGCGTGCGGCGCATGCGGGCGGTCGCCACCGAGGCGTGCCGGCGCGCCGCCAACGGCCGCGCCTTCCTCGACCGCGTGCGCGCCGCCACCGGCCTGCGCCTCGACCTGATCACCGCCGAGGAGGAGGCGCGCCTCGCCGTCGCCGGCTGCGCGCCGCTGCTCGACGAGGACGCGGAGGAGCTGCTGGTGATCGACATCGGCGGCGGCTCGACCGAGCTGATCTGGATCGACCTCTCCGGCACGCCGCCGCACCTGCGCCCGCGCCTGCTGATGGCGCTCGCCCCGGCGCGCCGCGGCGTGCTGGAGGCCGACGCCCGCGCCCGCGCCGCCGCCGCCCACATCGTCGACTGGGTCTCGGCGCCGCTGGGCGTCGCGACGCTTCACGACCGCTTCTGCGCCATCGCCTCGCCGCGCGAGCGCTTCGAGGCGATGACCGCCTGCTTCGAGGAGCAGCTCGTCCGCTTCATCCCCTACGCGCGCCGCGCCGAGGGCGGGCGCGGGCGGCTCCAGATCATCGGCGCCTCGGGCACGGTCACCACCATCGCCGGCGCCCATCTCGGTCTGCGCCGCTACGACCGCAGCCGGGTCGACGGCTCATGGCTGCCCTACGACGGCGCGACGCGCGTGATCGAGGAGATGCTCGCCCTCGACGACGAGACGCGGTTGCACCATCCCCACATCGGCGCCGACCGCGCGTTGCTGATCGTCGCCGGCGCGGCGATCCTCGCCACGGTCATGCGGCTCTGGCCGGCCGAGCGCCTGCGCGTCGCCGACCGGGGCCTGCGCGAAGGGCTGCTCTACGCGCTGATCGGCGAAGGGACGCCCAAGCCATGACCGGCGCCAAGGGGCCAGGCGACAAGGGACCCGGCGGCGGGGCGTCGCGCGGCGGCGAGCGGACGCTGCGCACCCGGGTCAAGACCGCCAAGGGGCGCAAGCTCAGCTCCACGCGCTGGCTCGACAGGCAGCTGAACGATCCTTACGTGCAGCGCGCCAAGCGCGAGGGCTGGCGCTCGCGCGCCGCCTTCAAGCTGATCGAGATCGACGACAAGCGGCGCATCCTGACGCCGGGCGCGCGGGTGGTGGACCTCGGCTGCGCGCCGGGCGGGTGGCTTCAGGTCGCGGTCAAGCGCGTCAACGCCCTCGGGGAGGCCGGGGCGAAGCCGCGCGGCCGGGTGCTCGGCGTCGACATCCAGGAGACCGAGCCTGTCGCGGGCGCAGAGATCCTGCACCTCGACTTCATGGCCGACGACGCCGACGACGCCGTGAAGGCGGCGCTCGACGGGCAGGCCGACGTGGTGCTCTCCGACATGGCGGCCTCCTCCAGCGGCCACCGCGCGACCGACCACCTGCGCATCGTGGCGCTCTGCGAGACGGCCGCCCATTTCGCCTTCGACGTGCTGGCGCCGGGCGGCGCCTTCGTCGCCAAGGTGCTGCAGGGCGGCACGGAGGGCGACCTGCTCGCCCTCCTGAAGCGCCGCTTCGCAACCGTGGCCCACGTCAAGCCGCCCGCGAGCCGCAAGGACAGCGCCGAGATGTATGTCGTCGCCTCCGGCTTCCGCCCCGAAGCCGGGGCGGAGGACGTCTAGCGGCGTTTCAGCCGAAGGGGTTCATCCCCGGCGGCAGGGCCAGGCCTTCGGTGAGCTTCGCCATCTCGGCCTGCGCCTTCTCCTGCGCCTTGGCGTGGGCGTCGTTGACGGCGGCGACCAGCAGGTCCTCGAGCACTTCGCGGTCGTCCGCGCTCATCAGCGAAGGGTCGATGGCGACGCCGCGCAGCTCGCCCTTGCCCGAAACCCGCGCCTTGACGAGGCCCGCGCCGGACTCGCCTTCGGCCTCGATCTCGGCGATGCGGTCCTGCGCCTCGGCCATCTTCTGCTGCATCGCCTGGGCCTGCTTCATCAGCTTGGCCATGTCGCCCAGTCCCTTGAGCATCGGGTCACTCCTCGTCGAAGGGGTCCACCGGCGTCCAGTCGTCGCCGAACGCTTCGTCGTCGTCATCCTCCGGCGCCGGCGCAAGGCCTTCCGGCGCCGCGGCCGCGGGTTCGGCGGAGAGAGGCCGCACCGCCTTGATCTCGGCGCCCGGAAACAGCCGCAGGGCCGCGGCGACCAGCGGCGCCTCGGCCGCGCGGGCGCGCAGGTCGCGCTCGGTCGCCCGGCGGCGCTCGGCGATGGTCGGCGCGCCCTGCTCCGCCGAGACCGTCACCACCCAGCGCGCGCCGGTCCAGTCGCCGAGCCGGCGGGTGAGATCGCCCGCGAGGTCGGCGGGCGCGTTCTCGGCGGGCGCGAACTCGATGCGCCCCGGCGCGTAGCGCACGAGGCGCAGAAAGGTCTCGACCGCGTAGAGCAGCTTCATGTCGCGCTTGTCGCGAATCAGCGCGACCACCGCGTCGAAGGTCTCGAACGCCGCCAGAGGACCGGGCGACGGCGCGGCCGCGGGCGCGGCCGTCGCGAGCGCCGTCGCCCCGCCGCCCCCGCCGGACGGCGCAGGCCGGCCGCCCGACGGCGGCGGCGCTCCGCCCTCCGTCAGCCGACGCACGAGATCTTCGGGCGTCGGCAGTTCGGCGACGTGGGTGAGGCGGATCAGCGCCATCTCGGCGGCCATGGCGGGCGACGGCGCGCGGGCGACTTCGTCGAGCGCCTTGAGCAGCATCTGCCACGCCCGCGCGAGGCTGCGCATGCCGAGCCGCTCCGCCAGCGCGCGCCCGCGCGCGCGCGTCCCGGGGGGCAGCGTCGGGTCCATGGCGGCGTCGGGCGCGATCTTCACGACCGACAGCCAGTGGGTGATCTCGGCGAGATCGCGCAGCACCGCGGCCGGGTCAGCGCCCTCGGCGTACTGCGCGCCGAACTCGGCGAGCGCCCCGGCCGGGTCGCCGGCCATCACCCGCTCGAACAGGTCGAGCACCCGCCCGCGATCGGCGAGCCCGAGCATGGCGCGGATCTGCTCGGCCGACACCGCGCCGGCGGCGTGGGCGATGGCCTGATCGAGCAGGGACAGGGCGTCGCGCACCGAGCCTTCCGCCGCGCGCGCGAGCAGCGCCAGCGCGTCCTCGGCCACGGTCGCGCCCTCGCCCGAGGCGATGCCGGCGAGGAAGGCGATCATGCGCTCGGGCTCGACGCGGCGCAGGTCGAAGCGCTGGCAGCGGCTGAGGATGGTCGCCGGCACCTTGTGGATGTCGGTGGTGGCGAAGACGAACTTCACCCGCGGCGGCGGCTCCTCCAGCGTCTTCAGCAGCGCGTTGAAGGCGCTGGTGCTCAGCATGTGCACCTCGTCGAGGATGAACACGCGGAACCGCGCCGAGGGCGTGGTGCGGGCCATCTCGTTGAGATCGCGCACGAAGTCGACGCCGGTGTGCGACGCCGCGTCGATCTCCAGCACGTCGACGAAGCGGCTTTCGGCGATGGCGCGGCAGGGGTCGCAGACGCCGCAGGGGTCGATGGTCGGGCCGCCAGCCCCGTCCGGACCGATGCAGTTCAGCCCCTTGGCGAGGATGCGCGCGGTCGTGGTCTTGCCGACGCCGCGCACGCCCGTCAGCACGAAGGCGTGGGCGATGCGCTCGGCGGCGAAGGCGTTGCGGAGCGTCCGCACCATCGCCTCCTGCCCGATCAGGGCGTCGAAGGTCTGCGGACGCCGCCGGCGGGCGAGCACCTGATAAGGGGCCGCCTGCGCCGCGTGATCGGTCTGATGGGCGTCGGACACGCCGCGATCCCCTGCTGGACTCGGCGCACGGTATCGCCGGGGCGCCCCGGGCGAAAGGGGCCGGGCGAAAGGGGCCGGGCGAAAGGGGAGGCGTCAGGGCTTGACGTCAGGCCCCCAGCCCATCGCCTTGCGCATCACCGCGAAGTAGGCGCGGTTCGGCAGCAGGCCGAGCGTCTTGAGGATCAGTTCGAACCGGGTCGGGAAGGCGATCTCGAAGCCGGGCCTGGCCAGCCCCGCGACGATCCGCGCCGCCGCCGCCTCGGGCTTCATCAGGAACGGCATCTCGAAGTCGTTGACGCTGGTCGCCTCGGTCTCGACGAAGCCGGGGCAGATCACGGAGATCCGCACGTTCAGGTCGATCAGGTCGAAGGCCAGCGCCTCGGCCATGGCGATCAGCGCGGCCTTGGTGGCGGAATAGGCCGCGGCGCGCGGCAGACCGCGATACCCCGCCACCGAGGATGTGACCGCGACATGCCCCTTGCGCCGCGCGATCATCGCCTTCAGCACCGGGTCGAGCCCGTTGGCCACGCCCTGCACGTTCACCGCGAAGGTGCGCGAGAGCGCGCCCGCGTCGAACGCCTGCGCGCGCATCGGCTCGTAGACGCCGGCGTTCAGGATCGCGAGGGCGATGGGGCGTTCGGCCTCGATGGCCGCGACGATCTCGGCCATGCGCGGCGCGTCCGTCACGTCGCCGGGCTGCGGGACGATCTTGCCCGGCCGTTCCGCCGCGAGGGCTGCGAGGGCGTCGGCGTTGCGCGCCGTGGCGTGGACGGTCCAGCCGGCGTCGGCGAGCGCCAGCGCCGTCGCGCGCCCGATCCCGCCGCTCGCGCCCGTGATCCACGCGACGCCGTCCTCGGGCGTCGCCACCTGACTCCAGACGCCCATCAGCCCGCCCAGACTTCGGCGAGGCGGTCGTCGACCGAATCGGCGATGTAGATCGCTTCGCGCCCGCCGGCGTCGAAGGCGAGGCCGACCCACTCGCCGCGGTCGTCGTAGTGGATCACCACGTCGTAGCCATTCCCGTCGCTCGCGCGCCATGCGGTCGAGGCGACGCCGCCGCCGGCGCGGTCCGGGCCGAGTTCCGTCGCCGACACGCCGAGCAGTTCGCCGCTGTCGGTGCTCACCCAGTCGGGGCGGTCGAGGAACAGCGGCGTGACGTAAGTTGTGGTCGCGACGAGCGGCGACACCTGCTTGTCGACGAACTCGCTGGTGATCGCGACCTTCGCGCCGTTGCGACTGGCGACGACGCGCTTGGCCGCGCCGTCGTCGTTCACCCGGCTGTCGATGGAGACGAGTTCGCCGTCGCGCCACGTCTCGCGGTTGGTCATCTCGTAGCGGTAGGCGGGGATGCCGAGCACGCGGACCACGATGTCGATGTCGATGGCCACGCGCGTCAACTCGCCCTCGCGCGAGACGGCGATGCGGTGCGTGCCGATGTTCGAGCCGCTGCGCTCGATCCGGAACACGCGCTCCGCCGCGGCGCGCGCAGGTTGCGGCAAGATCAGGGTGGCCGACGCGCCGGCGAGGCTCGCCAGCGCGTGGCGGCGGGTCAGAAGCATCGCTTCCTCCTGGTTCAGCGGCGGCCGCCGCCTACTCGGCGAAGATGTTGAGCGCCCGCCCGAACGTTCCGGTGAAGCGCACGGCCCCGCCGAGAACGGTCAGGCAGACGCACTCCTCGCCGTCGACGGCGCGCGGGTGGTGGTCGTCGTCGGATGTGGCGACGGCGACGTCGCCCGGCAAGTGGACAGCGCCCCGGTCCAGAAGCGCGCCGCTCAGCACCAGCGTCGCCTCGACGCCGGTGTGGGTGTGGGCCGGCACGCCGGCGCCCGGGCGCACCCGCAGCAGGCTCACGCGCTCGGGCCCCGTGCCGGGCAGTTCGCACTCGGAGACGCCCGGCATGCGGAAGCGCCAGCGAATCTCCGAAAGCGGCGCGCCGAAGGCGTCGCGGATCGGCCCCGGCAGGATCGGATCGCGAATCGAGAGCCCCGACGCCTTGGCCTTCGGGCGGTCCGCCCGCGCGCCGTCGAGCCGGGCCATCACCGACTCCAGTCGAGGCGGCGCGCAATCGGCCGGCGACGTCGCCAGCAGCGCCCCGCCGACCGCCTCCATCGCGGCGACCCTGGCGCGGCATCGGGCGCAGTAGGTCAGGTGCGCGGCGACGAGCAGCGCGACACCCGGGGAGGCGGCGCCGGTCGCGTAGCTCGCCAGCATGTCGTCGGTCGGGTGCGCGGACGCCATCGAAACTCTCTTCATTCCGGTTCAGGCTGTGTACGCACGCCGCGCGCCGTCGGATCACCGTCGGTCGCGCGATGATGGGTTAATCGATGCCGTCCTCGCAGGAAACCTTTTCGACATCGCCGCTCGGAGAAGGTGCGACGGCGCGGGGCGCATCGGCGTCCTGCGGCCGCCGCGCCTTGGAGCGGCGCGCCCTCGACCGTATGTTGCGCGCAACGCTGCACGCCCGCGCGCACGACAGGCGCGGAGCCGGGAGGGAGACATCCGCCATGATCACCGTCGCCGACATGCCGGCCGCCATCGGAGCGACACCGCTGATCCGGCTTCGCAAGGCGTCGGAGCTGACGGGCTGCGACATCCTCGGCAAGGCGGAGTTCATGAACCCCGGCCAGTCGGTGAAGGACCGCGCGGCGCTGTCGATCATCCGCGACGCGATCGCGAGAGGGGATCTCCGCCGGGGCGGCGTGATCGTCGAGGGCACGGCGGGCAACACCGGCATCGGGCTCGCCGTCGTCGGCCGGGCCATGGGTTTCGAGACGGTGATCGTCATCCCCGAAACCCAGAGCCGCGAGAAGAAGGACTTCCTGCGCCTTCTCGGCGCGCGGCTGGTGGAGGTGCCCGCGGCCCCCTACCGCAACCCGAACAACTACGTGCGCTATTCGGGGCGTCTCGCCGAGCGGCTGGCGCAGTCGGCGCCGAACGGCGCGATCTGGGCCAACCAGTTCGACAACGTCGCCAACCGCCAGGCCCACATCGACACGACCGGCCCCGAGATCTGGACCCAGACCGAAGGCAAGGTCGACGGCTTCATCTGCGCGGTCGGCTCGGGCGGCACGCTGGCGGGCGTCGCCGCGGCGCTGCGTGAGCGCAATCCGTCGGTCAAGATCGGCCTCGCCGACCCGATGGGAGCGGCGCTCTACAGCTACTACACGACCGGCGAGCTGAAATCGGAGGGCTCCTCGATCACCGAAGGCATCGGTCAGGGACGCATCACGGCGAACCTCGAAGGGCTCGAGGTCGACATGCCGTTCCAGATCGGCGACCCCGAGGCGCTTGAGATCACCTTCGACCTGCTGAAGGAGGAGGGCCTGTGCGTCGGCGCATCCTCCGGCGTCAACGTCGCGGGGGCGATCCGCATGGCGCAGGCGATGGGTCCGGGCCACACCATCGTGACGATCCTCTGCGACCACGGCGCGCGCTATCAGTCCAGGCTGTTCAACCCGGGCTTCCTGCGGGAGAAAGGTCTGCCCGTCCCCGACTGGCTCGAAGCCGAAGCCGAACCGCTTCCGGACGTCGCCGAGTGAGCCGACCCGGCTTCCTCGGCGGTCTTCTCGGCGCGCTGGTCTGCGCGCTGCTCTGGACGGCCGGCCCTGCCGTCGCCAACGAAGGGATGGCGAGCGCCGCGGCGCTGATCGCGGACTGGGAGCGGCGCGAGCAGACGGCGGCCGAAGCGCTAGAGGCGGCGGAGACCGACCTTGAACTCCGCGCGCTGCGTCAGGCGCTCGACGCCGACCGCGCGGCGGCGCGGGAGGTCGCGGCGGCGCAGCGGCGGCGCGTCGAGGCGCTGCGCCGCCAGCTCGAAGCGCTCGGCCCGCCGCCGACCGAAGGCGCGAGCGAGGACGCGCTGGTCGCCACCACGCGCCGCCAGCTCAACGAGCAGATCGCGGCGGAGGAGGCCGTGGCGAGCGCCGCCCAGTTGGCGGAGACCCGCTTCAACCAGTTGCTCGAGACCGTGGCCGCGGACTTGCGCGAGCGCTTGCTCAACAGGCTGACGACCCGCGGCCCCAGTCCGCTCGATCCGCGGCTATGGCCCGGCGCGGCGCAGGATTTCGCGGCCTTCGCCGAACGCGCGGTCGCCGACGCCGCCGAGGAATGGCGCGACCCGGTGAACCGCGAGCATGCGCTCGACCGGGCGCCGGTGGCGGCGATCGCGTTCCTCGCGGCGGCCGGGCTGATCGTCGTCGTCCGCAACCGCCTGTCGGGCTGGCTGGCGGCGTCCGCGTCGCGCGCCGGGGCGACGCGGTCGCGGATGATCGCCGTCGCCGTCATCGGGGCGCTGGCGCGCATCGCGCTGCCGCTCGCGGCCCTCGCGCTGGTCGGATTCGGGGTGACGTTCAGCAAGCTGTTCGGCGAAACCATCGAGACCCTCGTGCGGAACACGGGGACCGGGCTGCTCTACTTCATCGGCGCCTACGCGCTGGCCGCCGCCTTCTACTCGCCGGACGTGCCCGCGATGCGCCTGACGGCGCTGCCGGACAAGGAGGCGGCCAAGGCGCGCACGGCGGTGATGTGGCTCGCCGGCGTGCTCGCCCTCGACTACGCCGTGGTCGGCGCGCTCGACCGGCTGCGGTTCGCCGAGAACACCCTGATCGTCGCCAACTTCGTCGGCGTGTCGCTGGCCGGCGCCTTTCTCTGGCGGCTGAAGCGCATCTACGAGCGCTCCTGCGTCGCTTACGCCGTCGAGGCGCCGCCCGATCCCGCCGACGCCGAGGAGGACGCACGCCCCATCGCGCGGCAGGTCGGCTGGCTGATGCGCAGCGCGGCCTCGCTGGTCGCCGTCGCCGCGCCGCTGCTCGCGGCGGCGGGGTACTTCGCCGCGTCGCGCGACCTGATGCTGCCGACCCTGCGCACCGTCGGCGTGATCGGGCTGGTGGTGGCGCTTTTCGACCTCGCGCGCGAGATCGCGGGTCCGCCGCCGGCCGAAGGCGCGCCGGATCGACCGCTGCTGCAGCGGCTGACGCCCGTCATCGCCGCGGTCGCGCTGTTCTTCGCCGCGATGCCGCTGCTGGCGATGGCGTGGGGGGCCAGCTGGTCCGACGTGGTCTATGTCGCGCAGGGCGTCGTCGACGGCGTGAACGTGGGCGGCGTGCGGTTCTCGCCGCTCGCCTTCTTCACCTTCCTGCTCGTGTTCGGCGTCGGCTACGCGCTGACCAGCGTGACGCAGCGGGTGCTGCGCAGTTCGGTCCTGCCGCAGATGGGCGTCGCCAAGGCCGGACGCAGCGCGCTGACGGCGGTGGTCGGCTACATCGGCGTTACGCTCGCGGCGCTTATCGCCATCGCCGCGGCGGGGCTCGATCTCTCGAATCTCGCCATCGTCGCCGGCGCCCTGTCGGTCGGCGTCGGCTTCGGCCTGCAGGCGATCGTGAACAACTTCGTCTCCGGCCTGATCCTGCTGATCGAGCGGCCGGTGAAGGTCGGCGACTGGATACAGGTGAACAACGTCCACGGTTACGTCCGCAAGATCAACGTGCGGTCGACCGAGATCGAGACCTTCGACCGCTCGACCTACGTCGTGCCCAACGCCGATCTGATCGCGCAGCCGGTGACCAACTTCACCCACACCAACCTCGTCGGCCGGATGATCGTGCCGGTGCGCCTCGCCTACGGGGCCGACATCCGTCGCGCCGAGACGATTCTGCGGGAGGTCGCGACGAACCATCCCATGACGCTGCGGCGGCCGGCGCCGCAGATCCTGTTCCGCGCCTTCGGACAGGACGGCTACGAGTTCGAAATCCGCGCCTTCCTGCGCGACGTCAACTTCATCTTCGCGGTCATGTCGGACGTGCAGTTCACCATCGCCGAGCGCTTCGCCGCCGAGGGGATCGAGGTTCCGGTCGCGCGGCGCGACGTGCGCATCCGCACCGAGACCCCGGAAACGGGCGATCCGGCCCTCGAGCCGCCGGCGGCCATCCCGCCGGGCGTGGCGCGGCTCGGCGTGGGGGGCGCATGAGCGCCGGGTTGCGCCCCGTCGCCGGCGCGCCTAGACCTGAAGCGTCGGCGGAGCACGGAGCGCGGATGACCGAGGACGATCCCGAACGCGTGGTCTCCACCGGGTGGCTCGCCGCGCGGCTGGGCGACCCCGAGGTGCGCGTGCTCGACGGGTCGTGGCACATGCCCGACCAGAACCGCGACGCGCGCGCCGAGCACGAGGCCGGCCACATCCCCGGCGCGCAGTTCTTCGACATCGACGAGATCGCCGACACCGCCTCCGCCCTGCCCCACATGCTGCCCTCGGCCGAGAAGTTCGCGAGCCGGGTGCGCCGGCTCGGCGTCGGCGACGGGCGGCAGGTGGTGGTCTACGACCAGTCCGGGCTGTTCTCGGCGGCGCGGGTCTGGTGGATGTTCAAGGTCTTCGGCCACGACGCGGTGGCGGTGCTCGACGGCGGCCTGCCGAAATGGCGCGCCGAGGGCCTGCCGCTGGAGGCGGGCCAGCCTCTGGCGCGCGACCGTCACTTCATCGCCCGCAAGCGGCCCGAGCTGGTGCGCGACGTGACGCAGGTCGCCGCCGCCGCCAAGCTCGGGGGCGAGCAGATCGTCGACGCCCGCTCCCCCGCGCGCTTCCGCGGCGAGGAGCCGGAACCGCGACCCGGGCTTCGGTCCGGCCACATTCCGGGCGCGCTGAACGTGCCCTACCGCGCCGTGCTGAACGCCGACGGCACGCTGAAGGACGCGGCGGCCCTGCGCGCGGTGTTCGCCGAAGCCGGCGTCGACCTCTCGCGCCCGATCGTGAACACCTGCGGCTCGGGCGTCACCGCCTGCATCCTCAGCCTCGCGCAGGCGCGCGCCGGCGCGGCGCGGACGGCCGTCTACGACGGGTCGTGGACGGAATGGGGCGCCTACGCCGACCTGCCGGTGGCGCGATGAGCGCGGACGCGGAAGTCGCCTACACGGTCACCTACCTCGAGATGGCCGCGCGGCCAGACCGGCCCCGCCCGCATCCTCCCGTGCCGCGCGGCCTGTCGCTGCTGCGCGCCGAGACGCCGCCCGCGGCCTTCTTCCGCTACCTCTACGACACGGTCGGGCGCGACCATAAGTGGACCGACCTGCACGCCCTGTCGGACGACGCCATCGCCGCCTTCGCGCAGCATCCGCAGGTGGCGCTCTACGTCCTCTACCTCACCGGCTGGCCGGCCGGGTTCATCATGCTCGACGCGCGCGAGGCGCCGGTCTGCGACATCGCCTATTTCGGCCTCGCGCCCGAGGCGCAGGGCCGGGGCCTCGGCGACTGGCTGCTGGGAACGGGCGTGCACATGGCCTGGGACGGCGCGCCGGGAAAGCTGACGGTGAACACCTGCTCGCTCGACCATCCCCGCGCGCTGCCGCTCTATCAGAAGTGGGGTTTCCGTCCCGTACGGCGCGAGGAGCGTCGGCGGCGCATCGCGGGGCGCGCCTGACCGCCGGAGGAGTTCGGATGACGCGACTCGCCCTGCTTTTCGCGCTGGCGTCGACCGTGGCGGCGGCGCAGGACGATCCGCTGGAGATGGGCCGGTCCATCGCCGAGCAGTGGTGCGCCGCCTGCCACATCGCGACCCCAGACCAGACCACCGCGCCCGACGTCGCGCCGTCCTTCATGGCGATCGCCAACGACCGCCAGATCACGGCGGAGGCGCTGCGCGGCTGGATCGCCTCGCCCCATCCGCCGATGCCCGACCCCGGCCTCAGCCGCACCCAGATCGCCGACGTCGCGCGCTGGATCGAGTCTCTGCGGACGGACTGACGCTCAGCGCAGGCGCGGGGGACCGGCCGGCTTCGCCGCAGGCGCCTCGGGCGCAGGCCCCGGGTGCAGCCCTACCCCTTTCGCCCGCGCCGGCCCGAGCAGCGCATGGCCGTCGTCGAGCAGCCCCACCGCCACCGACGCGGCCCCCGCCGCCGCGGCGACCCGCCCGAGCAGGGCGGCCAGCCCCTCTCCGGCGCGCCGCGCCGCCGGCGCCGGCAACAGCAGCAGCGCAAGCTCAGACGCCTCGGGCCGCTCCAGCCGCACCAGCCACGCCTCGGCGACCATGCCCGGCAGCCCGGCCAGCCGCTCGGCGAGCGCCGCGAGCAGCGCGCCGTCGATCCCCGTCGGCGCCGCCACGGTCACCGGCCCCGACAGATCCGCCGCCTCCGCCCCGCCGCCCATCTCCGCGGCGAGCCAGGCGACCGCCTCGGCGGGCAGGAGCGTCGCGGAGGGCGCGTCGAGGTTGAGCCCGAGCCCCACGCCGGCGCCCGCCGCGGCCGCCGCCAGCGCCCGCCCGGTCAGCGAGACATAGTCGGTCGGCCCGCCGAAGAAGCCGGCCATCCGCCCGTCGTCGTCGAAGGCGAGCGCCACCGGACCTGCTTCGAGCGGAAACACCCGCGGGCGCAGGGCCGCGTCCTCCGGCCCCGGCTCGACCGGCACGCAGAGCGTCGTCTCCAGCAAAAGGGCGTAGAAGCGCAGGCGCGCGCTCTCTGGCGCGCCGGGGGCTTCGGCGGCGGCGTGGGCGGCGTCCAGCGGCGTCATGCGGGCGGCTCCGGCAGGGAGAGGACGAAGTCCGCGACATCCTCCCAGACGCGGCGCTTCTGCAAGTCGCGCAGCAGCAGGTGCCAGCCGTCAGGGTAGAGCCTGAACGCGACGAGCCCCGGAATGGTCTCGGCCACCGCGCGCACCGCGCTCTCGCGCAGCAGTTCGTCGCGCGCCCCGAACAGCACGAGGGTCGGGGTCTCGACGGCCGGCGCGGCCGCGGCGGCGCGATCCATCACGCGGATCAGACCGAGAATCTCGCGCGCGTTCGGCGAGCCGAGGTAGAGCGGGTCGGCGGCGAGGCGGCGCAGCATCTCGATGTCGTCGGAGGCCTGGAACGAGACCAGCCCTTCGCCGGTCCAGCGCCGGTCAGGGATGGCCTGCGCCATCGTCCAGACGGCCGCGCGGGCCACGGGGAAAACCTGCTCGCCGCCGGCGATGGCGGGGGCGAGCAGGATCAACCCGTCCGCCTCGATCCGCCCTTCCCCCACGGCCGCGAGGGCGACGCCCGCCCCCATCGATTCGCCGATCAGCACCAGCGGCGCGTCGGGGTGATCGGCGCGCAGCCGCGCGGCCTGGTCGGCGGCGTCCTCGATCAGGGCGTCGACGCCGGGCCAGACGCCGCGGCTGGGGTTCCGGCCGAAGCCGCGGTGGTCGTAGGCCCGCACGGCGACGCCCTGCTCCGCCCAGAACGGCGCGGCCTCGCCGAACACGCTCTCGGCGTGATCGCCGTAGCCGTGGAGCGCGAGCAACACGGCCCGCGGCGTCTCCGCCGGCCAGTCGCTCACGGCCAGCGGCGCGTCGGGGGCGAGGCGGGCGGCGCGCTCGCCCGGCGTCAGCCCGCCCGCGGCGCAGGCGGCGAGGAACAGCGTGAGGGCGAAGGCGCGGCGCATGGCGCGACGCTGGCGCGGGATCGCGGCGCGCGCAAGGCGATCAGGTTCCGTTCTCGAACTCGACCAGCAGATCCTTCGCCTCGACCTGATCGCCCGCCGCCACCAGCACGCGCTTCACGACGCCGGCGCGCTCGGCGTGCAGGCCCGTCTCCATCTTCATCGCCTCGATGGTGACGAGCAGATCGCCCTGACGCACCTTGTCGCCGACCCCCACCGCGACGCCGGCGATCGAGCCCGGCAGAGGCGCGCCGATGTGCAGCGGATTGCCCGGTTCCGCCTTCGGGCGCCCGGCGCGCGTCGGGCCTGCGCTCCGGTCGGGCACGCGGATGTCGCGCGGCTGGCCGTTCAGCTCGAAGAAGACGCGCACCTCGCCGTCGTGGGTCTCGCCGACGCCCTGCAGGCGGATCACCAGCGTCTTGCCAGGCTCCAGATCCACCGCGATCTCCTGCCCGACCTCCATGCCGTAGAAGAAGATCGGCGTCGGCAGCTGCCGCACCGGGCCGAAGTCGCGCCGCCGCCCCATGTAGTCGAGGTAGACCTTCGGATACATGAGATACGACGACAAATCCTCGTCATCGACCACCCTGCCTTCCAGTTCTTCGGAGACCTTGGCCCGCACGGCCTCGATATCGACCGGCTCCAGCCGCGCGCCAGGGCGCTCGTCGTAGCCGTCCTCGCCCTTCAGCACCTTCCGGCGGATCGCCTCCGGCCAGCCGCCGGGGGGCTGGCCGAGATCGCCGCGCATCATGCCGACCACCGAGTCGGGGAAGGCGATGTCCTTCTCCGGGTTCTCCACGTCGGCGCGGGAGAGGCCCTGCGTCACCATCATCAGCGCCATGTCGCCGACGACCTTGGAGGAGGGCGTCACCTTCACGATGTCGCCGAACATGGCGTTGGCCTCGGCGTAGGCCTTCGCGACCTCCGGCCACTTGTCCTCGAGCCCGAGGCTGCGCGCCTGCGCCTTGAGGTTGGTGAACTGGCCGCCGGGCATCTCGTGGAGATAGACTTCCGAGGCCGGCGCGCGCATGTCCGTCTCGAAGGCGACGTATTGCTGGCGCACCTGCTCCCAGTAGGTCGAGATGGCGCGGATCACGGCCGGATCGAAGCCGGTGTCGCGCGCCCCGCCGCGCAGCGCCTCGACGATCGAACCGAAGCAGGGCTGCGAGGTCATGCCGGAGAAGGCGTCCATCGCCGCGTCGGCCGCGTCCACCCCCGCCTCCGCCGCCGCGATCACCGAGGCCGCCGACATCCCGGACGTGTCGTGGGTGTGGAAGTGGATCGGGATCGCCACCTCCTCCTTCAGCGCCTTGATCAGCTTGCGCGCCGCGGCGGGTTTCAGCAGCCCCGCCATGTCCTTCACGCCGAGGATGTGGGCGCCCGCCTTCTCCAGCTCCTTCGCCAGATCGACGTAATATTTCAGCGAGTACTTGGCGCGATCGGGGTCGTCGATGTCGCCGGTGTAGCAGAACGCCGCCTCGCAGATCTTGTCGGTCTCGAGCACGGCGTCTATGCCGACGCGCATGTTCTCCATCCAGTTCAGCGAGTCGAAGACCCGGAACACGTCGACGCCGGTCTCGGCGGCCTGCCGGGTGAACAGCTTCACCACGTTGTCGGGATAGTTCGAATAGCCGACGCCGTTGGCCGAGCGCAGCAGCATCTGGAGCAGCAGGTTCGGCATCCGCCGCCGCAGGTCGCGCAGCCGCTGCCATGGGCACTCCTGCAGGAAGCGGTAGGCGACGTCGAAGGTCGCGCCGCCCCAGCACTCGACGGAGAACAGCTCCGACAGGTTGCGCGCGTAGGCCGGCGCGACGTTCACCATGTCGATGGAGCGCATGCGCGTGGCCAGCAGCGACTGGTGGCCGTCGCGCATGGTGGTGTCGGTCATCAGCAGGCGCTTCTCGGCCAGCATCCAGTCCGCCACCGCCTTCGGCCCCTTGGCGTTGAGCAGATCCTTGGCGCCCGGCGGCGGCGTCTCGAAGCGGTGGGCCGGCGGGCGCGGCGCGCGGGCCGCTGCAGGCGGGCGGGCGCGCCCGGCGGTCTCGGGGTGGCCGTTCACCGTGACGTCGGCGATGTAGCGCAGGATCTTGGTCGCGCGGTCGCGGCGTTGGCGGAAGTTGAACAGCTCGGGCGTCGTGTCGATGAACTTGGTGGTGTAGGTCGCGTCTCGGAAGTCTGGGTGCTGGAGCAGGTTCTCGACGAAGGCGAGATTGGTGGCGACGCCGCGGATGCGGAACTCCCGCAGCGCCCGGATCAGACGCTGCACCGCCTCGTCGGGCGTCGGCGCCCAGGCGGTGACCTTCTCCAGCAGGCTGTCGTAGAACCGCGTGATCACCGCGCCCGAATAGGCCGTGCCGCCGTCGAGCCGGATGCCGAAGCCGGTCGCGCCCCTATAGGCGGTGATCCGACCGTAGTCGGGGATGAAATTGTTCATCGGGTCTTCGGTGGTGATGCGGCACTGCACGGCGTGGCCGTCGAGGGCGATGGCGTGCTGGGCGGGCACGCCGCTGTCCTCCCTGTCGCCGATCTTGGCGCCTTCCGCGATGCGGATCTGCGCCTTGACGATGTCGACGCCAGTCACCTCCTCGGTGACCGTGTGCTCGACCTGGACGCGCGGGTTGACTTCGATGAAGAAGAAATTCCCCGAGTCCATGTCCATCAGGAACTCGACGGTGCCGGCGCACTCGTAATTCGCGTGACGCGCGATGCGCAGGCCGTATTCGCAGATCTCCGCCCGCCGCGCGTCGTCGAGATAGGGGGCGGGGGCGCGCTCCACGACTTTCTGGTTGCGGCGCTGCACGGTGCAGTCGCGCTCGAACAGGTGCACGATGTTGCCGTGCTTGTCGCCGAGGATCTGCACCTCCACATGGCGGGCGCGCTGGATCATCTTCTCCAGATAGCCCTCGCCGTTGCCGAAGGCGGCCTCGGCCTCGCGCTTGCCCTCGCGGACCTTCGTCTCCAGCTCGTCTTCGGAGAGGATCGGGCGCATCCCCCGGCCGCCGCCGCCCCAGCTCGCCTTCAGCATCAGCGGATAGCCGATCTCGGCGGCCATCCGGCGCACCTCGGCCATGTCGTCGGGCAGCACCTCGGTGGCCGGCACAACCGGCACGCCGGCGGCGATGGCGGCGCGGCGCGCGCTCGCCTTGTCGCCGAGCATCCGCATGGTCTCGGCCTTCGGGCCGATGAAGGCGATCCCCTCGCGCGCGCAGGCGTCGACGAAGTCGGGGTTCTCGGACAGGAGGCCGTAGCCGGGGTGGATCGCGTCGGCGCCGGACTCCCGAGCGACGCGCATGATCTCCTCGATGGCGAGGTAGGCCGCGACCGGCCCGAGCCCCTCGCCGATCCGGTACGCCTCGTCCGCCTTGAAGCGGTGGAGGGCGAGCTTGTCCTCCTCGGCGTAGACGGCGACCGTGCGTTTGCCGAGTTCGGTGGCGGCGCGCATGATGCGGATGGCGATCTCGCCCCGGTTGGCCACGAGGATCTTCTGGAATCGCGTCATGCCGGCCCTCCCCTTGTCATGCGGTTGACGCTATCGCCTGTCGCGCCGCAGCGCAGCAAGGTTTTTCACACGGCGCCGCATACAAAGGCGATGCGACGCCGCGCTGATCACGGACCGTCCACAAGCCGACGCCGCATCATGTCATCCCGCGAGCACGCGCGCGATCTCGGCGACCGGGTGGTTGACCAGATCCTTCGCCGCCTCCGCGCGCACCCGCGCGCGCAGCGGATCCGGCAGCGTCTTGCGCAAGACGGCCAGAACCGGCGGCGGCGCGACGAGCGCGAGCGGCGCGTCGGGCGTCGCTTCGGCGAGGGTCCGGAACGCATCGGCCACGACTTCGGCGAACCGCGTTTCCTCGAGATCGTGATGCGAGCCGATGTCGACGGCCGCGCGGCGGTCGCCCTTGAACACGCGGCCCGGCTTGTCGTGACCGGCGCTGTCGGGCGGGTTGTCGGCCGCCTCCATCCGGTGTTCGACCGTGAACGCAGGGGCCGCAGGCGAGCCTTCGTTGCGCAGCATCAGCGCGCGCCGGCCGTCCGCGACGAGGACCAGCGCGCCGTTCGGCAGCCAGAATTTCTCGGTCATTGTCGTCTCCCCCACCGTTTCGCCTGATATGGAGAAACCGCCCGGCTGACGGAAGCAGGCCCCTCGTCGCGCGCCGCCGTCGCGGCGGTGGTTGAAAAGACGCGGGCGGACGGGCAGGAAGGCGTGCCGCCGCCGCGCGCCGAGGATCCATGCGTCGCCTTTACCATATGCCCCTGTCGGCCCAGAGCCGCAAAATCCGCCTCGTGCTCGGGGAGAAGAAGCTTGAAGCCGAGCTGATCGAGGAGCGGGTGTGGGAGCGCCGGCTCGACTTCCTGCGCCTGAACCCCGCCGGCGAGGTGCCGGTGCTGATCGACCGCGACGGCCGCGCGCTGGCGGACAGCGCCGCGATCTTCGAATACCTCGAAGAGACCGGCCCCGAGCCGCGCCTCCTGCCGTCCGACCCGATCGACCGCGCCGAGGCGCGCCGGCTCGTCGGCTGGTTCGACGGCAAGTTCAACGCGGAGGTCACGGAAAGCCTCGTCGCGGAGCGCGCCGTGAAGCGCCTCGCGCGCACCGGTCACCCGGACAGCGCGCGGATCAAGGCCGGCGCGCGGGCGATCAAGACCCACCTCGAATACGTCGGCTGGCTGGTGGAGCGGCGCCATTGGCTGGCCGGCGAGACCCTCACCATCGCGGACTTCGCCGCCGCCGCGCACCTCTCCTGCCTCGACTACATCGGCGACGTGCCGTGGGAGGTCTCCGATCCGGCGAAGGAGTGGTACGCCCGCGTCAAGTCCCGCCCCTGCTTCCGCCCGCTGCTGTCGGACCACCTGCCGGGGTTCTCTCCGCCGGCGCACTACGCGGACCCGGATTTCTGAGGATGGCGCGCATGGGCGACGGCGGCGGGGGAAGGTCTGAAAGGCGAGGATCACCCATCGGCCTGCCGCAAGCGCGCCGACGAGGACGGACGCTTGAGGGACAAGCCCTGCGCGACCCGTGACCCGCCCACATTCGCCCCTCGATTTGCGACGCCGGCTGGAGGCGGAGGCCCAGGCGCTCGGGTTCGCGGGATTCGGCGTCTGCGCGCCCGGCGCGGTCGCGGACGCCGGGGCCAAGCTGCGCCTCTGGCTCGCCGACGGCCGTCACGGCGACATGGCGTGGATGGCGGACCGGGCGGCCTGGCGGGCCGACCCGACGGCGCTCTGGCCGGACGCGCGCTCTGTCGTGATGCTGGCCGAACCCTATCCGCCCGCCGAGAACCCTCTGGCCGCGCTGGAGACGCGGGATCGCGCCGCCATCTCGGTCTACGCCCAGGGCGCAGATTATCACGACGTGGCCAAGCGCAAGCTGAAGCGGCTCGGGCGCTGGCTGATCGACGCGGCCGGCGGCGAGATCAAGGTCTTCGTCGACACCGCCCCGGTGATGGAGAAGCCGCTGGCCGAGGCGGCGGGGCTCGGCTGGCAGGGTAAGCACACCAACCTCGTGTCGCGCAGCCTGGGGTCGTGGTTCTTCCTCGGCGCGCTGTTCACGACGCTCGATCTGACGAAGGACGCGCCCCACGCCGACCGTTGCGGCACGTGCCGACGCTGCCTCGACGTCTGCCCGACGGCGGCGTTCCCGGCGCCCTACCAGCTCGATGCGCGGCGCTGCATCTCGTATCTGACGATCGAACTG
Source organism: Paracoccaceae bacterium (assembly GCA_007693835.1). GTDB lineage: Bacteria > Pseudomonadota > Alphaproteobacteria > Rhodobacterales > Rhodobacteraceae > Rubrimonas. The sequence goes on along the minus strand of RECW01000135.1, from coordinate 646 downwards.
AAGGGCCCGATCCCGCGGGAGATGCGACCGCTGATCGGCAACCGCATCTACGGCTGCGACGACTGCCTCGCCGTCTGCCCCTGGAACCGCTTCGCGGGCGCGGCCCGCGAGATCGCATACGCCCCGAGGCCCGAGCTGGCGCGACCGCGGCTCGCCGATCTCGCGGGGCTCGACGACGGGGCTTTCCGGGCGGTGTTCGCCGGCTCGCCGATCAAGCGGATCGGGCGGGATCGGTTGCTGCGCAACGTCCTCACCGCCATCGGCGCCGCACGGGACGAACGGATGGCCCCGGCCGCCGAGAGGCTTCTTGACGACCCCTCGCCGCTGGTGCGCGGCGCGGCGGTCTGGGCGCTGTCGCGTCTGCTGGACGCGGCCGCCTTCGCCGCGCTGCGCCGCGCCGATCCCGACCCGGCCGTCGCCGAAGAGTGGGCGCTCGGCGCGGCGGAGATCGCGCTCACGAACCGTCCAGCGCCTGAAGGCTGAGGCGCGCCTGCCGCGCGGCGGCGGCGTCGGGCTCGGCGGCGATGGCGTCGAGCCAGCTGCGCCGCGCCGCCGCGATCTCGCCTGTGGCCGCCTCGGCGGCGCCGCGTTCGAACAACGCCGCCGCCGAGCCCGGCGCGGCGGCCACCGCCGCGCGGGCGTCGCC
>RECW01000256.1 GCA_007693835.1 Paracoccaceae bacterium | reverse complement strand
GTGCGCAACTACCTCGACTGGATGCTGTCGATCCCGTGGAGCAAGAAGAGCCGGGTCAAGAAGGATCTGAAGCTCGCGCAGGACGTGCTCGACCGAGACCACTACGGGCTGGAGAAGGTCAAGGAGCGCATCGTCGAGTATCTCGCCGTGCAGCAGCGGTCGTCCAAGCTCAAGGGGCCGATCCTCTGTCTCGTGGGGCCTCCGGGCGTCGGCAAGACGTCGCTCGGCAAGTCGGTCGCCAAGGCGACGGGGCGCGAGTTCATCCGCATCTCGCTCGGCGGCGTGCGCGACGAGGCGGAGATTCGCGGCCACCGGCGGACCTATATCGGCTCGATGCCGGGCAAGATCATCCAGTCGCTGAAGAAGGCCAAGACCACGAACCCGCTGATCCTGCTCGATGAAATCGACAAGATGGGGCAGGATTTCCGCGGCGACCCTGCATCGGCCATGCTCGAAGTGCTCGACCCCGAGCAGAACAGCACGTTCATGGACCACTATCTGGAGGTCGAATACGACCTTTCGGATGTGATGTTCATCACCACCGCGAACAGCTATTCGATGCCGCGGCCGCTGCTCGACCGGATGGAGATCATCCCGTTGTCGGGCTACACCGAGGACGAGAAAGTCCAGATCGCCCGTCGTCACCTGCAACCGAAGCAGGAGAAGGCGCACGGCCTGAAGCGCGGCGAGTTCACGCTGACCGACGAGGCGCTGATGTTCGTCGTTCGCCGCTACACGCGCGAAGCGGGGGTGCGCAACCTCGAGCGCGAGCTCGCGCGGCTGTGCCGGAAGGCGCTGACGGAGATCGTGCGCGGCGACACGAAGGCTGTCGAGGTCACGGTGGCGAAGGTCGAGGAATACCTCGGCGTGCCGCGGTTCAAGTACGGCCTCGCCGAGGAGCGCGACGAAGTCGGCGTCACCACGGGCCTCGCGTGGACCGAAGTCGGCGGCGACCTGCTCTCCATCGAGGCGTTGAAGCTGCCGGGCAAGGGCCGGATGAAGACCACCGGCAAGCTCGGCGACGTGATGAAGGAGTCGATCGACGCGGCGGCGTCCTATGTCCGCAGCCAGGCGCCGCGCTTCGGCGTGCGGCCGCCGACCTTCGAGAAGATCGACATCCACGTCCACGTGCCCGAGGGCGCGACTCCGAAGGACGGTCCGTCGGCGGGCGTCGCGATGGTGACCTCCATCGTGTCGGTGCTGAGCGAAATCCCCGTCCGTCGCGACGTGGCGATGACCGGGGAGGTGACGCTCCGCGGCCAGGTGCTCGCCATCGGCGGCCTGAAGGAGAAGCTGCTGGCGGCGCTTCGGGGCGGCATCAAGACGGTGCTGATCCCGAAGGAGAACGCCAAGGACCTGCCGGAGATCCCTGACAACGTGAAGTCGGGGCTGGAGATCATCCCGGTCGAGACCGTGGCCGAGGTGCTCAAGGTGGCGCTGACGCGCGAGCCCGTCGCCATCGAGTGGGACGAGGAGCAACTCGACCACGCCGTGCAGACGCCCGCCGAGGCCGATGCGGACGAGGCGCTGCGCGCACATTGACGCGGCGCGCCAGATGATCCGGAAGGGGCCGCGCACGCGGCCCTTTTTTTTGGGTGGCTGGCACGGCGGCTCGCAAGGCTCTCATAACAAGAGAAGTTCGGCGTGGTGGGCTGTCGCGGATCGTTTTCGCTGCGGCGCAGCGCGCTATTTCTCCCGCACAGGCGCACGGAAGCCTTGCGCCCTTCTTCGGGAGAAGCATCATGAAACACGACATGAGCGCGATGGCCGATCCCCTCGATCTCACGCACCGTCGGGCGCCGGAGAACCTCGGCGACCGGCTCGCCTTCGGCATGTGCAAGAGCCTGCGCTTCATCGCCGACAAGTTCTTCGCGAAGCGCTACGGGCACCGCGCCATCGTGCTGGAGACGGTGGCCGCGATCCCCGGCATGGTCGGCGGCATGCTCACGCACCTCAAGGCGCTGCGCGTGCTGGGCCGTGACCGCGGGTGGATAAAGACGCTGCTCGACGAGGCCGAGAACGAGCGCATGCACCTGATGACGTTCCTCGCCGTGGCGCAGCCGAGCCTGCTGGAGCGCTTCGTCATCCTGCTGGCGCAGGGCGTGTTTTTCAACGCCTTCTTCCTCGTCTATGTGTTCTGGCCGCGCGTCGCGCACCGTTTCGTCGGCTACATCGAGGAGGAGGCGGTCTACAGCTACACCCAGTATCTCGCGGAGATCGACGCGGGGCGCATCGAGAACGTCGCCGCCCCCAAGATCGCCATCGACTACTGGAACCTTTCCGCCGATGCGCGGCTGCGCGACGTCGTCATCGTCGTGCGGGAGGACGAGGCCGGGCACCGGGACGTGAATCACGGTTTCGCCGACGCGCTGGCGCGGGGCGAACGGTCGGTCGAGCCGATCCGCGACCCGGCGCGGGATTGAGCCGCGCCTTCTCAGTCGCCCGCGCCTGCGCTATCACGGCGCGGCCGGGCGGTTAGCTCAGTTGGTAGAGCGCCTCGTTTACACCGAGGATGTCGGGAGTTCGAGCCTCTCACCGCCCACCATGGCGCGCCGTGACGCGGCGCGCTTTTTTCTTTCTCCTGCAAATCGCATCGGGCTCAACGCCTTGTCCCGTCGCGTCGGCGGCGAGCGGTCTCGCCCGCGCCTTTTCCGCTCCGTGGGCGCTTGACGCCGCCGGGCAGGGTGAGTATTCCGCTCTCCAGTCGCCGCCGAGGCGGCTGACGCGCGGTTGTAGCTCAGTCGGTTAGAGTACCGGCCTGTCACGCCGGGGGTCGCGGGTTCGAGCCCCGTCAACCGCGCCACTTTCTTCTCCACTGTTCTTGTTCTGGCGGCTTGCGCTCGTGTGACGCGCCAGTCCGGTGTTCGCGCATGCCTCGGATGATCCGCAAGGGCGACCTGCCGACGAAACCCTGCGTGCATTGCGGCAAGCCGTTCGCGTGGCGGCGGAAATGGGCGGCGGTCTGGGACGACGTCCGCTTCTGCTCCGAGCGGTGCCGCCGCGAGGCGAAACGGCCCGCGCGGCGCACGCCGTGAAAAGCGGCGCCGACGCTAGAAATCCCTTCACTATCCTCCCGCCGGTGATACGCTCATCGTTGTGACAGTCTGTCGCAAAAACAAAAACGGGAGGAAATCGCATGAAGAAGGGCATCGCCGAGGCTATCGGCACGTTCATTCTCGTCGGCGTCGGGTGCGGATCGGCGGTCTTCGCCGGCGCCGAGAACGGCCCGATCGGCATCGGGCTCGCCTTCGGGTTCGCGCTCGTCGCCGCCGTCTACACCGTCGGTCCGGTCTCGGGCTGCCACGTCAACCCCGCCGTGACCCTCGCCATGGTCTACGCCGGCAAGATGGATCGCTCCGAAGCGCCGATCTATATCGCCGGGCAGATCGTCGGCGCGATCGCCGCGTGCTTCGTCCTTCTGATCATGGCCCAGGGGCGGCTCGCCGGCTTCGATCCGGCGGTCGATGGGCTCGCGCAGAACGGCTGGGGCGCAGGTTACCTCGGCGAATATGGAGTGGTGTCAGCCTTCGTCTGGGAAGTGGTGGCGACGTTCATCCTGGTCGCGGCCATCTTCGGCATCACCCAGTCCGGCGCTCCCGCCCATCTCGCCGGCATCGTGCTCGGGATGTTGCTGGCGGGCCTCATCATGTTCGGCCTCCTGATCACCGGCGTCTCGCTCAACCCGGCGCGCAGCATCGGGCCGGCGGTGTTCGTCGGCGGTGCGGCGCTGTCGCAGCTGTGGCTGTTCATCCTCGCGCCCTGCATCGGCGCCGTACTCGCAGCGGCGGCGTTCAAGAGCGGCTTGCTCGCGGCGACCCCCCCCGAAGAGCCGGCCGTCGCCAAGGCTGCCGCGAAGCCAGCCTGACGCGCTGATCGTCCTTCGTTCTCCCCGGGGCTGCCGGCGCCGGGGAGAGCTCTATCTTGGCCGTCGCAAGCGACAGGCCGACCAAACCATGACCCAGACATCTTCCAAGACCCGCGGGCGGCGCGACGCGATCCGCCGACTGATCGTCGTGCTCGGCGACCAGCTCGACGCGGAGGCGGCCGTGTTCGACGGGTTCGATCCGGAACGCGACGCGATCCTGATGACGGAGGCGGTTCAGGAGGCGACCTACCTCCGCCAGCACAAGAAGAAGCTCGTGCTCTTTTTCGCCGCCATGCGCCATTTCGCGGAGGCGCAGCGCGCGGCGGGCCGACGGGTGCTTTACCGTCGGCTCGACGACGCCGGCGCGCCGGAGACCCTCGCCGAAAGCCTGCGCCGCGCGGTGCGGGACGAGCGACCCGAGGAGATCGTCGTCACGCGGCCCGGCGATCACCGGGTGCTGGAGGCCCTGCGGGCTGCGGCGCCGACGCTGCGCGTCGTCGAGGACAGCCATTTCCTGTCGACGCCGGGCGACTGGGCGGAGATGCGCGCCGGGCGCAGGCGGTTCATTCTGGAGGACTACTACCGCGCGCTCCGCCGGCGCACCGGCTGGCTGATGGACGGCGACGAGCCTGTCGGCGGCGCCTGGAACTTCGACAAGGACAACCGCAAGAGCTTCGGTCCCGCAGGGCCGGGCCTGATCCCCGACCGTCCCGCGCCCGCCGACGACCCGGTGGTGCGCGAGGTCGGGCGGATGGTGACGGCGCGGTTTCCCGAGGCGCCGGGCTCGGTCGACGGTTTCGCCGAGCCGGTGACCCGCGCCGAGGCGTTGCGTCACCTCGCCGATTTCGTGGAGCACCGCCTGCCGCGCTTCGGCGACCATCAGGACGCCATCGCGACGGGGCGCTCCACCCTGTTCCACGCGCGGCTGTCCACGGCGCTGAACCTCAAGCTGCTCAACCCGCGCGAGGTCTGCGAGGCGGCGCTCGACGCCTTCGCCGAGGGCCACGCGCCGCTCAACGCCGTCGAGGGGTTCGTGCGCCAGATCCTCGGCTGGCGCGAGTTCACCCGCGGGGTCTACTGGACGCTGATGCCCGAGTACGCCGAGCGCAACGCCCTCGACGCCCGCGCGCCGATCCCGCCCTTCTTCTGGACTGGCGAGACCGAGATGGCCTGCCTCGCCGACGGCGTCGGACAGCTCGTGCGCGAAGGCTACGCCCACCACATCCAGCGGCTGATGGTGATGGGTCTGTTCCTGATGCTGTGGGGGGCCGACCCGAAGCGCGCCCACGACTGGCACATGGAGATGTATCTCGACGCCGTCGACTGGGTGTCGCTGCCCAACATGCTCGGCATGAGCCAGCACGCCGACGGCGGGGTGATGGGAACCAAACCCTACTGCGCCTCGGGCGCCTACATCGACCGCATGTCGGACTGCTGCCGCGGCTGCCGCTACGACCCGAAGCAGGCGACAGGGCCGGACGCCTGTCCGTTCACCACGCTCTACTGGGATTTCCTCGACCGCCACGAGACGCGCTTCAGCGGCAACATGCGGATGAAGATGCAGTTGGCGAACCTGCGGCGGAAGCAGCCGGAGGAGCGGAAGGCGGTCGCCCGGGCGGCGGACCGGCTGCGCGAGCGGCTGGCGTGAAGACGCAGGGGCTGGGGAAGGCCCGCAGGGGGCCTTGATCCAGCGTGCGGCGAGGGGCGGGCGCGTCAAGGCCGAGCCGCGCATGCGCGGTCGCTGGCGCGAGCCTTGACGCGCCCGCCCCGCGCCTCGGGTCAGGTCGAGGGCAGCAGCTTCTCGATGGCGGCGATCACCTCGGGCGCGTCGGGCCGCGTGCCGGTGGGGAAGGCGGCGACCGGGCGGCCGTCGCCGTCGACGAGATACTTGTGGAAGTTCCAGCGCGGCTGGCCCAGCGCCTCGCCGATCCACGCGTAGAACGGATGGGCGTCGCGCCCGGTGACGCGGGTGATCGTCGTCATCGGAAAGTCGATGCCGAAATTCGTCTCGCAGAAGTCGCGCACCGCGGCCTCGGACGCCAGCTCCTGCCGGAAGTCGTTGGAGGGAACGCCGAGGACCACCAGTCCCCGGTCGCGGAAGCGCGACCAGACGGCCTGAAGCTGGTCGTACTGCGGGGTGAAGCCGCAGCGCGACGCCGTGTTGACCACCAGCATCGGCCGGCCGGCGAAATCGGAGAGGTTCAGCGGTCCGCCGTCGATGTTCTCGAAGCTGAACGCGTGGGCCGAGCCCTGCGCGGCGCGCGCCGTCCGCGCGACGCGCGGCGCGAAGGCGGCGGCGGCGACAAGGCCGGCGGCGAGCAGGAACAGTCTGCGGCTCATGGCGGTCTCCGGTGGTTAGCCCAAGCGGCTATATGGCGGCGTCGGGCGTTGAGGCAAATCAACGCGGCGTTCACGAACGCGGCCCATGGATGGCGCATCGTGCAGGGGGAGGACGCCGCCATGCTGAAACTCGCAGCCGTGCTTTACGTGATCGTCGCGCCGACGCTCATGGGCGTGCTGGTGGCGATCACGCTGGTCGTGCCGGCGCTCTACAACGGGCCCGGCATCGCGAGCGCCGCGATCCTCGGGGCGGTGCTGGGCGCGCCGGCGTCGTGGTTCCTCGTCAAGGCGATGAAGGACGCGCACGTCGCCTGAGCGGACCCTGCGCCGAAGAGGTGTCAGACGCGGGCCGCCGCGCCGTCTCGGCGGGGGTCGCCAGCCGCCTCGACGGCGCCCCTGGCCGTCCGCGCGACGGCGTGGACGCCGCCGAAGAACATCGAGTCGCGCGCCCACGGCCGCGCCTCGGGGAAGGCGGCGAGCAGACCCGCCCGCTCGGATTCGGCGAAGCGGTCCTCGAAGTCGACGGTTCCGTCCCCTTCGGCGTGCAGCCGCGGCGCGGCGACGGCGGCCTCCAGCGGCATGCGGTCGTCGATCAGATGCGCGAGCGCCTGCGCCATCGCCGACCGGATGCGGTTCGACCCGCCTGACCCGAGGAGCGCGACGCGTCCGTCGCGCCACGTCACCGCAGCCGGCGTCATCATCGAGGAGAGGCGCACGCCGGGCGTCCAGCCGAAGGGGTCGGGCGTAAGGTCCGCCTCGCCGAGCATGTTGTTCGGCATGACGCCTAGCCCCGGCAGCACGGCCCCGCAGCCTTCGCCGTTGGAGAGCGAGAGGGCGGCGCCGAGGCCGTCGGCGTCCACCGCCGAGACGTGCGTGGTGCCGCGCGGCGCCGAGAGCCTGCGCCAGCGCGCGATGGTCTCGGGCGCGAGCAGCCGCGCGGCGCCGGCCTCCGCGTCGTCGGCCAGCTTCGCCTCGACGCGCGCGAGCGCCGTGTCGCGAAACGCCTGCGCCCGCGCGGCGGGCGGCGCGCCGGGGTCGAGCAGCGCCAGCGCGAAGGCGACAAGCGCGCCGCCGGCCGCCGGCGGCGGGTTCAGCGCGATCCGCGCGTCGCCGCGCGCGACGTCGAGCGGCGTGCGCCACGCGGCGCGGTAGGCGGCGAGATCCTCGCGCGTCAGGTGCCCGCCGTCGGCGCAGAAGGCGGCGAGGGCGGCGGCCGGCTCGCCCTCCTGCACGAATCGCGGGCCTTCCGCCGCGAAGGTCTCCAGCACGTCGGCGAGCGCGGGGTTGGCGAAGGCCGCCCCCGCCTTCAGCGGCGTCGCCTCGCCCCCGCAATAGAGCGCCCGGGCGCCGGGCGTCGCCGAGACGATGGGCGCGACCACCGCCATCACCTCCGCCTGGAACGCCGCGAGCGGGCGGCCGCGCCGCAGCGCCTCGACGGCCGGCGCGGCGAGGTCGGGGAGCGGCGCCCGGCCGAAGCGGGCGTGCGCCTCCGCGATCAGGGGCGCGAGGCCGGGGCAGGCGACGGTGGCGGCGCCGATGTGGAACGCCTGACGCACGTCGCCGAAGTCGGCCTCGATCTCGCGCAGGTCGGCGTCCGCCTCGGGCGTCTTGCGGCGCGGGGTCGCCGTGAAGCCGTCGAGCAGGCGGGCGCGCCCCGAAGGTTCGCGCACCATCAGGAAGCCGCCGCCCATCAGGCCGGCGAGGACGGGCTCCGCGGCCATCGCCCCGAAGACGCCGGCGATGACGGCGTCGACCGCCGAACCGCCCGCGCGCAGCGCCTCCGCGGCCGCCTCGACCGCCAGCGCCGACCCCGCCGCCACCGCCGCGCCGCGTTCCGCCATGCCTCTCCCCCCGAAACCGGCCGCGTTCTACCATGGGCGCGGGCCGCCGGAACCCCGGCGCGAAGCGGGCGCCGCCCGCCTTGCCCGCGCCGCTATCCGCGTCGATTGCCGGGAGTCGAGGCGCCGGGTAGGATGCGCCGCAGGAGGAGCCATGGCGACCATCGCGCTTGTCGACGACGACCGCAACATCCTGACTTCGGTCTCGCTTGCGCTGGAGGCCGAGGGCTTCGACGTGCGCAGCTTCACCGACGGCGTCGCGGCGCTCGCCGAGTTCGGCCGCAACGCGCCGGACCTCGCGGTGCTCGACATCAAGATGCCGCGGCTCGACGGGATGGAGCTGCTGCGCCGCCTGCGCCTGAAGTCCGACCTGCCGGTGATTTTCCTGACGTCGAAGGACGAGGAGATCGACGAGGTGCTCGGCCTGCGCATGGGCGCCGACGACTACATCCGCAAGCCGTTCAGCCAGCGCCTGTTGATCGAGCGCATCCGCGCCGTGCTGCGCCGGCGCGAGGCGGCGGTGGAGGGCGAGCGCGAGGAGGACGACCGGCCGCTGACCCGCGGGCGTCTGACCATGGACCCGCTGAAGCACGACGCCTTCTGGGGCGGCCAGGAAGTGACGCTGACCGTCACCGAGTTCCTGATCCTGCGCGCGCTCGCGCAGCGGCCCGGCGTCGTCAAGAGCCGCGACCAGCTGATGGACGTCGCCTACGACGATCAGGTCTACGTCGACGACCGCACCATCGACAGCCACATCAAGCGCATCCGCAAGAAGTTCCGCG
>RECW01000218.1 GCA_007693835.1 Paracoccaceae bacterium | reverse complement strand
TCCTGCAGCATCCGCTTCTCGTTGCGGATGATGATGTCGGGCGCGCGCAGCTCGATCAGCCGCTTCAGGCGGTTGTTGCGGTTGATGACGCGGCGGTAGAGGTCGTTGAGGTCGGAGGTGGCGAAGCGGCCGCCGTCGAGCGGCACCAGCGGGCGCAGCTCGGGCGGGATGACGGGCACGACCGTCAGCACCATCCACTCGGGGCGGTTGCCGGATTCGAGGAAGCTCTCGACCAGCTTCAGCCGCTTGATGATCTTCTTGGGCTTCAGCTCGCCGGTGGCGACCTTCAGATCCTCGCGGAGCTGCTCCGCCTCGGCGTCGAGGTCGATGGCGGCGAGCATCTCGCGGATCGCCTCGGCGCCGATGCCGGCGGTGAAGGCGTCCTCGCCGTAGCGGTCCTGCGCGTCGAGATACTCCTCCTCCGTCAGCAGCTGGCGGTGGCTGAGATCGGTCAGACCCGGCTCGACCACCACATAGGCTTCGAAATAGAGGATCTTCTCCAGATCGCGCAGCGTCATGTCGAGCATGAGGCCGATGCGGGAGGGCAGCGACTTCAGGAACCAGATGTGCGCCACCGGCGCGGCCAGTTCGATATGGCCCATGCGCTCGCGGCGCACCTTCTGCAGCGTGACCTCAACGCCGCATTTCTCGCAGACCACGCCGCGATACTTCATGCGCTTGTACTTGCCGCACAGGCACTCGTAGTCCTTGATCGGCCCGAAGATCCGGGCGCAGAACAGGCCGTCGCGCTCCGGTTTGAACGTCCGGTAGTTGATGGTCTCCGGCTTCTTGATCTCGCCGTAGGACCACGAGAGAATCCGTTCCGGCGACGCGAGCGAGATCTTGATCTCGTCGAAGGTGCGCGCGGGCTGGGTGGGGTTGAAGATGTTGGCGAGTTCCTGGTTCATGCCTCGGCTCCAAATCTTCCCATGTCTGTGTCACGGCCCGGCGCGCGCGTTCCCCGGGTCAGGAACGCGCGCCCGGCTTCGGGCCGCATGTCGGAAATGATCGGCTGACGCGTCACTCGGCTTCGCTGTCCAGCAGTTCGACGTTGAGGCCGAGGGAGCGGATCTCCTTCACGAGCACGTTGAAGCTCTCGGGGATGCCGGCCTCGAAGGTGTCCTCGCCCTTCACGATCGCCTCGTAGACCTTGGTCCGGCCCGCGACGTCGTCCGACTTCACCGTCAGCATCTCCTGCAGCGTGTAGGCGGCGCCGTAGGCCTCCAGCGCCCAGACCTCCATCTCGCCGAAGCGCTGGCCGCCGAACTGCGCCTTGCCGCCCAGCGGCTGCTGGGTGACGAGGCTGTAGGGGCCGGTCGAACGCGCGTGGATCTTGTCGTCCACCAGGTGGTGGAGCTTCAGCAGATACTTCACGCCGACCGTCACCTTGCGGCTGAACGGCTCTCCGGTGCGCCCGTCGTAGACCGTCGACTGGCCCGAGACGTCGAACCCGGCGAGGCCGAGACGCTCGTTGATGTCGGCTTCCTTGGCGCCGTCGAACACCGGCGTCGCGATCGGCACGCCGGCGCGGACGTTCTCGGCCGCCTCGACCAGCTGCTCCTCGTCCATGGCGGCGGTCGCGGCGTCGTAGACGTCGTCGCCGTAGACGACGCGCATCGCCTCCTTGACCGGCGTGAGGTCCCCGGAGCGGCGATACTCCTGCACCGCCCGGTCGACCGTGAGGCCGAGGCCGCGGGCCGCCCAGCCCATGTGGGTCTCGAGGATCTGCCCGACGTTCATGCGCGAGGGCACGCCGAGCGGGTTCAGCACGATGTCGACGGGCGTGCCGTCGTCGAGGAACGGCATGTCCTCCTCCGGCACGACGCGCGAGACGACGCCCTTGTTGCCGTGGCGGCCGGCCATCTTGTCGCCGGGCTGCAGCTTGCGCTTCACCGCGACGAAGACCTTGACCATCTTCATCACGCCCGGCGGCAGGTCGTCGCCGCGGCGCACCTTCTCCACCTTGTCCTCGAAGCGCGCGGTCAGCGCCTTCTTCTGCATGTCGTACTGCGCGTTCAGCGCCTCGACTTCGGCCGCGTCCGCCTCGTCGGGAAGCGCGAGCTGCCACCACTGGCCGCGGGAGAGCTGGCCGAGCAGGTCCTCGTCGATCACTGCGCCGGCCTTCACACCCTTCGGCCCCTTCACCGCGGTCTTGCCGAGGATGATGCTCTTCAGCCGCGCGTAGATGTTGCGCTCGAGGATCGCCAGCTCGTCGTCGCGGTCGCGGGCGAGGCGTTCGATCTCCTCGCCTTCGATCTGCAGCGCGCGCTCGTCCTTGTCGACGCCGTGTCGGTTGAAGACGCGCACCTCGACCACGGTGCCGTAGTCGCCCGGCGCCATGCGCAGCGAGGTGTCGCGCACGTCCGACGCCTTCTCGCCGAAGATGGCGCGGAGCAGCTTCTCCTCCGGCGTCATCGGGCTTTCGCCCTTCGGCGTGATCTTGCCGACGAGGATGTCGCCGGGGCCGACTTCGGCGCCGATATAGACGATGCCCGCCTCGTCGAGGTTGCGCAGCGCCTCCTCGCCGACGTTCGGGATGTCGCGGGTGATCTCCTCCGGCCCGAGCTTGGTGTCGCGGGCCATGATCTCGTATTCCTCGATGTGGATCGAGGTGAACACGTCGTCCTTGACGATGCGCTCCGAGATGACGATCGAGTCCTCGAAGTTGTAGCCCATGAAGGGCATGAAGGCGACGAGGATGTTCTTGCCGAGCGCCAGTTCGCCGAGATCGGTCGACGGCCCGTCCGCGATCACGTCGCCCTTCGACACCAGATCGCCGACGCGCACCAGCGGCCGCTGGTTGATGCAGGTGTTCTGGTTCGAGCGCTGGAACTTGCGCAGCCGGTAGATGTCGACGCCGGGGTCGCCCGGCGGCAGGTCCTCGGTCACGCGCACGACGATGCGGGTGGCGTCGATCTGGTCGATCACGCCCGCGCGGCGCGCCGCGATCGCCGCGCCTGAATCCCGCGCCACGATCGACTCGATGCCGGTGCCGACGAAGGGCGCCTCGGCGCGCAGCAGCGGCACCGCCTGACGCTGCATGTTCGAGCCCATCAGCGCGCGGTTGGCGTCGTCGTTCTCAAGGAACGGGATCAGCGACGCCGCCACCGAGACCAGCTGCTTCGGCGAGACGTCGATGAACTCGATGTTCTCGCGCGGGTTCAGCATGAACTCGCCGCCCTTGCGGGTGCTGACCAGTTCGGAGACGAACCGGGCTTCCTCGTCGAGCTCGGCGTTGGCCTGGGCGATGACGTACCGCATCTCCTCGGTCGCGGAGAGATACACCACCTCGTCGGTGACCTTCCCGTCGACCACGCGGCGATAGGGGGTCTCGATGAAGCCGTACTTGTTGACGCGCGCGAAGGACGCCAGAGAGTTGATCAGACCGATGTTCGGCCCTTCCGGCGTCTCGATGGGGCACATGCGGCCGTAATGCGTCGGGTGCACGTCGCGCACCTCGAAGCCCGCGCGCTCGCGCGTGAGCCCGCCCGGCCCGAGCGCCGAGAGGCGGCGCTTGTGGGTGACCTCCGACAGCGGGTTGGTCTGGTCCATGAACTGGCTGAGCTGGCTGGAGCCGAAGAACTCGCGCACCGCCGCCGCCGCCGGCTTCGCGTTGATCAGGTCCTGCGGCATCACCGTGTCGATCTCGACCGAGGACATCCGCTCCTTGATCGCGCGCTCCATGCGCAGCAGGCCGACGCGGTACTGGTTCTCCATGAGCTCGCCGACCGAGCGCACGCGGCGGTTGCCGAGGTGGTCGATGTCGTCCACCTCGCCGCGGCCGTCGCGAAGATCCACCAGCGCCTTGACCACGGCGACCATGTCCTCGCGGCGCAGCGTGCGCACCGTGTCGGGGGCGTCGAGTTCGAGGCGCATGTTCATCTTGACGCGGCCGACCGCCGAGAGGTCGTAGCGCTCGGGGTCGAAGAACAGGTTATCGAACAGCACCTGCGCGGCTTCGAGCGTCGGCGGCTCGCCGGGCCGCATCACGCGGTAGATGTCAAGCAGCGCGTCCTCCCGCGAGCGGTTCTTGTCCGCCCGCATGGTGGTCACGATGTACGGACCGACGTTCACGTTGTCGATGTCGAGGGTCTCGATCTCGGTCACGCCCTGGTCGAGCAGGCGCTGAACGGAGGTCTCGTCGAGCTCGTCGCCGGCCTCGATCCAGATCTGCCCGGTGGCCTCGTTGATCACGTCCACCGCGGCGGCGCGGCCGTAGATCGCCTCGAACGGCTCCAGCGTCGCGGTCACCCCGTCTTCGGCGAGCTTGCGCAGCTTGCGCGGCGTCAGCTTGTCGCCGGCCTTGGCGATCACCTCGCCGGTCGCCGCGTCGATGACGTCGTGGATCGGCTTCTGGCCCTTCAGACGCTCGGGGTCGAACGGCGCCGCCCAGCCTTCGCCCTGCCGCGTGTAGCTCACGCGCCGATAGAAGACGTCGCAGATCGCCTCCTGGTCGAGGCCGAGGGCGTAGAGCAGCGTGGTGACCGGCAGCTTGCGGCGGCGGTCGATGCGCGCGAACACGATGTCCTTGGCGTCGAACTCGAAGTCGAGCCAAGAGCCGCGGTAGGGGATGATCCGGCTCGCGAACAGCAACTTGCCCGAGGAATGCGTCTTGCCCTTGTCGTGGTCGAAGAACACGCCCGGCGAGCGGTGCATCTGGCTGACGATGACGCGTTCGGTGCCGTTGACGATGAAGGTGCCGTACTTCGTCATGAGCGGCATGTCGCCCATGTAGACGTCCTGCTCCTTGATGTCCTTCACCGAGCGGGCGCCGGTTTCTTCATCCACCTCGAACACGATCAGCCGCAGCGTCACCTTGAGCGGCGCGGCGTAGGTCATGTCGCGGGACTGGCACTCCTCGACGTCGTATTTCGGCGGCTCGAGCTCGTAGCGCACGAACTCCAGCGTCGCCGTCTCGTTGAAATCCTTGATCGGGAACACGGACTGGAACACGCCCTGCAGGCCCTCGCCGTCCGTCGGCGTCGGGCCGTCGCCGGAGTGGAGAAACAGGTCGTAGCTCGACTTCTGCACCTGAATGAGATTCGGCATCTCCGCGACCTCGCGGATCTTGCCAAAGTGCTTGCGAATGCGTTTGCGGCCGGAGAAGGTCTGCGCCATGCTCGTCCTCGGTCGTGCCCCGTGCGCGCGCGCCGTGGGGCGGCGGCGCTTGCGCACTCTATGGTCGCTGCGTGTCCCATGCCCGGCGCCGGGCGTCCCCCGCCCCGCACGCCCCGGACCCGTCCGCGCCCTCCGGGAGCCTCCGCGCTTCGGAGGCTCCGAGACGACGCGAACCGGGTGTCGGATCAACGATGCGTTAACCCGACACCCGGCCCGCTTTCGGTTAACGCGCCGTTAAAGGCGCGCCGAAAATCACTTGAGTTCGACCTTCGCGCCGGCCTCTTCAAGCACCTTCTTGATCTTCTCGGCCTCTTCCTTGTTGACCTGCTCCTTCACCGCCTTGCCGCCGGCTTCGACCAGATCCTTCGCCTCCTTCAGGCCGAGCCCGGTGATGGCGCGGACTTCCTTGATGACGTTGATCTTCTTGTCGCCGGCGTCGAGCAGCACGACGTCGAACTCGGTCTGCTCCTCGGCCGCGGCCGCAGCCTCGCCACCGGCCGCCGGACCGGCCATCATCACCGCGCCGCCGGCGGCGGGCTCGATGCCGTAGTCGTCCTTGAGGATCTGCTTCAGCTCCGCCGCCTGCAGCAGCGTGAGGTTGACGATCTCTTCCGCGAGTTTCTTCAGATCAGCCATTGTCTTGTTCCGTTCATGTCATCCGTTGAGGTCCGGCGCGTCTCACGCGGCGCGGGCCCAGGGGTGCGGCTCCAGGTCAGGCGGCTTCCCGCTCCTCCAGCGTCGACAGAATGCCGGCGATGTTGGCGGCGGGCGCCCCGATCGCGGAGGCCAGGTTCGCGGCCGGCGCTCCGATGCACGCCACGACGGAAGCGATCAGCTCCTCGCGCGACGGCATGGATGCGACAGCCTTGACGCCTTCGGCGGTGAGCTTCTGCCCCCCCATCGCGCCGCCCAGAACGACAAGCTTGCCGTTCTTCTTCGCGTAGGCCTCGACGACCTTCGCTGCGGCGACGGGATCCTCCGAAAACGCGAGAACCGTCTGGCCCTTCAGAAGGTCGGCCATGCTTTCGCAGGGCTTGCCTTCCAGAGCGATCTTGGCGAGCCTGTTCTTGGCGACGCGGACCTGTCCTCCGGCTTCCCTCATCTGGGCCCGGAAGTCCGACATCTCCGCAACCGTGATGCCCGCGTAGTGCGCGACTACGACGACGCCAGAGTCCGAAAAGATCCGGCCGAGTTCCTCGACCGTCTGCGCTTTCTGGGCTCTGTCCACAGTCTGCTCCAAGTCTGTGGAACGGGAGAAAGCCCCCCGCTCCGGCTCATGGTCGGCCGGCTTGCGCCGACCGGTCGGGTTCCCGTCCGGGTTCCCGGCCAAGACCGCTGTCGGGGGGAGCCCCCTCGGCTGATCTCTCGCGGTCCCCGTCTATGGCGGGAGATTAAGGCCCAATTCCGTCGCCGGAGCTGCGCCGCCCACCGTCTCGGACAGGAAGGCGGGCCCGCGGACGGGCCCGCCTCTTGCGCCGCGCCGAGGCGCGGCGAAGCGCTTACTCGGCCGCCGCGGCGGGCTGTTGCGCGCCCTGCGTCACGCTCGCCACGTCGACCACGACGCCCGGCCCCATGGTGGAGCTGAGCGAAATCTTCTTCAGATACGTGCCCTTGGCCCCGGTCGGCTTCGACCGGCTCACCGCGTCGACGAGCGCGCGCACGTTCTCCGCGAGCTTGTCGTCCTCGAAGCTCGCCTTGCCGACGCCGGCGTGGATGATGCCGGCCTTCTCGACGCGGAACGTCACCTGCCCGCCCTTCGCGGCGCGCACGGCCTCGCCGACGTCCATCGTCACCGTGCCGATCTTGGGGTTCGGCATCAGGCCGCGCGGCCCGAGGATTTTGCCGAGACGGCCGACGATCGGCATCATGTCGGGCGTCGCGATGCAGCGGTCGAAATCGATCGTGCCGCCCTGCACCGTCTCCATGAGGTCTTCGGCGCCCACCACGTCGGCGCCGGCGGCCTTCGCCTCGTCGGCCTTGGCGCCGCGCGCGAAGACGCCGACGCGGACGGTCTTGCCGGTGCCGTTCGGCAGGTTGACCGAGCCGCGCACCATCTGGTCGGCGTGGCGCGGGTCGACGCCGAGGTTGAGCGCCACCTCGATGGTCTCGTCGAACTTGGCCGAGGCGCGGCCCTTGATGAGCGCGATCGCCTCGTCGAGCGCGAGCGCCTTGTCGGACACGCCTTCGGACGCCGCGCGGAAGCGCTTGCTGTGCTTCGCCATCAGCCCTTCACCTCCAGCCCCATCGACTTCGCCGAGCCGAGGATGATCTTCATGGCGGCCTCGACGTCGTTGGCGTTCAGGTCGACCATCTTCGCCTCGGCGATCTCGCGGACCTGCTTGCGGGTGATCACCCCGGCCGTCGCCTTGCCGGGCGTCTTGCCGCCCGACTGGATCTTCGCCGCCTTCTTGAGGAAGAAGGACGCCGGCGGCGTCTTCATCTCGAAGGTGAACGACTTGTCGGCGTAGTAGGTGATGACCACGGGCGTCGGCGCGCCGGGCTCCATGCCTTGCGTCTTGGCGTTGAACTCCTTGCAGAACGCCATGATGTTGATGCCGCGCTGACCGAGCGCGGGACCGATGGGCGGCGAGGGGTTCGCCTTGCCCGCGGGCACCTGCAACTTCAGCTGCCCGATGACTTTCTTCGCCATCTCTTCACTCCTGACCCGCCCCGCCGACGCGTCGCCCGGGGCCTTTCAATGGCCGTGGTCCGGGCCGGACGGCGCGCCGCCCGCCCCTCCCACGTTCGCCGCTCAGGACGCCTTGGCGACCTGCGCGTATTCCAGCTCGACAGGCGTCGCGCGCCCGAAGATCGACACCGACACCTTGAGGCGCGCGTTGGCCTCGTCCACGTCCTCGACCTGCCCCGAGAAGCTCTCGAACGGCCCGTCGGTGACGCGCACGGTCTCGCCGATGACGAAGCTGATCTGCGGCCGCGGCCGCTCCGCCGCCGTCTCGACCTGACCGAGAATCCGGTCCACCTCGGCGTCGCGCAGCGGCATGGGCTTGCCCTGCGGGCCGAGGAACCCGGTCACGCGGTTGGTGCTGTTGATCAGGTGATAGACCTCGTCGGTCATCTCCGCCTTCACCAGCACGTAGCCCGGCATGAAGCGCCGCTCGGTCTGCACCTTCTGGCCGCGCCGGATCTCGACGACCTCCTCGGTGGGCACGAACACCTCCTCGACGAGTTCCTCGAGGTTGTTCTGGCGCGCGCCTTCGCGGATCGCCTCGGCGACCTTCTTCTCGAAATTCGAGAGCACGCTCACCGTGTACCAGCGCTTCGCCATCTCGTGCCGCTCCCTGCGGAGCCCCTCCGGTGCGGGCGTTCGCCCAAAAAAATCGGCGCGCCAAACGAATCGGCGCGCTGTCGCAGAACGTGAACCTTTTGCTTAGGATCGCACGTGCGGCCGCGTCAACCCCGACTCAGCCGCCGATGCGCAGCACGGCGTCGATCCCCATGCCGAGCAGGAGGTCGACGAGGAAGAAGAACGTCGCCGCCAGCGCCGCCATGATGAAGACCATCAGCGTCGTCAACGCCGTCTCGCGCCGCGTCGGCCAGACCACCTTGGCGGTCTCGGCGCGCACCTGCTGCATGAACTGCGCCGGATTCGGTCGCGCCATGATCCGTTCCCTTCGTGCGTTCCGCGCTGGCAGGGGCGGAGGGACTCGAACCCCCGACCCTCGGTTTTGGAGACCGATGCTCTACCGACTGAGCTACACCCCTAGCGCACCGAGACGGACTAAGTTTTTCCCCG
>RECW01000163.1 GCA_007693835.1 Paracoccaceae bacterium | reverse complement strand
AGCGCGCCCGAAACCGCCGACGCCTGCAGCATCTGCGCCGACCCGCCCGACTGCGCGATCATCACGTACTCGCTCTTCAGGCGCTGGGTGTCGTAGGCGGTCAGGCCCGCGAAGATCAGCACGCCGAGCAGCGACACCGCGAACTGCAGGCCGCTCGACTGCAGCCACAGGTTGATGAGCGACGCGACGATCAGGCCGATCACGCCCATGATCAGGAACGACCCCATGCCGCTGAGGTTGGTCTTCGTGGTGTAGCCGTAGAGGCTCAGCCCGAGAAACGCGATCGCGGTGGCGAAGAAGGTCTGCGCGATCGAGATGCCGGTGAAGCGCACGAAGATCGTCGACAGCGACAGCCCCATGAGGGCTGCGAAAACCCAGAACACCGTCTGCGCGGCGCTGACGTTCATGCGGTTCACCATCGCGCCGAACAGGAACACGATCGCGAGCGGCGCGAACATGATCACGTAGATCATCGGCGAGGAGAACAGCGCGCCGAGCACGCCGACCGGGATCAGCGTCTGCTGCCCCTGCATCGCGTTCAGCAGGTCCTGGCCGAAGACGTAGGCCACGACGCCCGTCACGAGCATCGCAGCGCCCATCAGGCCGTAAATCGAGTTCATGTGGGCGCGCAGGCCCGCATCGATCTGCTGGGCGTAGGCGCCTGTGCGGCGGATAGCCGGTTCGTACTGTGCCATGGTCCTCTCTGGTCTCCGTTTCTTCGGGGCGCACCACACCTGTCCGGCGCAGCGCCCAGCCTCAGCCGTGAATATCGGTGAGGCGCGGCCCAAGTTCAACCGATACCGCTACTCCCGCGCGCGGAGCACCCGCGCCGGCCGCGCCGCGAGCGGCCGCAGCGCGAAGCCGAGACCGGCGAGCAGGCTGGCGAGGGCGCCGCCGATCACCACCGTCGCGGCGGAGACCGGCTCGAAGACGAATCGCGCCTCCATGACGAAGGCGAACACCGCCCACGCCGCCATCCCGCCGAACACGATCGCCACCACCCCGGCCGCCGCGCCCGTCAGCGCGGCGCGGAGCGCAAAGGAGGCGAGGATGCGGTTGCGCGCGGCGCCGAGCGTCTTCAGCACCGCCGCCTCGTAGGTGCGCCGCCGCTCGCCGGCCGCGGCGGCCCCGATCAGCACGACGATGCCGGTGATCAGCGTGACGCCGGCCCCCCACCGCGCCGCCGCCGCGATCTGCCCGAGCCCGTCGGCGAAGCGGTCGAGCGCCTCGCGCACGCCGACGGCGGTGACGTTGGGGAAGGCGCCGGCCACCTCGCGCAGCAGCCGCCCCTCGGCCTCCGGCGGGGCGTAGACGGTGGCGATGTGGGTGTGGGGGGCGCCCTCGAAGGCGCTCGGGTCGAAGATCATCAGGAAGTTGATGCCCATGTCGCGGAACTCGACCAGGCGGAAGTTGGCGATCCGCGCCGTGATCTCGCGGCCGAGCACGTTGACCGACACGGTGTCGCCCACCGAGAGGCCGAGCTGGCGGCCGTGTTCGTCGGAGAACGACACCAGCGGCTCGCCGTCGTGGTCCTCGGGCCACCACGCGCCTTCGGTCAGCACGGCCCCGGCGGGGGGCGCGGCGGCGTAGGAGACGCCGCGATCGCCACGCAGCACCCATGCGGCGTTCGGGTCGATGCGCGCCTCGCGCGCCGGCACGCCGTTCAGCTTGGTGATGACGCCGCGCAGCATCGGGGCGGTCTCGATCTTCTCGACGCCGCCCGCCGCTTCGGCGCGGGCGACGAAGGGGTCGAGCTGGGCGTTCTGGATGTCGACGAAGAAGAAGGCGGGGCTGCGTTCGGGCAGGTCGCCGTCGATGAGGGCGCGCATGTTGTGGTCGACCTGCCCGATGGCGGCGAGCACCGTGAGGCCGAGGCCGAGCGAGAGCACCGCCCCCAGCGTCTCGCCGCCCGGCCCCCCCACCGCGGCGAAGGCGAGGCGGAGCGCCGGGCGCCCGCGCATCATCCGGCTGCGCGCCAGCGCCGCCGAGAGCCGCCGCACGGCCAGCGCCGTCAACCACAAGGCGCCGAGCGCCGCGACGACGCCGACCACGAACCACGCCGCGAACAACGCCGCGCCCGAGAGCGCGACGGCGGCCCCCGCCAGCACGACGGCGCAGCCGCCGATCAGCGCGAGATACCGCGGCGCGGGCCAGGCGCGGGTCGGGGCGGCGACGTCGCGGAACAGGGCGGCGGCGCGCACCTCGCGCGCCCGCGCAAGCGGCCAGAGCGCGAACAGGAGCGCGGTGAGCAGACCGTAGAGCGCGGCTTCGGCCATCGGGCGCGGATAGACGGCGAAGAGCGCGGGCACAGGCAGGCGGTCGGCGAACATCGGCCCGAGGATCGCCGGCAGCGCGCCGCCGAGGACCAGCCCCGCGCCGACGCCGAGCAGCGCCAGCGCCCCGATCTGCATCAGGTAGACCGCGAAGATCTCCCCGCCCGTGGCCCCGATGGTCTTCAGCGTGGCGATGGTGGCGGTCTTCTCCTCCAGGTAGCTGCGCACGGCCGCCGAGACGCCGACGCCGCCGACGGCGAGCGCCGCCAGGCCGACCAGCACGAGGAAGGCGCCGATGCGCTCGACGAAGCGCTCGACGCCGGGCGCGGCGCGGGTGCGGTCGCGCCAGCGTATCCCGGCGTCGGGAAAGCCGGCGGTGAGATCGGCGCGGAGCGCGGTCAGATCGGCGTCCGCCGGCAGTTCGAGGCGCACCTGGGTCTCGTAGAGCGTGCCGGGCGCGAGCAGCCCGGCGTCGGCGAGACCTTCGGTCAGCACGATGGTGCGCGGGCCGAGCCCCAGGCCCGCGGCGGTCGCGTCCGGCGCGCGCAGCAGTTTCGCCCGAAGTTCGTACTCGGCGTCGCCGAGTCTCAGCGTATCGCCCACGCCGAGGCCGAGGCGCTCGGCCAGCAGGGGCTCGACCACCACGCCGAAGCGGCCGTCGCGCGGGCCCAGCGCCTCGGCGAGCGGGATCGCGGGGTCGAGGACCACTTCGCCGACCAGCGGATAGGCGCCGTCGACGCCGCGCACCTGCGTCAGCCCCCGTTCGGGCGCGCCGGTCTCGGGGTCGACGGCGACGGCCATCGAGCGGAAGTCGACCGTCTCCGAGACGCGGGTCGCCACGCCTTCGAACCACGCCCGCTCGGCCTCGGTCGGCCCGCGGTAGGTGAACGCGAGTTCGGCGTCGCCGCCGAGGATGGCGCGCCCCTCCTGGCTCAGACCCGCCGAGATCGCGGTGCGCACCGACCCGACGGCGGCGACCGCGCCGACGCCGAGGGCGAGGCAGACGAGGAAGACCCGAAAGCCCTTCAGCCCGCCGCGCAGCTCGCGCGCGGCGAAGCGGGCGGCGAGACCGAGCCGCATCACTCGGCCGCCTCGGCCACGGCGCGGCCGTCGCATTCGGTGCGCCCGTCGCGCATCCGCACAACCCGGTCGCAGCGGGTGGCGAGTTCCGGGGCGTGCGTGACCATCACCAGCGTCGCGCCGTGGCGGTCGCGCAAGTCGAACAGCAGGTCGGTGATCGAGGCGCCGGTGGCCTCGTCGAGGTTGCCGGTCGGCTCGTCGGCGAGCAGGATTTCGGGCCGCGGCGCCACGGCGCGGGCCAGCGCCACGCGCTGCTGCTCGCCGCCCGAAAGCTGCGCCGGATAATGGTCGATCCGCGCGCCGAGGCCGACGGCCCGAAGCTCCGCCTCGGCCTTGTCGAAGGCGTCGCGGTCGCCGGCGAGCTCGAGCGGCGCGGCGACGTTCTCCAGCGCGGTCATCGTCGGGATGAGGTGGAACGACTGGAAAACGACGCCCATATGGGCGAGACGAAAGCGGGCGAGCGCGTCCTCGCCCATCGCCGTCAGGTCGCGGCCGAGCGCCCGCACCACGCCGCCGGTGGCGCGTTCGAGGCCGCCCATGATCATGAGGAGCGACGACTTGCCCGAACCGCTGGGTCCGACCACCCCCACCGTCTCGCCGGGCGCGACCGACAGGTCGGCGCCGCGGAGGATCTCCACGTCTCCGGCGCGGCTGGAGAGCGTGAGGCGCACGTCGCGCATGTCGATGACCGGGTCGCTCATGGGCCTCGTCCGTTCGGGTGTTCTTGCGCTGCGATATGGCGCGGGCCCCACCATGCGCAACCTCGGGCTCGCCTGCGCGCTGCTCGCCGCCCCGCTGGCCGCGGCCGACGAAGTGCGCATCGTGGCGCTCGGCGACAGCCTCACCCACGGTTACGGCCTGCCGCCGGAGGAGGCGTTCCCCGTGCAACTTGAGACGTGGCTGCGCGAGAACGGCGCGCCGGAGGCGCGGGTGATCAACGCCGGCGTCTCGGGCGACACCACCGCCGGCGGGCTCGCGCGGCTGGAGTGGTCGCTGCAGGAAGGCGCCGACGCGCTGATCGTGGCGCTCGGCGGCAACGACCTGCTGCGGGGGATCGACCCCGAGTCGTCGCGTGAGAATCTGGACGCGATTCTCGCCGAAGCGGGCGCGCGAGGCCTGCCGGTGCTGCTCTCGGGGATGCAGGCGCCGCTGAATTACGGGGCCGACTGGAAGCGCGCCTTCGACGCCATGTATCCCGACCTCGCCGAGCGGCACGGCGCCCTCTTCGACCCGTTCTTTCTCGACGGCGTGCAGGACGACCGGTCGCTCTGGCAGTCCGACGGGCTGCACCCCAACGCGGACGGCGTGGCGGTGATCGTCGAGCGGCTCGGGCCGCTCGCGCTCGAACTGGTCGCGGCGACGCGGGCGGAATGATCCGGCTGTTCGCCGCGCTGGCCTTGCCGGGGGCGGTGGCGGCGCGGGTCGAGGCGCTGCAACGGGGTCTGCCCGGCCGTCCGCCGCCGCCAGAGAACCTGCACCTCACCCTCGCCTTCTTCGGCGAGGTGGACGAGGCGACGGCGCGCGACCTGCACGCGGCGCTGGAAGGCGTCGCCGCGCCGCGCTTCGCGCTGACGCTCGACGGCGTGGGCGCGTTCGGCGGCGCCAAACCGCGCGCCCTCTACGCCACCGTGCGGCCCGAGCCGGCGCTGGAGCGGCTTGCGGCCAAGGTCCGGCAGGCGGGGCGCGCCGCCGGGCTGGCGCTGCCGGCCGAGAAGTTCACGCCGCACGTCACGCTGACCCGCGTGGCGCCGGGCGAGGTCTCGGCCACGGAGGCGGCGCGCCTCCTCGCGGCGCGGTCGGCGTTCCTCGCGGGCCCCTTCGATGTCGACGCCTTCGCGCTCTACCGCTCCGATCTCGGCCGGCGCGGGCCGAGCTACACGGCGGTCGCGACCTATCCGCTGGCCCCGTAACGGCGGTTGACCGCCTCGACCCGCCAGGCGCGGGCGTCAGGCAGCCAGTCGAGCCGGGTGACCGACAGCGTGTCGATCCTGAACGCCATCGCCTGCCGCGCCGACAGCCCGAGCGCCCGCGCCAGCGCCGCCATGACCACGCCCATGTGCGCCACCGCGATGACGTCGCCGGAGCCCAGCCGCGCGTTCAGCCCCTCGACCGCCGCGCCGACGCGCGCGGCGAGGTCGTCGAAGCTCTCGCCGTCAGGCGCCGCGTGCGCGCCGGGCTCGGCCCAGAAGCGGCGGCTCTCCTCGGGCCAGCGTTCGGCGATGGCGGCCGCCGGCAGCCCCTCCCACGCGCCGAAGCGCATCTCGCGCAGGGCCGGCTCGGCGCCGAGGCGCGGGCGAAGGCCTGCGATCCGGTCGGCGGTGGCGACGGCGCGGGAGAGGTCGGAGGACACCACCGGCGCATGGGGCAGCGCCGCCGCCAGCGCGTCGAGCGCGGCGCGGTCCGACAGGTCGGCCGGCGCGTCGGTCCAGCCGATCACGCCGGGCGCGCCGGTCGGCGCATGGCGCACCCACCACCACCGCAGCGCCGTCATGGCCGCTTCAGCGTGAGCGGCAGGCCGGCGGCGACGAACAGCACCGTGTCGCACGCCGCCGCCATCCGCTGGTTGAGCCGCCCCTGCGCGTCGCGGAACCGCCGCCCGAGCGGCGTGTCCGGCACGATTCCCATGCCGACCTCGTTCGAGACGAAGATCAGCCGCGCCGCGAGCGTGGGCAGCGCCGCGACCAGCCCCGCCCCCGCCGCCTCGACGTCCTCCTCGGCCAGCATGACGTTCGTCAGCCAGAGCGTGAGGCAGTCGACCAGGATCACGGCGCCCGCGCAGTCGGCCGCCCGCAGCGCGGGAATCAGCGCGCGCGGCGCTTCGACCGTCTCCCAGCCCGCGCCGCGGTCCGCGCGGTGGCGGGCGATGCGGTCGGCCATCTCCGCGTCCCACGCCTGCGCCGTCGCGACGTAGACCCGCGGCCCGCCCGCGGCGCGCGCCAAGTCCTCGGCCGCGCGGCTTTTTCCCGAGCGGGCGCCGCCGAGGACCAGCGCCCGTCCGAACCGGGGCGCGAGCGAACAGACTGTTTCCTGCGTCAAGGGGTGATCCGACTTTGGTCGCATGTCGTAGCCTTGATCAGAACGGCGGCGCAGCCGCGATGCAACAGGGAAACGGAGCCTCGCATGAGCAACGGCATGACGCGGACGGTGGGCTCGGTGGCGCACAAGGCGATGTCGGCGGAACTCCTCGACGCCGAGACCGAACTGGCCCTCGCGCGGGCGTGGCGCGACCACGGCGACGAGCAGGCGCTGCACCGCCTCGTCACCGCCTACATGCGCCTCGCCATCTCGATGGCGGCCAAGTATCGCCGCTACGGCGCCTCGATGAACGACCTGATCCAGGAGGCCGGCGTCGGGCTGATGAAGGCGGCCTCGAAGTTCGACCCCGACCGCGGCGTGCGCTTCTCGACCTACGCGGTGTGGTGGATCAAGGCGTCGATACAGGACTACGTGATGCGCAACTGGTCGCTGGTGCGCACCGGCTCGACCTCCTCGCAGAAATCGCTTTTCTTCAACATGCGCCGCGTCCGCGCCAAGCTGGAGCGCGAGCACGAGAACGACGGCGACCCCGCCACCGCCGCCGAAATCCGCCGCGAGATCGCCGAGGAGCTCGGCTGCCCGCTGCGCGACGTCGAGATGATGGAGGCGCGGCTCGCAGGCTCCGACTTCTCGCTCAACGCGCTGCAGGCCGGCGACGAGGGCCGCGAGTGGGTCGAGACGCTGGAGGACGAGGGCCCGGGCCCCGACGAGCGCGTGAGCCGCGACAGCGACATCACGACCGCGCGCAAGTGGCTGGTCGACGCCCTCGGCGCGCTGACCGACCGCGAGCGCATGATCATCGCCGCCCGCAAGCTCGCCGACGAGCCCGAGACGCTGGAGAGCCTCGGCGGCAAGCTCGGCCTGTCGAAGGAGCGCGTCCGCCAGCTCGAGGCGCAGGCGCTGCGGAAAATGAAGAAGCGGCTCGAGCACCGCTTCGGCGACGCGGCGATGGAGCTCGCCACCGCGATCTGATCGCGCGCCGGGCCGCGCTTGCCCGCGCGCGGCCCGGTCCTGTAGAGGCGGCGCGACCAGCGAAGGAGCGTCGCCTTGTTCTACCGCCCCGGCCTCGACGACCACGGCCTGCCGCGCAACCCGTTCAACGCCATCGTCTCGCCCCGCCCCATCGGCTGGATCTCGACCCGCGGCGCGGACGGGCGCGACAACCTCGCCCCCTACTCCTTCTTCAACGCCGTCGCCTACACGCCGCCCCAGGTGATGTTCGCCTCGACCGCGGCCAAGCCCGACCGCGGCGACACCAAGGACAGCGTGGCGAACATCCGCGAGACAGGCGTGTTCTGCGTGAACGTCGTGGAATACGCGATGCGCGACGCGATGAACGCCACCTCCGAGGGCTTCGGCCGCGACGTCGACGAGTTCGAGGCCGCGGGCCTCGACCGGCTGTCCTGCGAGACCATCCCCTGCGCCCGCGTCGCCGGAGCGCCCGCCGCCCTCGAATGCCGGCTGACGCAGATCGTGCGGCTGCCGGGCGAGGCGAACCATGTCGTGTTCGGCGAAGTCGTCGGCGTGCACATGCGCGACGACTGCCTGCGCGACGGGCGCTTCGACGTGACCGCCTTCCAGCCGCTCGCCCGCCTCGGCTACATGGATTACACGCGCGTCGCGGAGGTTTTCGCGATGCGCCGGCCCGACGAGTGAGGCTTCGCCCGGCGAACGACGACGGGTCGCCCTATCTCCACCCTGCGCGCGGTCTGACCTGTCGCTTCACCGAGCGCGCGGCTCTCTACCGGACACACCTGAAGTCCGCCGCGGATCAGTAGAGCCCGACCCCGCAGAACGTTCTCGACGAGGCCCGTGATCAGCCGAAGGGCCATGCCGAAGAGGACCGGCAGCCACGGGCATGTCCGGGCTGCGGCATCGCCATACTGCGGCGTCCCGCCTCGCTCGCCGGCCGGCGGCGGCGCCCAGACCATGTCCGGACCGAACCGGATCGTCCGGGAGCCGCGCGGCTCGCGGGCCTCGGCGCAGGCCGGCCGATCCCCGGTCTGGCCGGACGGGATCTGCTCATGCAGACGCGCCGCCTTGTCGGCCTCGGGAGACGGATCCCCACTCGGCCTTTTCGCGACACAGCCGTCCCGAGAGGGTCGAGGAGGATGCGTCATGCACGGCGTATCCGGGCGGGGGCGATCCGGAAAGCTTCAGGCGGTCCTGGCCGCCGTTCTCGAACGCCGCCGGTTCGCCGCATCCAGCGCGCCGAGTGCTGCAAGCCCGCCGCCGAGGAAGAAGATGGATGCCGGCAAAGGAACGACGGCCGGCGACGCAGCCTGGCCGAGAACCCTGAATTCCTCCGGGATCGGAATGCCCGCCAAGCCCGGGTTCAGGCTTGACGGCGCCGGAAAGTAGAGGGTCAGGCTGGGGCAGGACCCCAGATTGGCCAGTCCAAACATGGTCTGCTCAAAGAGGGTGCACCCAATTTCCGAGGGGTACATCATGTCGATATCCAACCCCGTAAAGCTGCTCGACAGCACTCC
>RECW01000213.1 GCA_007693835.1 Paracoccaceae bacterium | reverse complement strand
CCTGCGGCTGGCCGATCACCCACCCGGGCCGCTCCCGCGACGAGCTTGTCGCGCGAGCCCTGTCCGAGCATGCGATCGGGAGGCGACGGGAGCGTGGTGGCCGCATCGGTTCCGAACCAGTTTCTCCGCGTCGGTGGCGACGCGGCTGCGCTCCCGCCGACCGGAAGCTGCGCCGGAGCCGATACCCCTGCGCTCCGCCAACCTCGGTCAATGAGAGAGATGACCATGTCCGGCACGCTGGTCGCCGCCGCCCCGCGCTTTCCGCACAGAGCTTCGCTGTCGGCGACTGGCGCCCCGCGGTCGACGGTCCTGATCCGCGCCGCCATAGGCTTGGCGGTTTTTGTCCCAGAAGGTGTGCGGAAGTTCATCTTTCCCGATTTTCTCTGCGCCGGGCGCCTCGCGGCGATCGGGATGCCGTCGCCCGGTGTCGCCCGCTTGTCGGTCGGGTTTCTCGAACTGCTTTGCGGCGCCCTGATAGCGCCTGGGCGGCATACCCGCCTCGCCTCAATGCCGCTGATCGCGGTGACCCTCGTAGCGCTGGTCTCAACCAAGGCCGCAATACTCGTCGGCGCCGATGCGTGGCTCTTCCGCTTCACAGACGGCATGGGTCGCACTGGTTTCTGGCCTGCCCAGCATGCCGCCCGGATCGATATGGCCATGCTGCCTGGCCTCTTGTTCCTGTCGATCGCGGGCGCCGGCCCATGGCCGATGGATGCGGCGATCGCCCGCCGCCACGCCATGCAGCGGCGAACGCAGACGGAATAGCCGCCGCGTGACTCGCAACGGTCGACGTCCAGATCATGCGTTGAGCCCAAAGGGAGACGGATCACGATGGCGATCGCTGGCGAGGCTGAGATCGGCAAGGTCGACACGCGCGTGGATGCGCCGACGCTCGCCGACCTGTTCACGACCTTCCTGAAGATCGGCTTTCTCTCCTTCGGCGGCGCCGCGGGCCAGATCGCGATGATGCACCGGATCGTCGTCGACGAGAAACGCTGGCTCGACGAGGCGCGGTTCCTGCACGCGCTCAACTACTGCATGCTGCTGCCGGGGCCGGAGGCGCAGCAACTCGCGACCTACATCGGCTGGCGCATCCATGGCGTCCGCGGGGGCCTGATCAGCGGGGTGCTCTTCGTGCTGCCCGGCGCGCTGATCATGACCGGCCTCGGGATGCTCTATGTCCTCGGGACCGGGCTGACGCTGGTCGACGGGCTGTTCTTCGGGATCAAGGCCGCGGTGCTCGCCATCGTCGCGCAGGCGCTGCTGAAGATCGCCGCGAAGGGCCTGAAGGGCGCGCTGCCCGTCGCGATCGCCGTGGTCGCCTTCGTGCTGATGACCTTCTCCGAGGCGCCGTTTCCGCTGGTGGTGCTGGGGGCGGGGCTGATCGGCTATGTGGCCGAGGCGGCCTCGGGCGGCGCGCAGGCCGCCGCGTCCGCCGACGCGCAGCCGGGCCGGACGCGCCGCGCCCTGCTGACGGCCGGGCTTTGCCTCGCGGCCTGGTGGGCGCCGATCGGGCTTGCGGCGGCGGTCGCGGGGCCGGACAGCCTGCTGGTCGATCTGGGGCTGTTCTTCTCCAAGCTCGCGGTGCTGACCTTCGGCGGCGCCTACGCCGTGCTGGCGTGGCTGAGCCAGGAGGCGGTGAGCGCAGGCTGGGTGACGCCGGGGCAGATGATCGACGGGCTCGGCCTCGCCGAGACCACGCCCGGCCCGACCATCCTTGTCAACCAGTTCGTGGGTTTTCTGGGCGGCGCCGCGCAAGGCGGGCTCGGCCTCGCGGCGCTGGGGGCCGGCATGGCGGTCTGGGCCACCTTCGCGCCGTCCTTCCTGTGGATCTTCGCCGGCGCCCCGTTCATCGAGGAGCTGCGCGGCGCCCGGCGCCTCGCCGGGGCGCTGCGCGCGGTGACGGCTGCGGTGGTGGGCGTGATCGGGTTCGTCGCGGCGTGGTTCGCGCTCAACGTCCTGTTCGGCGAGGTCGCCTTCGCCGGCGGCGCGCCGCTGCG
This sequence comes from Paracoccaceae bacterium, assembly GCA_007693835.1. Taxonomy (GTDB): domain Bacteria; phylum Pseudomonadota; class Alphaproteobacteria; order Rhodobacterales; family Rhodobacteraceae; genus Rubrimonas. Next base: position 6,969 of record RECW01000213.1, on the reverse strand, counting down.
CTGGCCGGTGGTGGACGGGACGGCGCTCGACGTCGCGGCGGCCGGGCTCACCGTTCTGGCCTTCGTCCTGCTGTTCGGGCTGCGCCAGCCGATGATGCGGGTGGTCGGCGTGATGGCGGCCCTCGGCGTGGCGATGCAGGCGTTCGGCCTCGTCGGGTGAGGTCATCGATCTTGCCGCTCGATACGGACCGGAGGCATCGTGATCGACACCCGCCACAGACGCCCCGCGACGCCGACCTGATGCTCTGCGGTCGCGATCATCGCAGTCGCCGCCACGCTGACTGAGGCGGCTTGGGCTATCGGGTTAGAAGAGGACGGCGTCGCCGCTTGTCCATCGGGGGTTGCCGCGTCGGGCGCATCGACGGTCATGGACGACGCGTCCGCACCCGCCTCGGGCCTATATCTCTGGGCGTGCGAGGTTGAGCGTGGCGAACCAATCGCCGACGCCCCTGCGCCTTGTTGGCCGGGCATGGACGCCAATCGACGCTTCGGGCGGCGGATATGGTTGCGGCGGCGCCGGTCTTGTCTGCCAGCCGCCTTCGCGGCGTGCGCTGTCGCTGCCGCGTACAGCTTGGACCCCGAACCCGACGCCGCGCCGCGTGGATGGACGCCGCCCGACAAGCCGAACCCTGCGCTGCGACCCCTGGCCGGGATCCCGTGCGCTTGGCCCCGCGCCTGGCCCTTTCGCCCGGCCGGTGATGGCGCTGACCGGCCGCTGCGAACCCCTGAGGGCGCGCAGCGGCCCCTCCCCTGTCCACCGTGGCGCGTCGACAGGCGCGGACCGGCAGACGTCCGCCGATCCGCGCGGGTCCGCTCATGGCCTGAAGGCGCCCACGTCGACGTCGCGATCGCAGACCTGCGCCCGCGCGTCGGCGTCGTGAAAGATGCCGAGGATCGCCGCGCCGCGCGCCTTCGCCTCGCGGATCAGATCGAGCACCGTGGCGCGGTTGGCGCCGTCGAGGCTCGCGGTGGGCTCGTCCAGCAGCAGAACGGGGAAGGGATGGACGAAGCCGCGGGCGACGTTCACCCGTTGCTGCTCCCCGCCGGAGAAGGTCGTGGGCGACAGGCCCCAGAGCGCCGGCGGGATGTTCAGCCGCGCGAGCAGCGCCTCGGCGCGGGCGCGCGCCGCCTCGCGCGGGGCGCCGAGCGCGAGCAGCGGCTCGGCCACGACGTCGCGCGCCGGCACGCGGGGCACCACGCGCAGGAACTGGCTGACATGGCCGATCCGGTCGCGCCGCAGCGCGAGCACCGTGCGCGGATCGGCCCCGGCCAACTCCACCCCCGCCACCCGGATCGACCCCGCCCCGATGCGGTAGTCGCCCCAGATCATCCGCATCAGCGTCGACTTGCCTGCGCCGGAAGCGCCTGTCAGGGCGACGCACTCGCCCGCCCGGACATCGAGAGCCGCGCCGCGGAGCGCCTCGATGACGGCCCCGCCCTGATTGTGGAGCGTGAATCGCTTGGCGACGGCGCGGACCGCGATCATCCCGGCCCCGGCCGGCCGCTCGGAGACGGCGCGCGTCACAGCCGGAGCGCCGAACTGACGAGAAGCTGCGTGTAGGCGTGCTGCGGATCGTCGAGCACCTGGTCGGTCAGGCCGGTCTCGACCACCCGGCCGTCCTTCATCACCATCAGCCGGTGCGCGAGCAGCCGCGCGACGGCGAGATCGTGCGTGACGACGATCGCCGAGAGGCCCATCTCGCGGACCAGCCCGCGCAGCAGGTCGAGCAGCCGCGCCTGCACGCTGACGTCGAGGCCGCCGGTCGGCTCGTCCATCAGCACGAGCCGCGGCCCGCTGACGAGGTTGCGCGCGATCTGCAACCGCTGCTGCATGCCGCCCGAGAAGGCGCGCGGCGTGTCGTCGATGCGGCCGGCGTCGATCTCGACCCGCGCCAGCCAGTCGGCCGCGGCGCCGCGGATCCGCCCGTAATGGCGCGCGCCGCCCGCCATCAGCCGCTCGCCGATGTTGCCGCCCGCGCTGACGCCCATGCGCAGCCCGTCGCGCGGGTTCTGGCGCACGAAGGCCCAGTCGGTGCGGGCGAGCAGCCGCCGCTCCGGCTCGGGGATGGCGAGGACGTCGCGCGCCCGGCCGTCGCGGTCGCGCCAGAGCACGCGGCCGGCGTCCGGCGCGAGATGGCCGGCGAGGCAGGCGAGCAGCGTCGACTTTCCCGAGCCGCTCTCGCCGACCACGCCGAGAACTTCGCCCGGCCAGAGGTCGAAGCCGATGTCGGCGCAGCCGATGCGCGCGCCGTAGCGGCGGGTGAGGCCGGCGACTTCCAGCAGCGGCGCGCGCGCCTCGGCGTCGGCGCGGACGCGGGCTTGCGCCATCTCCGCTGTCGAGACCGTCACGGCGCGGAAGCCTGCGCGCCCGCGGCGCGACGGTTGGCGCAATGGTCGGTGTCGGAGCAGACGAACATCCGCCCGCCCGCGTCGTCGACGATCACCTCATCGAGATAGCTGTCCTCGGCGCCGCAGAGGGCGCAGGGGCGGTCGGGTTTGGAGGCCTCGAAGGGATGGTCCTCGAAGTCGAGGCTCTCGACCCGCGTCCAGGGCGGCAGGGCGTAGATGCGCTGCTCGCGCCCGGCGCCGAACAGCATCAGCGCGGGCGAGCGGTCGAGTTTGGGGTTGTCGAAGCGCGGGATCGGCGAGGGATCCATCACGTAGCGCCCCGCCACCCGGACCGGATAGGCGTAGGCGAGGGTCACGGCGCCGTGGCGCGCGACGTCTTCATAGAGCCGCACCTGCATCAGCCCGTAATCCGCGAGCGCGTGCATGCGCCGCGTCTCTGTCTCGCGCGGTTCGAGGAAGCGCAGCGGTTCGGGGATCGGCACCTGGAAGACCATGATCTGGTCCTCGGTCAGCGGCGTCTCGGGGATGCGGTGGCGGGTCTGGATGATCGTCGCCTCGCGGGTGGACTCGGTGGTCGCCACGCCCGCCACCTTCGCGAAGAAGGCGCGGATCGAGACGGCGTTCGTCGTGTCGTCGGCCCCCTGGTCGATCACCTTCAGCACGTCGTCCGGCGTCAGGCAGGCGGCCGTCAGCTGCACGCCGCCGGTGCCCCAGCCGTAGGGCATCGGCATCTCGCGGCTCGCAAAGGGCGTCTGATACCCGGGGATGGCCACGGCCTTCAGCACGGCGCGGCGGATCATGCGCTTCGTCGCCTCGTCGAGATAGGCGAAGGTGTAGTCGGCGTCGTCGGGCGTCATCCCGCGGCCTCCGACGACGCGGCGGCCTGCGCCGCCGTCGCCTCGGCGCGCAGGCGGCGCACCAGTTCGAGCTCCGCCTGGAAGTCGACGTGGTGGGGCAGCTTGATGTGTTCGAGGAAGCCGCTCGCCTGCACGTTGTCGCAATGGCTGAGCACGAACTCCTCGTCCTGCGCCGGGGCGTCGGCGTCCGCCTCGCCAAGCTCGCGCGCCCGCAGCGCCCGGTCGACCAGCGCCATCGAGATCGCCTTGCGCTCGTTGCAGCCGAGGACGAGGCCGTAGCCGCGGGTGAACTGGGCGGGCTCGGTCGTCGAGCCCGCGAACTGGTTGATCGTCTCGCACTCGGTGAGCGCCACTTCCCCGATCGCGACGGCGAAGCCGAGCTCGGGGATCTCGACCTCGACCGCCGCCGCGCCGACGCGCAACTCGCCGACGAAGGGGTGGTTCCGCCCGTAGCCGCGCTGCGAGGAGTAGGCGAGCGCGAGCAGGAACCCCTCGTCGCCCCGCGCCAGCGCCTGCAGCCGCAGCGCGCGGTCGGCGGGCAATTCCAGCGGCGCCCGCGTGAGATCGGGGGGCGTGTCCGCGCCTTCGGGCTCGGGCTGGAGCACGCCCTCGCGGTCGAGGATCGCGGCGGCGCGGGGAGCGGGGCTCGACGCCGGCGGCGCTTCGGGCGCGGCGGGCGGCGGCGGCGCGTCCTCGGCCGCCAGCGCGAAATCGAGCAGGCGGTGGGTGTAGTCGAAGGTCGGGCCGAGCGTCTGCCCGCCCGGCAGGTCCTTGAAGATCGCGCTGATGCGCCGGTCGCAGGCCATGGCGGCGGTGTCCAGGGCGAGGCTCGCGCCGAGGCGCGGCAGGGTGGTGCGGTAGGCGCGGATCAGGAAGGCGGCCTCGACCGCGTCGCCGCGCGCCTGCTTCAGCGCCAGCGCCGCCAAGTCGGGGTCGTAGAGCGCGCCCTCGGCCATCACCCGCGCCACCGCCAGCGTCATCTGCTCGCGGATTTGCGCGACCGTCAGCGCGGGCGTCGCCGGGTCGCCGCGCCGCTCCTCCGCGAGCCAGGCGTGGGCGGCGCCGATCGCCCGCTCGCCGCCCTTGGTCGCCACATACATCAGCCCGCCTCCACCCGGGCGCTGCGCGGGAGCGCCGCCAGCCGATCGCCCGCCGTCAGGATGAAGTCGAGACCGAGCGGAAAGCGCGCGGCGTTCCGGGCGAAGGCCGCGATCTCGGGCAGCGACAGGGCCGCGACGTCGCGGACGCCGGGGCCGGTGAGCCGCGCGCCCGCGGGCGCGAGCCGGGCCGTCTCGACGATCAGCGTGGCGGAACGGTCGGGATGCTCCGGCGTCCCCTGCCGGTAGGCGTCGAGCGGCCCGAGCGCCGCCCACTCGCCGAGCGCGAAGGCCGCCTCGCCTGGCCCGACCAGCGGCGCGCCGGTGTGGAACCGCGCCCAGGCGCGCAGCGCCTCCCCGTCGTGCCGGCCGGCGAGATGCAGCGGCGTGTCGGCGTCGACCAGCGTCAGCAGCACGGCCCCCGCCGCAGGCGAGCAGGGCGGCGGCGGCGCGGCGCCGCGAACCCGCTCGATGCGTCCGGGCCGCGCCATGGCCTGAAGGACGGCGCGGAAGGTGGCCGCCGCCTCGACCGCCGGCGCGGCGAAGCCGCCTGTCAGCCCATGGGTCATGCGTCGCCCCGCGCCATGGTGAAGAAGGCGACCTGCGTCGCCGCCGCCTTGCGCGCCCGCGCGTCGCGGCGCGCGCGCTCGGCCTCGGCCAGCGGCGCCAGCACCTGCGCGCGCAGGCGCGGGGCGGCGGCGGTCTGCATCAGGGCGTCGACCAGCGCCGCGATCTCCGCCTTGCGGCGGTCGCGCCCTTGCACCCATGCATGGCCGACCGCGCCGCAGTCGAGCGCAAGGCTCGCCCGCGTCACCGTCATCTCGCCGAGGTTGAAGACCGCGCCGACGCCGCCCGCGCGGCCGCGGACCATCACGGCGCCGGTCTCGGGCGGGCGCAGCCATGAAAACCGCGGCGTCGCCCCGGCGTCGCCCCAGAGCTTCTGGAGCGCCTCGGCCGGCGCCCGCGCCAGAAGGCCCATCCAGTCGCGCCGCGCCGCGTCGTCTTCGGTCGGTCGATCCACGCTGGACGTCTCTCGGCGAGCTTCTATACAACTAGACAGGTATCCGAGCGCCGCCGCAGCGCGCAACCCTGCCGGGGTGAAGTTTTCGCGACATGGCCGACGCTGCTGTCTGGACCCGCATCCGCGCCGACCTGGAGGCGGACCTCGCCGCCGGGCGCTACCGGCCGGGCGACAGGCTGCCGAGCGAGGCGGCGCTCTCGGCCCGCTTCGGGGTCAATCGGCACACCGTGCGGCGGGCGCTGGCGGCGCTGGCGGAGGCGGGGTTCGTGCATCCCCGACGCGGCGCCGGCGTCTTCGTCACGGCGAAGCCGACCGACTACAAGCTCGGCCCGCGCACGCGGTTTCGCCAGAATCTTCTGGACGCCGGGCGGGCGCCGGAGCGGCGCATCCTCGGTCTCGAGACGCGGGCGGCCGACGCCGAGGAAGCCGAGGCGCTGGGGCTGGCGCCCGGCGCGCCGGTGCATGTCTGCGACGGCGTGAACCTCGCGGACGGCGCGCCCATCGCGGTGTTCCGCTCGGTTTTCGGCGCGGACCGCTTCCCGGCGCTCAAGGCGGCGCTGGCGGAGACGCGCTCGATCACGGCGGCGCTGGCGCGCGTCGGGGTCGACGACTACACCCGCCGCTCGACACGCCTGACCGCCGAGGCCGCGGATGCGGTCTGCGCGCGCCATCTGCTGCTGCCCGAGGGCGCGCCGGTGCTGCGGAGCGTCGCGATCAACGTCGACGTCGACGGGCGGCCGGTGGAGTACGGGCGCAGCTGGTTCGCCGGCGCGCGCGTGCAGCTGGTCGTCGAGACCGGCTGACCCCGCGCTCAACCGCCATGCCTGTCGAGGAAGGCTTCGGCGTCGAGGGCCCGGAAGTCCGGCAGGGCGGCGCGCAGGCGGTCATGGTCCCAGTCCCACCACGCGAGCCGCAACAGCCGCTCTGCGACAGGCGCGGGAAAGCGCGCGCGGATCGGCTTCGCCGGCGCGCCGGCGACGATGACGAACGGCGCCACGTCGCGCGTGACCACGGCCCCCGCGGCGACCACCGCGCCCACGCCCACCGTCACCTCGGGGCGCACGATGGCGCCGTGGCCGATCCAGCAGTCGTGCCCGAGGTCGCAGCGGCGGGCGGCCCGAGCGGCGAAGAAGGCCGCGTCGTCTTCCGCGTCGTCCCAGTAGCGCGCGGAGCGATAGCGGAAGTGATGCTGAGCGGCGCGCGTCATCGGATGGTCGGTCGGCCCGATCCGGGTGAAGGCGGCGATGTTGGCGAAGCGGCCCACCATGCAGTTGGCGATGTCGGCGTAGCGGTCGCAGTAGGCGTAGGCGCCGAAGTCGCTGTTGAGCACGCGGCTGCCGCGCCCGACTTCGCAGAAGGCGCCGAAGCGGCTGTTCTCGATCTCGCAGTCGGCGTGGATCAGCGGCGCGTCGGGCGAGAGTCGCGGCATGGCGGGGCGATCAGCGGCCGGCGCCGTCGCCCTTGATGAGCTTTCGGCGCAGCCAGGCGGACAGGTTGTCCATGCTGATCACCAGCAGCACGATCAGGACGATGTAATAGGTCACCTTCTCCCAGTCGCTGGTGGTCTGGATCGCCTGGGTCAGCATCAGACCGATGCCGCCGCCGACGATGGCCCCGATGATCGTGGCCGAGCGGGTGTTCGATT
>RECW01000096.1 GCA_007693835.1 Paracoccaceae bacterium | reverse complement strand
GTGAAGGGCGCCACCCTGATCGGCGACGGGCCGACGGCGCTGCGCCACGTCCGCCTGATCGGGAACGACATGCGGATGGACGAGGGGATCGGCACCTGCGGCAAGAACGGCCAGGGCGTGCCCGTGGGCGTCGGCCAGCCCACGCTGCTGATCGACGGGCTGACGGTGGGCGGCGCCGGCGTGTGACGCGGCGCCCCTCGCCCGCCGCCCTGGTCCGCGCTACACCCGGGCCATGACAGGAAACGTCGCATGACAGGCCCCGCCCCCAAACCCCGCGTCGCGCTGTTCGTGACGTGCCTCGTCGACCTGTTCCGGCCGCGCGTGGGCTTCGCCGCCGTGAAGCTGCTGGAGGAGGCGGGCTGCACGGTCGAGGTTCCGGAAGGCCAGAGCTGCTGCGGCCAGCCCGCCTACAACTCCGGCGACCGGGAGACGGCGAAACGCGTCGCGCGCACCGCCATCGAAGCCTTCGAAGGTTACGACTGGGTGGTGGCGCCGTCAGGCTCCTGCGCCGCGATGGTGGCGAAGGATTATCCGGAGTTGTTCAGGGACGACCCCGCATGGCTGCCGCGCGCCGAGGCGCTGGCGGGGCGGACGCGGGAGATCGTGTCGTTCCTGACCGACGTGCTGGGCGTCGAGCGGGTGGCGGCGACGCTGGAGACGACCGCGACCTATCACGACAGCTGCTCGGGTCTGCGCAGCCTCGGCGTGAAGGCGCAGCCGCGGCGGCTGCTCGCCTCGGTCGACGGATTGACGCTGACCGAGATGACGGATCCGGAGGTCTGCTGCGGCTTCGGCGGCACGTTCTGCGTGAAGTTCTCCGACATCTCGACCAAGATGGTCGGCGACAAGACCGGAAACATCGCCGCGACCGGCGCCGACCTCGTGCTGGCGGGCGACATGGGGTGCCTGATGAACATGGCCGGGAAACTCAGCCGCGAAGGCCGGCCGCAGAAGGCGCGGCATGTGGTCGAAGTGCTGGCGGGCATGGCGGACGGGCCGGCGATCGGAGAGGGCGCATGACCGCCCACCAGCCCACCTCGCGCCAGTTCAAGAAGAACGTCACCGCGGCGCTGGCGAACGAGAACCTGCAGCGCGCCATGCGCTCGACGCAGTCGGGCTTCGTCGGCAAGCGCGCCAAGGCCCGCGACGCCCTGCCCGAGTTCGACAGCCTGCGCGACGCCGCGCGCGACCTGAAGAACCACACGCTGGCGCACCTCGACCTCTACCTCGAGCGCTACGAGACCGAGGTGAAAGCGAGCGGCGGCCACGTCCACTGGGCCGAGACCGCCGGGGACGCGCGGCGGATCGTGCTCGACATCTGCCGCGCGGCGGGCGCGAAGACGGTCAACAAGGGCAAGACGATGATCTCCGAGGAGATCGGGCTGAACGCCCATCTCGAGGAGAACGGGGTCAGGGCCGTCGAGACCGACCTCGGCGAATACATCATCCAGCTGCGCGGCGAGGCGCCCTCCCACATCATCGCGCCGGCGGTGCATGTGACCGTGCCGGAAGTCGACGCGCTGTTCCGAAAGACCCACGCCCACCTGCCGGCGGACCGCGACCTGAGCGAACTGCCCACCATGCTCGCCGAGGCGCGCGCCGTGCTGCGCCAGAAGTATTTCGAGGCCGACGTCGGCGTCACGGGCGCCAACATGCTGATCGCCGAGACCGGCCAGAGCGTGATCGTGACGAACGAGGGCAACGGCGACCTCAGCCAGTCGCTGCCCCGCGTCCACATCGTGCTCGCCTCGATCGAGAAGATCGTGCCGACGCTGGAGGACGCCGCCACCGTGCTGCGGGTGCTGGCGCGGTCGGCGACAGGCCAGGAGATGAGCGTCTACACGACCTTCTCGCGCGGCCCGCGGCGGGCGGAGGACCCGGACGGGCCGGAGGAATACCACGTCGTGCTGCTCGACAACGGCCGCACGGGGATGCTCGGCACCGAGTTTCAGGACATGCTGCGCTGCATCCGCTGCGGCGCCTGCATGAACCACTGCCCTGTCTATCAGGCGGTGGGCGGGCACGCCTACGGCTGGGTCTATCCGGGGCCGATGGGGGCGGTGCTGACGCCGTCGCTCATCGGCGTGGAGGAAGGCGGGCAGCTGCCGAACGCCTCGACCTTCTGCGGGCGGTGCGAGAGCGTCTGCCCGATGCGGATCCCGCTGCCGAAGATGATGCGCCACTGGCGCGAGCGCGAGTTCGAGAAGCATCTGGCGCCCGCCGCGAGCCGCTACGGGTTGCGGTTCTGGGGCTTCTTCGCCGCGCGCCCGGCGCTCTACCGCCGCGCGACCGGGCTGGCGGCGCGGGCGCTCGCCGCGCTCGGGCGCGGGCGTGGGCGGTTCGCCGCCCTGCCGCTCGCCGGCGGGTGGACGCGCAGCCGGGATTTCCCGACGCCGGCGCCCAAGACCTTCATGCAGCAGTGGAAAGAGCGATGAGCGCGCGCGAGGCGATCCTTGCGCGCGTCCGCAAGGCGGCGGGCGGCGCGGAGGGGCGCGAGGCCGCGGTCGCCGCGCGCCTCGCCGGGAACGGCCCGCATGCGCCGAGGCCGGCGCAGGCGCGGAGCGAAGGCGCGGCGCGTCTCGAGCTGTTCGAGGCCAAGGCGCGCGCGGCCGACGCAACGGTGGCGCGCATCGCGACGGTCGCCGACCTGCCGGCCGCGCTGGCGGCGGAGCTTCGCGCCCGCAACCTGCCCGCCACGGTGCGCACGGGCGCAGACCCGCTGTTCGTGGGGCTCGACTGGGGCGCGGTGGAGCGCACCGAGGGCGTCGGGCGCCTAGAGGAGCCGGCGACGCTGTCGCGCGCCGAGTTCGGGCTTGCGGAGACAGGCACGCTGGCGCTCGCCTCGGGGCCGATGAACCCCGTGACGCTGACGTTCCTCGGCGAGACGCACTTCGTCGCCCTGCCGACTGCGGACGTCATGGCGGGGTTCGAGGACTTCTGGGCGGCGTGGCGCGCGCGCGGGCTCGACCCGCGGACGCTGAACTTCGTCACAGGGCCGAGCCGGTCGGCCGACATCGGCCAGACGCTGCAGCTCGGCGCCCACGGGCCTGTCGCCCTCCACATATTCCTGATCGGCTGACGCTCCGCCGCATCCCATCGGGGACTACGCGGTCGCGGACGGTCCCCCGGGCCCGCCCCGCGCCCGGGGGTCGTCTCGGCCCGCGGGCGCCGCTTGGCGGTCGCCTCGGATCACCATACATGGCAGGCGAAGCGCCGGGGCGGCGCATGAAGTCGGAGGTCCGCGGATGAACGCCGTGAAGACGATGATGCTGCTGGCCGCGATGACGGCGCTGTTCGTCGGCGCCGGTTTCCTGCTCGGCGGGCAAGGGGGCATGTTGATCGCGCTTGTCTTCGCCGTGGGCATGAACGCCTTCGCCTGGTGGAACTCCGACAAGCTGGCGCTCAGGATGCACAACGCCGAGCCGGCGACGCGTATGGGCCAGCCCGACCTCTACGCGATGATCGAGGGCCTGTCGCGCAACGCCGGCCTGCCGATGCCGGCGGTCTACGTCATCAACACCGACCAGCCGAACGCCTTCGCCACGGGCCGCGACCCCTCGAACGCCGCCGTGGCCGTGACGACAGGCCTGATGCGGATGCTGACGCGGGAGGAGCTGGCCGGCGTGATCGCCCACGAACTCGCCCACATCAAGAACCGCGACACGCTGATCATGACCATCGCCGCGACGGTGGCCGGCGCGATCTCGATGATGGCGAACATCGCCCAGTGGGGCATGATCTTCGGCGGCGGGCGCGACCGCAACAACGGGCTCGGGGTGATCGGCCTGCTGCTCGGGATCATCCTCGCGCCGCTGGCCGCGCTGCTGATTCAGATGATGATCAGCCGCACGCGGGAGTATTCGGCCGACCGGATGGGCGCGGAGATCTGCGGGCAGCCGCTATGGCTCGCCTCGGCCTTGGGCAAGATCTCGGGCCGGGCCGCGCAGGTCGAGATGGAGAGCGCCGAGCGCAACCCGGCGTCGGCGCATCTCTTCATCGTCAATCCGTTGGCGGGACGGCGGTTCGACAACCTGTTCGCCACCCACCCCTCGACCGAGAACCGCGTCGCCGCGCTGCGGGCCATGGCGGCGGGCGGCGGCGGTTCCGCCCCCGTCGCCCGCGCCGCGCCGCCGCGCACGCCGCGCGTCGGTCGCCGCGACGCCGGCGGCCCGTGGGGCTGAGGTGGCCGACGACGCGCCCCGCGCCGATCCCCATGGCCTGAAACCGCGCCGCGCCGCCCTGTCGCTGGTCGCGGCCGTGCTCGACGAGGCGCGCAGTCTCGACGCCGCGAAGGCCGACCCGGCGCTTGCGCGGCTGTCGGGGCCGGAGAAGGCGCGCGCCGGCGATCTTGCGTCGGCGGTGCTGCGGTGGGTCAGGCCGATCGACGCGCTGGCGGCCGAGTTCATGCGCCGACCGCTGGACGCGCGGGCGACGACGGCCCGCGACGCGCTGAGGCTCGCCGTCGCCGAAGTCGGGGCGCTCGGCGCGGCGCCCCATGCCGCGGTCGACGCGGCCGTGCGGTTGACCAAGGAGGATCGCCGCTCGGCGCCGCTCGCCGGCCTCGTGAACGCGGTGGCGCGCAAGGCCGCGCTCGCCGCGCCGCGCCGGCTCGCCACGCCCGAGGCGATCGCGGCGACGGCGCCGGCGTGGCTCGCCGACGCGCTGCGCGCCGCCTGGGGCGAGGCCGCGGCTGCGATCCTCGCCGCGCAGCTGGCGGATGCGCCGGTGGACCTGACGCTGCGCGACCCCGCGGAAGCACGACGATGGGCGGACACGCTCGGGGCGGAGACGCTGCCGACCGGCTCGCTGCGCCTGATGCGGCCGGCGCAGCTGACGACGTCGCCCGGCTACGCCGAAGGGGCCTGGTGGGCGCAGGACGCCGCCGCGGCGATCCCGGCGCGGCTGCTCGGCGACGTGAGGGCGAGGCGCGCGCTCGACCTCTGCGCAGCGCCCGGCGGCAAGACGCTGCAGCTCGCCGCCGCAGGGGCGCGGGTGACGGCGGTCGACGCCTCGGCGGAGCGGCTCGCGCGCCTGTCGGAGAACCTCGCGCGCACCGGGCTGTCGGCGGCGGTCGCGGTGGCGGACGCGCTGGCGTGGCGCGCCGATCCCTTCGAGGCCGTGCTGCTCGACGCGCCCTGCACCGCCACCGGCACCATCCGCCGCCACCCCGACCTGCCGCATCTGAAACGCGCCTCGGACGTGGGCGCGCTCGCCGCCTTGCAGGACCGTCTGCTGGACGCCGCCTGGGCGCTGACGGCGCCGGGCGGGCTGATGGTGTTCTGCACCTGCTCGCTGTTGCCGGAGGAGGGCGAGGCGCGGTCCGACGCGTTCCTCCGCCGGACGCCTGACGCCGCGCTCCAGCCGATCGCCGCCGACGAGGTCGGCGACGCGGCTCTGATCGATGAGGCCGGGCGATTGAGGACCCGACCCGACCTGTGGCGCGCGCGCGGCGGCCTCGACGGGTTTTTCGCCGCGCGCTTCCGCAAGGCTGCGTAGAGCGCGGCGTATTGGCAAGACGGCGCGGGGCCGCCAATCTCGGCGCGGCGTGCGGGGGCGGGGTCGTCGATGTCAGGGCTCGGTAGGAACGCGGCGGCGGCGATCGCGCTCGCACGCCGGCGCCTGCGCGCCGCCGGCGACGGGCTGGCGGCGCGTCGCGCCGCAGCCTTCGCGCGACCGTCCCCGCTGTCGCGCCCCGTCGAGCCGCTGACGCCGGGAGACGCGGAGGCCGCGGCGCGCGTCGCCGGCGGCGCCGCGCGTTTCGCCGGGCGGGCGGCGCGCATCGGCGCGCAGGGGCCTTGGGCCGCGCAGCCGCCTTCCGAGGCGTGGCGCGACGCGATGCACGGCTTCCAGTGGCTCGACGACGCCGCGGCCGCCGAGCGGCCGGTCGCCGCCGTCTTCGCCGGCTGGCTGTCCGACTGGATGCGCCGGTACGGCGGCGGCTCGGGCGGCGTCTGGCGCCCCGACCTCGCCGGCCGGCGCCTCGCGCGTCTGGCGGCGGCCCCGGCGGTCATCGCGCGGCTCGCCCCGCGCGACCTCAGACGCCTCGCGCGGGTGGTCGGCGTCCATCACGCCTTCCTCGACGCCCGCTGGCGCAAGGCGCGGACGCCTCTCGGCAGGCTGGAAGCGGCGACGGGGCTCGCGCTGGGCGCGCTCGCCGCGCAGGCGAGCCGACGGGCGACGACCCGAGCGGCGCAGGCGGTGGGCGAAGCCGCAGCGGCGCTGATCGCGGCCGACGGCGGCGTCGCCTCCCGCAAGCCCGACGACCTCGCGCAGGCCTTCGATCTGCTCGCCTGGACGGCGCACGCCTTCGCCGAGGCGGGCGTGGAGGCCGATCCGCGGCATGAGGCCGCGCTCGGGCGCGCCGGGCCGGCGCTCCGCACGCTGCGCCTCGGCGACGGCGGGCTCGCGCGCTTCCATGGCGGCGGCGGCGCGGACATGGCGCTCGACCAGGCTCTGGCCCTCGCCGGGTCCGCCGCGCGCGGGCCGGCGCGCGAGGCCGCCATGGGCTATCATCGGCTGGCGGCCGGCGGCACGGTCGTCCTGATGGACGCGGCGGCGCCGCCGCGAGACGCGCCCGAGGCGGGGGCGAGCGCGCTGGCCTTCGAGATCGCCGCAGGCCGCCGCCGGTTGATCGGTTCGGTCGGGCCGGGACGGCTCGCCGGCGGCGAGTGGGCCGTGGCTGCGCGGGCGACCGCCGCGCATTCCGGCGTGGAGATCGCCGGCGTCTCGCTCGCCCGCATCGCGCCGGGCGGCTATGCCGCGCGCGCCTTCGGCCGGCCGCTGGTCGATGGGCCCGGGGTCGTCGCGATCGAGCGGGCCGCCGATCTCGACGGGCTCTGGGCGCTCGGCGAGCACGACGGCTACGCGGCGCGGTTCGGTCTGATCGTGTCGCGCCGGCTGAACCTCTCCGTCGACGGCGCGACCCTGCGCGGCGAGGAGACGCTGGCCGCCCCCACCGCCGAGGCGCGCCGGCGGTTCGACGCGGCGGCCGACTCGGGCGGCGTGCCCTTCGTGGTGCGCTTCCACGTCGCGCCGGACGTCGAGGCGGCGCCCGGCCGCGACCCTGCGCTGGTGATCCTCACGCCGCCGTCGGGGCCTGCGTGGGCCTTCCGGGCGTCGACCCTGCGGCCGCGCATCGTCGAAAGCGTCTGGATCGACGAATCGGGCCGCCCCCGTCCGACGCGACAGATCGTCGTCGCGAGCCGCGCCGAAGCCTATTTCGGCCGGGTGGTCTGGTCTCTCCACCGCGAGCGCGGCGGCGGGAACGCCCGCGGCTGACGCCGCGGGGGCGTTGCGTCTTCGCGGCTGCGGCGCCAAGACGGCGCTCCGTCATCACGACCGCAAGGAGCCCGCGACATGCCCGAGACGCCTTCGCCGATCCGGCGCGCCCTGCTTTCGGTCTCCGACAAGACCGGCCTCGCCCCGTTCGCCGCCGCCCTCGCCGCCCGCGGCGTCGCGCTGATCTCCACCGGGGGCACGGCCGCGGCGCTGCGCGCCGAAGGTCTCGCGGTGACGGACGTGTCCGATATCACGCAGTTTCCCGAGATGCTGGACGGTCGGGTGAAGACGCTGCACCCCGCGATCCACGGCGCGCTGCTCGCCCGGCGCGACGACCCGGCCCACATGGCCGCGCTGGAGAGCAAGGCGATCGCCCCCATCGACCTGCTGGTGGTCAACCTCTACCCGTTCGAGGCGACGCTCGCGGCCGGCGCCGACGCCGCGACCTGCGTCGAGACCATCGACGTCGGCGGCCCGGCGATGATCCGCGCCGCGGCGAAGAACCACGCAGGCGTCGCCGTGGTGGTCGACCCGACGGACTATGCGCCGGTGCTGGCCGAACTCGAGGCCCACGGCGGCCTGACGCGCGCCTTCCGCCGCCGGCTCGCCGCGGAGGCCTTCGCCCGCACCGCGGCCTACGACGCCGCCATCGCGGAATGGCTGGCGCAGGAGGCCGAAGTCGCGGCCCCGCGCCGGCGGGTGATCGCCGCGACGCTGGAGCGCGAGCTCCGCTACGGCGAGAACCCCCACCAGAAGGCGGCCTTCTACCGCGCAGGCGTCGCCCGCCCCGGCGTCGCCTCAGCGACCCAGCTTCAGGGCAAGGCGCTCAGCTACAACAACATCGCCGACGCCGACGCGGCGTTCGAGGCGGTGGCCGAGTTCGGGCGGGAGCCCGCCTGCGTGATCGTCAAGCACGCCAATCCCTGCGGCGTCGCCCTCGGCGCGACCCCCGCCGAGGCCTACGCCCGCGCCTTCGACTGCGACCGGGTCTCGGCCTTCGGCGGCGTGGTGGCGCTGAACCGCCCGCTCGACCGCGCCGCGGCCGAGGCGATCTCGGCGATCTTCACCGAAGTGGTGATCGCGCCCGGCGCCGACGACGCGGCGCGCGCGGTCTTCGCCGCCAAGCCCGCGCTGCGGCTGCTGGTGACGGAGGGCGTGCCCGACGCAGGGGCCTCGGGCGTCGCGTGGCGGCAGGTCGCCGGCGGCTGGCTGGCGCAGGACCGCGACGGCGCGCCGGGTTTCGAGATGCGCATCGTGACGAAGCGCGCGCCGTCCGAAGCCGAGATGGCCGACTTGCTGTTCGCCTGGTCGGTGGTGAAGCACGTGAAGTCGAACGCCATCGTCTACGCCCGCGGCGGGGCGACCGTGGGCGTCGGGGCCGGGCAGATGAGCCGCGTCGACAGCACCCGGATCGCGGCGCGCAAGGCGCTCGACATGGCCGAGGCGCTGAAGCTGCCCGAAAGCCCCACGGTCGGGTCGGTGCTGGCGTCGGACGCCTTCTTTCCCTTCGCCGACGGTCTGGAGGCGGCCGCCGCGGCGGGCGCGACCGCCGTGATCCAGCCCGGCGGATCCGTGCGCGACGCGGAGGTGATCGCCGCGGCGGACGCCCGCGGGCTCGCGATGGTGTTCACCGGCCTGCGGCGCTTCCGGCACTGACGCAGGCTCTTGCGCCCGGACGGCGAATCCTTATAACCCCCGCTCACGGAGCGCGGGCGTAGCTCAGGGGTAGAGCACAACCTTGCCAAGGTTGGGGTCGTGAGTTCGAATCTCATCGCCCGCTCCAA
>RECW01000157.1 GCA_007693835.1 Paracoccaceae bacterium | reverse complement strand
GCCCAGTCGGCGACGAAGCCCTTGCGGTCGCGCTCGAAGGCGTCGCGGCGGCGGACCACTTCGATGCGCTCCGACAACTCCTTCGGCGTCGTCACCTCGACGGAAAGGCCGAAGCGGTCGAGCAGCTGCGGGCGCAGTTCGCCCTCCTCCGGGTTGCCCGAGCCGACCAGCACGAACCGCGCCGGGTGGCGGATCGAGAGGCCCTCGCGCTCGACCACGTTCTCGCCCGAGGCGGCGACGTCGAGCAGGAGGTCGACCAGATGATCCTCCAGAAGGTTCACCTCGTCGATGTAGAGGAACCCGCGGTGGGCGCGGGCGAGCAACCCCGGCTCGAACGCCTTCTCGCCGCGCGTCAGCGCCTTTTCGAGGTCGAGCGCGCCCACCACGCGGTCTTCGGTGGCGCCGAGCGGCAGGTCGACCACCGGCGTCGGCGCTTCGGCGGACGGCGCGGCGTGGTGGCGGCAACGCTCGGCCTCGGCGCAGGCCTCAGCCCCCGGCGCGCAGTTGTAGGGGCAGCCGGCGCGCACGAGGATCGGCGGCAGCAGCGCCGCGAGCGCGCGGACGGCGGTCGACTTGCCGGCGCCCCGGTCGCCGAAGGCGAGCACGCCGCCGATGCTGGGGTCGACCGCGGCGACGAGCAGGGCCTGCTTCATCTCGGCCTGCCCCACGATCGCCGAGAACGGAAACACGACAGCCATGGCTCTCCCCTGCGCGCCAGCCGGAACGGCCCGCTTTTTCGGCTTTCCGCGCAGCCCTGTCCAGCGCGCCTGACGCTCCGGAAAGTCGCGCCCCTCAGCGGTTCGCGTCGATCATCTTGCCGGGGTTGAACAGGCCGTCGGGATCGAGCGCGCGCTTGATGGCGGCCATCACGCCCAGCGCCTCGCCGTGTTCGGCCGCCATGTAGGGCTTCTTGCCGAGGCCGACGCCGTGCTCGCCGGTCACCGTGCCGCCCATGCGCAGCGCCCGCTCGGCGATGCGGTGCGAGAGGCGCGCGGCCTCGGCGCGCTCGGTTTCGCTTTCGGGGTCGAGCAGGATGGCGAGGTGGAAGTTGCCGTCGCCGGCATGGCCGACCAACGGCGCGAGCAAGGGGCTCTCCGCCAGATCGGCCTTGGTCTCGGCGATGCAGTCGGCGAGGCGCGAGATCGGCACGCAGGCGTCCGTCACCCAGCCGGCCGAGCCCGGCCGCAACGCCCTGCCCGCCCAGTAGGCGCTGTGGCGCGCGGCCCAGAGACGCGAGCGGTCCTCGGGCTTCGTCGCCCACTCGAAGCCCGCGCCGAACTCGGCGGCGATCTCGCCGACCCGCTCGGCCTGCTCCGCCACGCCGGCCTCCGTGCCGTGGAATTCGAGGAACAGCGTCGGCGTCTCCGCCATCGCGAGGTTGGAGTAGGCGTTGACCGCGCGGATCTGCACTTCGTCGAGCAGTTCGATCCGCGCCACCGGCACGCCCATCTGGATCGTGGTGATGACCGTGCGCACCGCGCTCGCGATGTCGGGGAAGGAGGCGACGGCGGCCGACACCGCCTCGGGCTGCCCGTAAAGGCGCACGGTCAGTTCGGTGACGACGCCGAGCGTGCCTTCCGACCCGACGAAAAGCCTCGTGAGATCATAGCCGGCGGCGGATTTGCGCGCCCGGCTGCCGGTGCGGATGATCCGCCCGTCGGCGAGCACCACCTGCAGCGCCAGCACGTTCTCGCGCATCGTGCCGTAGCGCACGGCGTTGGTGCCCGAGGCGCGGGTCGCCGCCATGCCGCCGAGCGTCGCGTCGGCGCCGGGGTCCACGGGGAAGAACAGGCCCGTTCCCTTCAGCTCGGCGTTGAGCGCGGTGCGCGTGACGCCGGGTTGCACGACCGCGTCGAGGTCGTCGACGTTGATGGCCAGCACCCGGTTCATCCGGCCCATGTCGAGGCTGAGGCCGCCGTGGTCGGGGATCGCCTGCCCCTCCAGCGAGGTGCCGACGCCCCAGGGCGTGATCGGGCAGCCTTCGGCGGCGCAGACGCGCACGATCTCGGCGACTTCCTCGGCGCTTTCGGGGAAGGCGACGGCGCGCGGGCGGCAGGGCGCGATGTGGGCTTCGTCGCGGGCGTGCTGGTCGCGCACGGCGGGCGCTTCGCTCAGGCGGTCGCCGAGCATCCGCCCCAGCGCCGCGACGGCTGTCTCGATGGTCACGATGGTCCTCCCCGGTCGGCGCGCACCCTAGCGGTCGGCGCTTTTCGCGTCGAGCCGAGGGGTTTACGGCGGCGAAGGCGGCCCCATCTGCCTTCGCGCAGCGAAAGGACCACGCCATGGCGGACCCCCTCCCCCCCGCGCGCCGCCGCGCGCTGATCACCGGCGCCTCGGGCGGCCTCGGCGCCGCGCTCGCCCGCCGCGCGCCGCCGAGCTTCGACCTCGTGCTGAGCGGGCGGGACGCCGGCGCGCTGACGGTGCTCAGGGTGGCGGCGGAGGCCGAGGGGCGGCAGGTCGAGACCGTCGCCGCCGACCTCGACTCGCCCGAGGGCCGGCGCGCGCTGATCGCCGCGACCGAGGGCCGGATCGACGTGCTGGTGAACAACGCGGGCCTGGGCGCCTACGGGGCGTTCCTGTCGCGCGAGCCGACCGAGCACCGCGCCGCGGTGGTGGTGAACGCGCTGGCGCCGGTCGAACTCGCCCGCGCGCTGCTGCCGGGGATGATCGAGCGGGCCCGGGCGCTCGGCGGGCGCGCGGGGCTGATCAACGTGGCCTCCAGCGCCGCCTTCGCGCCCGCGCCCTCGATGGCGGTCTATGCGGCGACCAAGGCTTTCCTGCTCTCCTTCACCGAGGCTCTGGCGGCGGAGCTCTCGGGCGATCCCGTAGACGTGCTGGCGCTCTGCCCCGGCGCGACCGAGAGCAACTTCGGCGTCCGCTCGGGTTTCGGCCGCTCCTTCCCCGGCGCGATGTCGCCCGACTACGTGGCGCGGCAGGCGTGGGAGGCGCTCGGCAAGCGCCGCACGCTGGTGCTGGGCGCGCTCGACGCGCCGGCGCTTGCGCCGGTCGCGCTCGCCAGGTCGGCGGCGGCGCAGGCGATCTGGCGCGGCTCGCGGCTCGCCGGCGCGCTGTTCCGGCGGTGACCGGCGCGAGATCGCCGTTGCGCGGCGCGCGCAGGTGCGGCAAGGACAGGGGGACGCACCGATAGGGGAACCGCCCATGCCCTGGGACCGCAACCAGATGGCCGCCCGCGCGGCGCAGGAGCTTGAGGACGGCTTCTACGTCAACCTCGGCATCGGCATCCCGACGCTGGTGGCGAACTACATCCCGGATGGCGTCGACGTCACGCTGCAGTCGGAGAACGGGATGCTCGGCATGGGGCCCTTCCCAACCGAGAACGAAGTCGACCCCGACCTGATCAACGCCGGCAAGCAGACCATCACCGAACTGCCCCGCACCAGCTACTTCGACAGCGCGATGAGCTTCGGGATGATCCGCGGCGGCCACATCAACCTGTCGATCCTCGGCGCCATGGAGGTGTCGGAGACCGGCGACCTCGCGAACTGGATGATCCCCGGCAAGCTGGTGAAGGGCATGGGCGGGGCGATGGACCTCGTGGCCGGCGTGCAGCGCGTGGTCGTGACCATGGACCACGCCAACAAGGCGGGCGAGAGCAAGGTGCTGAAGGCCTGCACCCTGCCCCTGACGGGCAAGGGCGTCGTCGACCGGATCGTCACCAACCTCGGCGTGCTCGACGTGGTCGAGGGCGGGCTGAAGATCGTCGAACTCGCGCCCGGCGTGTCCGGGGACGAACTGCGCGCGAAGACCGAAGCGACTCTCGTCGACTGAGACCGCGGCGGGGCAACGCCGCGTTAACCGCCATCACGCCACCGTCACCGCGGGCGTCATAACGTCGCTCTCCACGCTTTCCGGGCGCGGAGGCCGGCTGTATAAGCGCTTTAACCAACCCCCACCGGAAAACGGGGGGAGAGAGGCGAGCGAATCCATGTTCAGCGGCATCCTCGGCATGTTCTCCTCGGACATGGCGATCGACTTGGGGACGGCCAACACGCTCGTTTACGTGAAGGGCAAGGGGATCGTGCTGAACGAACCCTCGGTCGTCGCCTATCACGTCAAGGACGGGAAGAAGGACGTGCTCGCCGTCGGCGAAGAGGCCAAGCAGATGCTGGGCCGCACGCCGGGCTCCATTCAGGCCATTCGGCCGATGCGCGACGGCGTGATCGCCGACTTCGACGTCGCCGAGGCGATGATCAAGCACTTCATCAAGACGGTGCATCGACGCGGGAGCTTCGCCGCGCCGCTGATCATCGTCTGCGTGCCCTACGGCGCGACGGCGGTCGAGGAGCGCGCGATCATGGAATCGGTGCTGGCCGCAGGCGCGCGCAAGGCGCTGCTGATACCGGAGCCGGTGGCGGCGGCCATCGGCGCCGGCATGCCGTTCGGCGATCCCACGGGGTCGATGGTGGTGGACGTGGGCGGGGGCACGACGGAGGTCGCGGTGCTCTCGCTCGGCGACATCGTCTACGCCCGCTCGGTGCGCGTCGGCGGCGACAAGATGGACGAGGCCATCATCAGCTACCTGCGTCGCCAGCAGAACCTGCTGATCGGCGAATCGACCGCCGAGCGCGTGAAGAAGGCGATCGGCACCGCCGTGATGCCCGAGGACGGGCGCGGCCTCAGCATCGAGATACGCGGGCGCGACCTTCTGAACGGCGTGCCGAAGGAGATCGAGATCACCCAGGGCCAGATCGCCGAGGCGCTGGCCGAGACCGTGCAGCAGATCGTCGAGGCGGTGATGGTGGCGCTGGAGGCCACGCCCCCCGACCTCGCCGCCGACATCGTCGACCGCGGCGTGATGCTGACCGGCGGCGGCGCGCTCCTCGGCCATCTCGACGCCGCGCTGCGGGAGCACACAGGGCTTGCGGTGGCGGTGGCCGAGGACCCGCTCAGCTGCGTGGCGCTCGGCACCGGCAAGGCGCTTGAGCACAAGACCGCCCTGAAGCACGTTCTGAAGGACAGCGTGTAACGCATTGAGGAAAGGGGACCGCGACGGGTGAGCCGGAGACGCGATGACGCCGCCGCCGAAATGGCGCGGACGCTCCGCCGGATCGGCCTCGGCGCGCTCACGCTCGTCTGCCTCGGGCTCTTCGTCCTGTGGCGCGGCGACAACCCCCGGCTTGAGGCGCTGCGCATGGCCCTCGCCGACCGCGCCGCGCCGGCGCTCGCGGCCGTCTCCCGTCCGGTGTCGGGGCTCGTCGCCATGCTGGAGGACTGGGAGAAGTTCTCCGACGTCCACGGGCAGAATCGCGAATTGCGCCGGGAGATCCAGCGCCTGCGCGGCTGGCGCGACGCGGCGCAGGAGCTGGAGCGCGAGAACGCGCAGCTTCGGGCGCTGAACAACGTGCGCCTCGCGCCGCGGATCGGCTTCGCGACCGGCGAGGTCTTCGCCGACGCCGGCGGGCCGTTCGCGCGGAGCGTGCTCGTCAACATCGGCGCCGAGGACGGCGTGCGCGACGGCGCGGCCGCGGTCGACGGCGCCGGCCTCGCCGGGCGGGTCGTGGGCGTTGGGGCGCGGGTCTCGCGGCTGCTGCTCCTGACCGATTTCGACAGCCGCGTGCCGGTGAAGGTGCTGCCGAGCGGCCAGCGCGGCATCCTGAGCGGCGACGCCACGGTCGCGCCGCGGCTGATGTTCCTCGCCGACGAGTCGGCTGTGTCGGTCGGAGATCAGGTGCTGACGTCGGGGGACGACGGCGTGTTTCCGCCCGACCTGCCCGTCGGCGCCATCGCCGCCGTCGGGGACAGGACGGCGCGCGTGCGCCTCGCCGCGGACTACCAGCGCCTCGAGTTCGTCCGCGTCCTGCGGTGGAGCCCGGAAGCGCCTCTCGACGCGCCGGGAGACCTGATCCTGCCCGAGACGCTGTCGGGCCGCCTGCCGATGTCGACGCCGGTCGATCCCTCGGCGACGCCGCTTCTCGGCGGAGGCGGCTGAGGTGGGTGGTCTCTCGGGCGCCGTCGCGCGGGGCGCGCAAGTGGCGGGGTTCGCCTTCGCCGGGTGGCTGGCGCTGTCCATCGAGCTTGCGCCCGGCCTCGGCGCGACGCCCGACCTCTTGTTCTGCGTGGCCGCGTTCTGGGCGATCCGGCGGCCGCGTTCAGCCCCGGCCGCGGCGATTCTCGCCCTTGGGCTCGCGCGAGACCTCCTCGACGGCGGCCCGGTCGGGGCCGGGGCGCTCGGCCTGCTGGCGGCGACGGAGCTTCTCCGCGCGCAGGGCGCGACGCTGCGGCGTCGGTCGCTGCTCGTCGAAGGCGTTCATGTCGCCGCGGCTGCGACGATCGCCGCGGGCCTTCCGTGGCTTCTGGTCGGACTGACTCTCGCCGACACGCCTCTGGTCGCCGATGTGGCGCGGCGTATCGGCTTGACGGCCGTCGGCTGGCTCGCGACCGTGTTCGCGCTGCGCGGTCTGCTGCGGCTGCGCAGCGACGTCACGCCGGCGGACGGCGATCAAATGTTCGGAAAACGGTGATGAAGCGCCCAGGCAAGACGCGACAGACCCGGGAAGCGCCGCCGCGAGCGGCGGTGTCGCGCCGCGCCGTGGTGCTGTTCGGCGTGCAGGCGCTGGCGATGGGCGGGCTGGCGTGGCGGATGCGGCGGCTTCAGATCGACGAGGGCGAGCTTTTCCGCACCCTCGCCGAGGAGAACCGCATCAGCGTGCGGCTGATACCCCCGGCGCGGGGCGAGATCTTCGACATCCAGGGCCGCCCCCTCGCCGTCAACCGCCAGAACTATCGCGTGGTGATGGTGCGCGAACAGGCCGGCGACGTCGAGCGCGTGCTCGACCGGCTCGGCCTCGTCATCCCGATCAGCGACGCCGAGCGCGAGCGCGCGCTGCGCGACCTCGCGCAGCGCAGCCCGTTCGTGCCGGTGACCGTGGCGGAGCACCTCGACTGGCAGGCCTTCGCGCTCGTCAACGCCAACGCCCCCGCTCTGCCCGGCGTCGCGCCGGACGTCGGGCTGACGCGCCTCTACCCGGACGCCGAGGCGTTCTCGCACGTCATCGGCCATGTCGGCCCGGTGAACCAGGCCGATCTCGACGCCGAGAACCGCAACCCGCTGCTGCTGCAACCGGGTTTCCTGATCGGCAAGAACGGCGTCGAGCGGTTGATGGAGACCGAACTGCGCGGGCGGGCCGGGGCGCGGCGCGTGGAGGTCAGCGCCGGCGGGCGCATCATGCGCGAGATCGGCCGCGACGAGCCGACCGCCGGCGCCGACGTCCGGCTGACCATCGACCGCGACCTGCAACGCTTCGCCATGGAGCGCATGGCCGGCCAGAGCGCCGCGACCGTGGTGATGGATTGCGAGACCGGCGATCTGCGCTGCCTCGCCTCGGCGCCGGGCTTCGACCCCAACAAGTTCGTCACCGGCGTCAGCCACACGGTGTGGAACGCCCTGCTGGAGGACGAATACCGACCCCTCGCGAACAAGACCGTGTCGGGCCAGTATCCGCCGGGTTCGACCTTCAAGATGGTCGTGGCGCTCGCGGCGCTCGAGCGCGGGCTGCTCCGCCACAACGAAACCGTGTTCTGCAACGGCGGCACCAACCTCGGCAGCCACCGCTTCCATTGCTGGAAGCGCGGCGGCCACGGCCACATGAACCTGCGCTCGGGCATTCAGGAGAGCTGCGACGTCTACTTCTACGAAGTGGCGCGGCGCGTCGGCGTCGACGCCATCTCCGACATGGCGCGTCGGCTCGGCCTCGGCGTCCGCCACGATCTGCCGTTGACGGCGATCCGGGACGGGCTGATGCCCACGCGGGACTGGAAGCGCGCGCGCCACGGCGAGGGCTGGCAGATGGGCGACACCTTCAACGTCGGCATCGGCCAGGGCTACACGCTGGCGACGCCGCTGCAGCTTGCGGTGATGACCGCGCGCCTCGCCACCGGGCGCGCGGTCGCGCCGCGGCTGATCGCCGAGATCGGCGGCGCGCCTGCGCCCATCGAAGACGCGCCGCCTCTCGGCCTGCGCGCGGCGGACATCGCCGCCGTGCAGGACGCGATGGACGCCGCGGTCAACGAACGGGGCGGCACGGCGCTGCGCTCGCGCATCCACGACGACGCCAACCGCATGGCCGGCAAGACCGGCACCAGCCAGGTGCGCCGCATCACGATGGCCGAGCGCGCCCGCGGCGTGCTGCGCAACGACCAGTTGCCGTGGAACCGACGAAACCACGCCCTGTTCGTCGCCTATGCCCCCGCCCACGCGCCGCGCTACGCCCTCGCGACCATCGTCGAACACGGCGGCGGCGGCTCGTCGGCCGCGGCCCCTGTCGCGCGGGACATCATGATGGCCGCCCTCTACGGCCCGGAGCCGCCGCTCGCGGCCTTTCCGCCGGCCGAGCGAGAGACGATCCGCCAGCAGCGCGAGGCGGCGCCGGCGGCGCAGGACCGCCCTTCGGGCGGGCGGGATCGGGCGTGATCGCCGCCGGGGAGACGGGCTGATGGCCCGCGCCGAGCGCATCGGCCTCGGACGCAAGCTGCTGCGCCTGAACTGGGGGCTGGCGCTGCTGCTGGCGGCGACGGCGAGCGTCGGCTTCCTGATGCTCTACTCGGTGGCCGGCGGCGCCATGGACCCCTGGGCGTCGCGCCAGATGACGCGTTTCGCCATCGGCTTCGTCGCGATGCTGGTCATCGCCTTGGTCGACATCCGCCACTGGATGCGCCTCGCGCCTCTCGCCTGGCTCGGCTGCCTCGCGCTGCTCGTCGCCGTGCCGTTCATCGGCGAGCAGGGCATGGGGGCGCAGCGCTGGATCAACCTCAGGGTCGTCCAGCTCCAGCCGTCCGAGGCGATGAAGGTGGCGCTCGTGATGGTGCTGGCGGCCTACTACACATGGCTGCCGCCCGAGCGCGTGTCGCATCCGCTGTGGCTGATCCCGCCGCTCGTGCTGACGCTGGCGCCGGTCGCGCTGGTGCTGATGCAGCCCGATCTCGGCACCTCGGTGCTGCTGCTGGCGGGGGCCGGGGCGATGATGTTTCTCGCCGGGGTCCACTGGCTCTATTTCGCCGGCGCCGCGGCGGGGGCCGGCGGGCTGATCTGGCTGATCGGCGCGTCGCGCGGCACCGACTGGCAGCTCCTGAAGGACTACCAGTTCCGCCGTGTCGACGTGTTCCTCGATCCCTCGCTCGACCCGCTGGGGGCGGCCTACCACATCACCCAGGCGACCATCGCGCTCGGCTCGGGCGGCCTGTCGGGGCGCGGCTTCATGCAGGGCACCCAGAGCCGGCTGAACTTCCTGCCCGAGAAGCACACCGACTTCATCTTCACCACGCT
>RECW01000212.1 GCA_007693835.1 Paracoccaceae bacterium | reverse complement strand
GCCACCATGATCAGCTGCTTGAACTGCTGCGGCGCCTGCGGCAGCGCGTAGACCTTGCCGGGGTGCAGCCGCGACGGCACGAGGAAGTCCCGCGCGCCCTCGGGGCTGGAGGCGGTCAGGATCGGCGTCTGGTACTCCATGAAGCCCTGCCCGACCATCGCCTGCCGCAGCCATGAGATCACCTGGCTGCGCATCACGATGTTGCGGTGCAGCGTCTCGCGGCGCAGGTCGAGGAAGCGGTATTTCAGCCGCGTCTCCTCGGGGTAGTCGAGTTCGCCGAACACCGGCAGCGGCAGTTCCTCCGCCGCCGACAGCACGTCGAGCTTGCGGACGAAGACCTCGATCTCGCCGGTGGGGATTTTCTCGTTCTCGAGGCCCGCCTCGCGCCGCTTCACCACCCCGTCGATGCGGATCACCCACTCGGCGCGGACCTTCTCCGCGTCGGCGAACGCCGGGCTGTCGGGGTCGGCGATCAGCTGCGTCATGCCGTAGTGGTCGCGCAGGTCGATGAACAGCACGCCGCCATGGTCGCGGACGCGATGCACCCAGCCCGAGAGGCGAACGTCGTGGCCGGCGTGCTCGGCGCGGAGGGCGCCGCAGTCGTGGCTGCGATAGGCGTGCATGGGGCTCCCCGGCGGTCCGTGGTCGGCCGGGGGCTTAGCGCCTGCCGCGCCGGGCGGCAAGCGCAGCGCGGAAACAACGCGTCAGGCGACCTTCGGCGCCGATGCGGACGCGGCGGCGGAAACCGCGCCGGTCGCCACTTCGGCGCTGACGCGCATCAGCTCCGTCGCCTCCTCGGCGTAGTCCGACATCGCCTCGGCGCAGAACTCCTGCGTGGCGGCGGCGACGTCGGAGGCGTCGGCGCAGCCCGCCAGCGCCTCGGCGGCGGCGCAGTCGCGCTCGATGCGCCTGGCGGTGAAGTCGAGCAGGTGCTGGTGCATCCGAAGCGTCTCGCGCAGAAGGCGCGCGTTGATCGCCGTCATCATGGCGAAGTTGCGCCGCTGCACGGCGAGCATCTGCTCGAACGGCAGCGCCGCGTCGGTCTTGACGGGCGCCTCGGGGGCAGCGCGGGCGTTGGTCTTGGACATGGAAGCCTCCGCTGTCTGTCTGAGGGGGACGCGGCCCCGCACCGGATTCTTCCTTAACCTGTCGAGCGAGTCGTTGACAGGCGTCAAGCTTTGCTCAGTGAACCAGCTTGGGCCCCCGCGCGGCCTTCTGCCCGTTCTCCGGCATGATGCCGAGGCGCTTGGCGACTTCGGCGTAGGCGTCGGTGAGGTTGCCGAGGTCGCGGCGGAACACGTCCTTGTCGAGCTTCTGGCCGGTCTTCATGTCCCACAGGCGGCAGCTGTCGGGGCTGATCTCGTCGGCCACGATCACGCGCTGGTAGTCGCCCTCCCAGATGCGGCCGCACTCGATCTTGAAGTCGACGAGCTTGATCCCGACGCCGAGGAAGAGCCCCGACAGGAAGTCGTTCACCCGCAGCGCGAGCGAGATCATGTCGTCCACGTCCTGCTGGTTGGCCCAGTTGAAGGCGAGGATGTGCTCCTCGGTCACCAGCGGGTCGCCGAGCTTGTCGTCCTTGTAGTAGAACTCGATGATCGGCCGCGGCAGCGGCTCCCCCTCCTCGATGCCGAGGCGCTTCGACAGCGAGCCTGCGGCGACGTTGCGCACCACGATCTCGACCGGGATGATCTCGCAGGCGCGGATAAGCTGCTCGCGCATGTTGACGCGGCGGATGAAGTGCGTCGGCACCCCGATGCCGTTCAGCGCCGACATGATGTGCTCGGAGATGCGGTTGTTGAGCACGCCCTTGCCGTCGATCACGTCTTTCTTCTGCGCGTTGAACGCGGTGGCGTCGTCCTTGAAATACTGGATGAGCGTGCCCGGCTCCGGGCCCTCGTAAAGGATCTTGGCCTTGCCTTCGTATACCAGCCTGCGGCGGGCCATCGGCGTCTCCAAACAGCGATCGGGGCGATCACGCTCGCCGCGCGCGCCCCCGAGACCTCGGCTATAGGCCGATCGCGTCCCGCTCGCAAGGCGGCCGACGGGATGGCTGGACTGCGCCGGCTTCATATGGCGCCGGCCCGGACGATGCGGTAGGACACCGGAGATGTTTTCACAGGCGCCCGCCGGGCGTCGCAGGGGAGGTTCATGCATCGATGACCCAGTTCGACGAGCGCGAGCACGCCTTCGAAAGCGCCTTCGCCCACAACGAGGAGTTGCGCTTCAAGGCCATGGCGCGCCGCAACAAGCTGATCGGCCTCTGGGCCGCCGGCGCGCTCGGCAAGACCGGCGAGGACGCGATCGAGTACGCGAAGACGGTCGTGACCGCCGCGCTGGCGCACGGCTCCGACGACGACGTCTACGAGAAGCTCACCACCGATCTGAAGGCCGCGGGCGTCGCCTATGACGACGGCGAAATCCGCGACAAGCTGCGCCTGCTGATGCGCGAGGCGCGCGATCAGATCATGACCGAAGTCAAGGACTGACTTCCGACGTTGACCTTGAAGCCCGCCGGCCTTGTTTCCGGCGGGCCATGACGTCCCGCGACCCCGTCACCATCGTCTGGTTCAAGCGCGACCTGCGCGTCGAGGACCACGCGCCGCTTGTCGCGGCGGCCGCGCGCGGCCGGGTCGTCCCCCTCTACATCGCCGAACCGGCGCTCTGGGCGCAGCCGACGATGAGCGGCCGGCAATGGGCGTTCGTCGCGGAGTGCCTCGCCGCGCTCCGCGGCGCGCTCGGCGCGCTCGGCGCTCCCTTGCTGGTGCGCACGGGCGACGCGGTCGAGGCTCTCGCCGCCGTGGCGGCCGAGACCGGGGCCGACGCCGTGTTCGCCCATCAGGAGACCGGGGACCTCTGGACCTACGCCCGCGACCGCCGCGTCTCGGCGTGGGCGCGACAGGCGGGCGTCGTGCTGCGCGAGTGGCAGGCCGGCGGCGTCGTGCGCAGGCTCGCGACCCGCGACGGCTGGGCCCGGTCGTGGGACCGGCGGATGGCGGAGGCCGCCCTGCCCGCCCCCGCCCTCGCGCCCCCCGACCCGGCGCCCGACCCCGGCGCGATCCCCGAGGCGCGCGATCTCGGCCTTTCGCCCGACCCGTGCGCCGACAGACAGCCGGGCGGGCGGCGGGCGGCGCTGGCGACCCTCGGCGGCTTCCTGACCGTGCGCGGCCGGGACTACCGCCGCGCCATGAGTTCGCCCGTCACCGGCTTCGACGCCTGCTCGCGCCTCTCGCCCCATCTCGCGTGGGGAACGCTCTCGACGCGCGAGGCGGCGCAGGCGGGGTGGGCGCGGCAGGCGGAGATTCGCGCCGAGGGCGCAGCGCCCGGCTGGGCGGGGTCGGTCGACAGCTTCCTCGCGCGGCTGCACTGGCGCTGCCACTTCATGCAGAAGCTGGAGGACGAGCCGGAGATGGAGCGGCGCTGCATGCACCGCGCCTACGAAGGGCTGCGCGAAGGCGACCACGACCCGGCGCGGCTTGCGGCGTGGGCGGCCGGCGAGACCGGCTTCCCCTTTGTGGACGCCTGCCTCCGCGCGCTGGCGGCGACGGGCTGGATGAACTTCCGCATGCGCTCGATGCTGACGGCCTTCGCCGCCTATCACCTGTGGCTCGACTGGCGCGCCTTCGGCCCGACGCTGGCGCGCTGGTTCACCGACTACGAACCCGGCATCCACTGGAGCCAGCTGCAGATGCAGTCGGGCGTCACGGGCATCAACACCACGCGCGTCTACAACCCGGTCAAGCAGTCGCGCGACCAGGATCCCGACGGCGTGTTCATCCGCCGCTGGGTTCCCGAACTCGCCGCGCTGCCCGGCGCCTTCCTGCACGAGCCCTGGAAAGCGCCGCCCGAGGTGCTGGCGGCGGCGGGCGTCAGGCTCGGCGGCGTCTATCCGGCGCCGATCGTCGACCACGAGGCGGCGGCGCGGGCGGCGAAGGCGCGGGTGCACGCCGTCCGGCGCGGGGACGCGTTCCACGCCGAGAAGGCGACGGTGATGCGCCGGCACGCCTCGCGCAAACCGGGGCGCGACGGGTTCTCCCGCCGCCGCCGCGACGCGCGCCAGGGCGCTTTCGACTTCTGACGCGGCGCAGCCGCCCTTTGCATCGCGTCGCGTCAACCAGATTTGCGCTTGTGGCGCGGCGGCGGATGCCGTTACCTACGGCTTAACAGTGGCGAAGAACTGCGCGCCTGCGCGTCTTCGGCGCAGAATGCAGGCACGGAGAGCCCATGCTGAAGGTGGACACCGCCGCGGCGCCGCAAATCGCGCCACGGATAGCGACCCCCCCGGCGCCGGCACGAACCGCCATCGAAGCGCGCGAGTTGGTGAAGACCTTCGGCGCGGGGGTGAGGGCGCTCGACCGGGTGTCGGTGGCCATCCGCCAGAACGAGTTCTTCACGCTGCTCGGTCCTTCCGGATGCGGCAAGACCACCCTCCTCCGCCTGATCGCCGGGTTCGAGCAGCCGACTTCCGGCGCGCTTCTCCTCGACGGGCGCGACATCGCGGGCCTCCCCCCGCACAAGCGCCCGATCAACACGGTCTTCCAGTCCTACGCTCTGTTTCCGCATCTGACGGTGGCGCAGAACGTGGCGTTCGGGCTCGAAATGCTGCGTCGCCCGAAGAAGGAGATCGCGGAGACGGTCGACAAGATGCTGGCCCTCGTCAAGATGACGAAGATGGCCGACCGGCGCACGGCGCAGATCTCCGGCGGACAACAGCAGCGCGTGGCGCTCGCGCGGGCGCTGGCGCCCCGGCCGCGGGTGCTGCTCCTCGACGAGCCGCTGTCCGCGCTCGACCTGAAGCTCCGCAAGGAGATGCAGGTGGAGCTCAAGCGCCTGCAGCACGAGACGGGCATCACCTTCGTCTTCGTCACCCACGACCAGGACGAGGCGCTGACGATGTCGGACCGCATCGCGGTCATGAGCGAGGGCCACATCCTCCAGGTCGGCGCGCCGCGGGACATCTACGACCACCCCGCCGACCGCTTCGTGGCGAGCTTCATCGGCGACACGAACTTCCTGCGCGCCGACGTGACCGCGCGCGAGCCCGGTCGGGTGCAGCTGACGCTGTCGGGCGGCGTCTCGGCGGAAGGGGCGCTGCCGGAAGGCTTCTCGCCGGGGTCGACGGTCACCGTCGCCATCCGTCCCGAGCACCTCACGCTGACGCCGGACGGCGCCTCTGGCGCGATGGGCGGCTATCTGCGCGACGTGGTGTTCTCGGGGCCGGAGACGCTGTTCCACGTCGCGCTCGACAGCGGCGAGATGGTGGTGGCGGTGCTGCAGAACCAGCGCGAGACGCCGCCGCCGTTCGAGGCCGGCGCGCGGCTCGGCGTGGCGCTGCGCGGCACGCAGGTTCAGGTGCTGAGGGACTGATGGACGCGGGTCCGCTCCCCCGCCTCGCGCAGCCGGGCGAAGCCGAAGTCGCCGCGCGTCGCGCCGAGGTGCGCCGGAACTGGCTTCTGGCCTCGCCCGCGCTGGCGCTGCTGTTCTGCGCCGCCTCCGGGCCGCTGCTGATCGTCGTCGTCTACTCGTTCCTGACGCCGGGCGACTTCGGCAACGTCAAGTGGATCTTCTCCACAGAAGGCTGGTTCCGGGTTTTCTTCACCCGCGACATCTTCGACGACACCGTCAGCTTCGCCCAGTCGCACCTCGACATCTTCCGCCGCTCGGTGGTGCTGTCGCTGCAGACGACGATCCTGACGCTGATCTTCGGTTTCCCCACCGCCTATTTCATCGCGACTCGGTCCGAGAAATGGCGGGTGTTCTGGCTGTTCCTGATCACCATTCCGTTCTGGACCAACCTGCTGATCCGCACCTTCGCGATCATGGAGATCGTGCGCAACCGGGGCGTGCTCAACACCCTGCTGATGTCGATGGGGGTGATCGACGAGCCGATCCAGATCCTGTTCACCGACACGGCGGTGCTGATCGGCATGACCTACGTCTACCTGCCGCTGATGGTGCTGCCGATCTACGCGGCGATGGAGCGGCTCGACTTCCGTCTCGTCGAAGCCGGGTTCGACCTCTACGCCAGCCGCATGCAGGTGCTGCGCCGGGTCATCATCCCGCTGGTCAAGCCGGGGCTCATCGCAGGGTCCATCCTCGTCTTCGTGCCGGCCATCGGCGCCTTCGTCACGCCGCGCGTGCTCGGCGGCGGGCGCAACATGATGCTCGGCAACCTGATCGAGCTGCAGTTCGGACAGGGGCGCAACTGGCCGCTCGGCGCCGCGCTGTCGCTCACGCTGCTGATCATCGTCGCGGTGGCCCTCGTCTTCTACGTGCGCAACGCGAGCCGGGAGAACCCGCATGGCTAAGGCGCCGACGTTCTCCGTGCGGACCATGCCGGGCTTCGGCATGGTCGCGATCACGACCTTCGTGCTGCTCTATGCGCCGATCCTGATCCTCGTCTTGTTCTCCTTCAACGCGGGCACCAGCATCTCCGAGTGGCAGGGCTTCTCGTGGCGCTGGTACGAGGCGGCGTGGGCGAACCGGCAGGTGCAGGACGCGACGATCCGCTCGGTCGTGCTGGCGTTCTGCGCCGCCGGCGTCGCCACGACGCTCGCCACCATGGCGGCGCTCGCCACCACCCGCGTGCGCCCCTACCGCGGGCGCATGGCGATCTACATGATGATCAACCAGCCGCTGATGGTGCCGGAGATCGTGACCGCCGTGGCGCTGCTGATCCTGTTCTCGGCGATCCGCGTCGCGACGGGCTGGCAGGGTCTCGGCTATCTGATCGCCGCCCACGCGGCCTTCTGCGTGCCGTTCGCCTACCTCCCGATCCGCGCCCGCCTCGAAGGCATGGACCTGACGCTCGAGACCGCCGCCGCCGACCTCTACGCGACGCCCTGGGCCACGTTCCGCCGCGTGACGCTGCCGCTGCTCGCGCCGGGCGTCGCGGCGGGCTGGATGCTGGCCTTCGTGATCTCGCTCGACGACGTGGTGATCACCGAGTTCGTCAAGACCGCGGGGCAGGAGACCCTGCCGACCTACATGCTCGGCCAGTTGCGGCGCAACATCACGCCGGAGGTCAACGCCATATCGACAGCGCTCCTCGGCTTCACGCTGGTGCTGCTGACGACCTTCTTCCTACTGACCCGCAAGCGGCGCTGAGGACCGCGCGGGCGTTCAACCTGACAGGGAGTGTCACCTTGATGTCCTCGAAACTCGCCGGCGGCGTCGCCGCCTTCGCCATGCTTCTCGCCGCCGGAGAGGCCGCGGCGCAGCAGCGCACGCTCAACCTGTTCAACTGGGGCAACTACACGCCGCAGGCGATGCTCGACAAGTTCGAGGAAGAGACCGGCATCCGCGTCACGGTCACCGACTACGACAGCAACGACACGGCGCTGACCCGCATCCAGCAGGGCGGCCACGGCTTCGACATCGTGGTGCCGTCGGCGAGCTACATGCAGATCTACATCCAGCAGGGCCTGCTGCTCGACGCCGATCTCGCGTCGCTGCCGAACTTCGGCAACATCGATCCCCAGTGGGTCGACGTCGACTGGGACCCCGGTCGCCGCTTCTCGGTGCCGTGGCAGTGGGGCACGACCGGCGTCGCGGTGAACACCTCCGCCTACGACGGCGACGTCAACACCTCGGCCATCTGGCTCGATCCGCCCGAGGAGCTTCGGGGCCGCATCAACGTCGTGCCCGAGATGTCGGACGTGATGGCGCTCGCGATCTTCTACGCGGGCGGCGAGGCCTGCACGAGCGACCGCGACATCCTCCGCCAGGTGCGCGACACGCTGATGGCCGCGCGCGAGCACTGGATCTCGATGGACTACGGCATGATCGAGAAGCTCATCGCCAACGACGTGATGGGCGGCGTGAACTGGAACGGCTCGACCATGCGCGCGCGGCTCGAGAACCCGGATGTGGTCTACGGCTACCCGCGCGAGGGCTACCCGATCTGGATGGACAGCGCCGCGATCCTCGCCGACGCGAACAACGTCGAGGAGGCGCGGGAGTTCCTGAACTTCATCATGGAGCCCGAGAACGCCGCCATGATCACGGAGTTCGCCCGCTACTCGAGCGGCATCATGGGCGTCGAGGCGTTCCTCTCGGAGGAGATGCGGACGGCGCCGGAGATCGTCGTGCCTGACGAGTTCGCCGCCGCTGGCCGCTTCCTGCCGGCCTGCGAGGCCGAGGTGCAGCAGATCTACGCCCAGATCTGGACCGAACTGCTGCGCTGACCCGGTCCGCGGACCGCCGTCGGCGATCCACCTTCGCGCCACGAACGCACGCCCCCGGTTCGGTGACGCATTCCGTCCTGGGGGACATAGCCCTCTGGGCCTGTCGGCAGCGATGTCGGCAGGCTCAATCTTTTCGTAAACTCTCAACTCGAGGAGACGTGAATCAAGGCGCGCCGCCGCAGGAGATCCTACGGGCGACATTCTGAGTGCGCCCCTGCGGGTGGACAGATCGGGTCGGTTCGAATTGACCGGGGACGGGCTTTGTGGGGAAGAAAGCCGACGCCCAGACGTCACCGGGTAGCGTCCCGGGTAATGGTGTACGAGACGGCCGCCGACGTTGATCTTGTGCGCGAGATGCTGGACCTTGCCGCCGACCGCGTGATGGACGCGGAGGTGGAGGCGCTGACCGGCGCGGCGCCGGGGGGCGCGCACGCCCCTGCGCGAGAACCAGCGCAACGGCTATCGCGAACGGGCTTGGGACACCCGGGCCGGGCGGATCACGCTGGCGATCCCGAAGCCGCGCAAGGGCGGCTCCTTCCCGAGCTTCCTCGCGCCGCGCCGCACCGCCGACCGGGCGCTGGTGGCCGTCAGCGAGGAGGCCTGCGTCCACGGCGTCTCGACGCGCTCGGTGGACGATCTGGTGAAGGCCAGCCGCGACGCCATCTTCCTGTGATGGTCTTCGCCGGCGAGAAACACGGCCAGCACGGTCACCGCGCGGGCTTCCGCGTCGGCAGCGAACCAGTCGATCGCGCGATCGAAGGCGACGTGGCGCAGACCCTCGCCGATATCGTCGCGCGCCGCCCCGACGCCGGGCGCATGACCCAGGCGTTCGGCCTGCGCCTTGATCTCCCGGACGCGTTCGATGGCGCGGCCCGCGGCGGCAGCCGGCGCATCGCCAAGCGCGATGCAGGCCTCCGTCAGATGGTCGAGGATGATCC
The DNA here is from genome assembly GCA_007693835.1 of Paracoccaceae bacterium. Taxonomy (GTDB): domain Bacteria; phylum Pseudomonadota; class Alphaproteobacteria; order Rhodobacterales; family Rhodobacteraceae; genus Rubrimonas. The sequence goes on along the minus strand of RECW01000212.1, from coordinate 166 downwards.
CGAAGTCGCGTTCCGCGCCGGGCGCGAAATCAACCCGCCAGACCATGGCGCCGCGCGGCGTCGGCGAAGAGCGCCTCGAGACGGCCATCCATCTCGGCCCCGCTGATCGGCGTCTTCCAGTCCACGATCCCCACGAGATCGGCCGGCCCTGTGGGCGCAACCTGCA
>RECW01000190.1 GCA_007693835.1 Paracoccaceae bacterium | reverse complement strand
GGGCCGCGCGCCGGCGCCCCCGCCGCGCCTCGGCGTGGCGGTCGCCGACGCCGCCGCGCTGGTCAGGGCCGCCAACCTCTCGGGCGATCTCGGCCTGATCGTCATCGACGCGGCCACCGGCGAGACGCTGGAGGCGTTGAACGCCGACAGGGCGTTGGCCCCCGCGTCGGTCGCCAAGCTGCCGACGGCGCTCTACGCGCTCTCTGTCCTCGGGCCGGACGCCCGGTTCGAGACGGTGGTCCGCGCCGCGGGGCGCGTGGAGGGCGGGCGGCTGCAGGGCGACCTCGTGCTCGCGGGCGGCGGCGACCCGGAGCTCGACACCGAAGCGCTCGCCGCCTTGGCGCGCGCGGCGGCCGAGCGCGTGGGCGTGGTGGAGGGTCGTTTCGTCGCCGACGCCTCGGCCGGCGCCGCCATCCCCGCCATCGACCCGACGCAGCCGCCCGAGGCCGCCTACAACCCGTCGGTCGGCGCCTTGAACCTCAACTTCAACCGGGTGCGCCTCGCCTGGGAGCGGCGCGGCGGCGCGGTCGACGTGGCGGTTCAGGCCTACGCCGCGGGGCTCGCGCCGCCGGTGTCGACGGTGACCGTGGCCCTCGCCCCCGCGGATTGCGCCTGCCCGACCTTCGCCCTCGCCGCCGCCGAAGACCGCGAGGCGTGGTCGGTGCGCGAATCGGCGCTCACGGGGACGGGTTCGGTGTTCCTGCCGGTCCGCGCCCCGGCGCGCTACGCGGCGGAGGTGTTTCGCGACGCGGCCGGGGCGGCGGGCCTCGCGCTGCCGGTCGCCGAAGTCAGCCGCGCGACGGTGGCGGGCGAGCGCCTCGCCGCCCATCGCAGCCGCACGACGGCCGCGATGACCGCGGACATGCTGCGGTTCTCGACCAACCTGACGGCGGAGTCGCTCGGCCTCGCGGCGACGGCCGCGCTGGGACAGCCCGGCGCGGACCTCGCGGCCTCGGGGCGCGCGATGGCGGACTGGGCCGACGGCGTCGCGGGCGGGCGCCCCGGCGACGGCGGGTTCGTCTTCCTCAACCACTCGGGGCTCTCGGGCGAGACGCGGGCCACGCCGCGGCGCATGGCCGAGTTCCTGCGCGCCGCAACGCATGCCGGCCTCGCCGCGCTGACGCCCGAGCGCCGCATCGACGGCGCGCCGCCGGGCGCGAGGCTCCGCGCCAAGACCGGCACGATGGACTTCGTGCGCGGCCTCGCCGGCTGGATCGAGACGCCCTCGGGGCGCACGCTGGTCTTCGCGTGGTTCGCCAACGACCTCGAGCGGCGGGACGCGACGCGCGGCATGGGCCGCCGGCCGCCCGGCGCGATCCCGTGGCGCGACCGGGCGGTGGAGCTCGAACGCAAGCTGATCGCGAGCTGGATCGCGCGCTTCGGCTGACGCCTCAGCCCTTCACCGCCGTCATGAGGTAGTTCGCCGACAGCGCCGCGCCGTCGAGCCGCCAGCGGCCCGAGAGCGGCGCGTAGACCATCCCCATGCGGTCGACCGGCGCGAGGCCCGCGCGCGTGAGGCTCTCGGACAGCTCGTCGGGCGTCACGAACTTCCGCCAGTCGTGCGTCCCGCGGGGCAGCCAGCGCAGCAGCCACTCGGCGCCGACGACCGCGGCCATGAAGCTCTGCGGCGTGCGGTTCAGCGTCGAGAGGATGGCCAACCCGCCCGGCCGCGCCAACCCGGACAGGGCGGCGAGGAAGGCGTCGAGGTCGGCCACATGCTCGACGATCTCCAGCGCCAGCACCACGTCGAAGGCCGCGCCTTCGGCGACCAGCGTCTCGGCGGTGGTCTCGCGGTAGTCGATCGTCAGCCCCTGCGCCGCGGCGTGGGCGCGGGCGACGGCGATTCCCTCCCCCGCCGCGTCGACGCCTGTCACCGCCGCGCCGAGGCGCGCCATCGGCTCGGCGACCAACCCGCCGCCGCAGCCGACGTCGAGGATCGCCAGCCCCTCGAACGGGGCCGGCGCCTTCAAGTCGCGCCCGAACTGCGCGGCGATCATCGCGCAGAGGTAGTCGAGCCGGCACGGGTTCATGGCGTGGAGCGGCGCCGCCTCGCCGTGGGGGTCCCACCAGGCGGCGGCCATCCGGTCGAACTTCGCGACTTCCGCCGCGTCGATGGTGCCGGACATGGTCGATCTCCTTCGCGCGCTAGGCATGGCCTGCATTTCGCCCTATGACATAGGGCATGGATGCGCGCCACACCGGACCGGGAGACTCGATGACGCCGTTGCGCCGCGCGCTCTATCCCGCCATCGAACCGTTCAACCGCTTCCGGCTGACGGTGCCGGGCGGCCACGACCTCTACGTGGAGGAATGCGGCACCCGCGGCGCCAAGCCGGCGGTGGTGCTGCACGGGGGGCCTGGCGGGGGCTGTTCGCCGGGCATGCGGCGCTATTTCGACCCCGAGGCGTGGCACGTGGTGCTGTTCGACCAGCGCGGCTGCTCACGCTCGCGCCCCCACGCCTCGGTCGACCGCAACACGACGTGGGACCTGATCGACGACATCGAGGCGATCCGCCGGCGGCTCGGCTTCGAGCGGTGGACGGTCTTCGGCGGGTCGTGGGGGGCGGCGCTCGGGCTGCTCTACGCGATCACGCATCCCAAGCGGGTCACCGAGCTTGTGCTGCGCGGCGTCTTCCTGATGACCGAGCGCGAGCTGCGATGGTTCTACGGCGGCGGCGCGGCGCAGTTCTTCCCCGACCTCTGGGACGAGTTCGTGCGGCCGATCCCCGCCGAGGAGCGCGACGACCTGATCTCGGCCTATCACCGCAGGCTCATGTCGGGCGATCTCGCGCAGCAGACCGACTTCGCGCGCATCTGGGCGCGGTGGGAGGGGGCGACGGCGACGCTGAGGGCGGACCCGCGCGGACGCCCCGGCTTCGGCGACGCGGCCTACGCCCGCGCCTTCAGCCGCATCGAGTGCCACTACTTCCACAACCGCGGCTTCCTGCCCGAAGACGACCACATCCTGAAGCGGATCGGCGCGATCCGCGACATTCCCGGCGTCATCGTGCAGGGCCGCTACGACATGGTGTGCCCGCCGGCCTCGGCCTTCGCGCTGCACCGGGCGTGGCCGTCCTCCGAACTGCGCGTGGTCGGCGACGCGGGGCATGCGCTGTCGGAGCCAGGCATCACGGCGGAGCTGCTGGCGGCGACGGACGCCTTCCGCGACGTGCGCCGCCCGGTGCGCACCGTGGCCGGCTGACGGGCCGCGCCCGCTTCTCAGAGTTGGTTAACGCTCGACTCACGGTTGCATGACGGCCGGCGCGCACCCTGCGCGTGCTGTAGCCAGCCAACCGGGAGCACCGCCATGACCGCCCACGGATACGTCGCCGTCTGTCAGGGGCCGAGCGCGAACGAGTCGCCCTTCGGGCGCCTGTTCCGCCGCGAGGACCCCCTTTACGACAGCCACGCCGTCGCCCTGCTTGCGGGGTCGCAAGGGCCGATGATGCCCCCCGTCGCGGCGGCCGCGGCGTCGAAGCCCGCCCTGCCGGCCGGCTTCACCTTCTTCGGCCAGTTCGTCGACCACGACCTGACGGAGTTCCGCGCGGTGGAGGGCATGCGCGCCCTGCCGATGAACCCCGAACTCGGCGTCCGGCAGGTCGTCGCGCCCGACCCGAACGTGACCGCCGCCAACGGCCGCACGGCGCACTTCGACCTCGACAGCGTCTACGGTCTGCTCGGCCAGCCGGAGGAAGCGCTGTTCAACAGCCGCGGCCTGTTCCGCCTCGGCTTCGCGCGGCGCACGGTCGGGAACACGATGGCGGCGCGCGACATCCGCCGCGCCACGAACTTTCGCGACGGCCGGATGATCGCCGACCCGCGCAACGACGAGAACAAGCTGATCCTGCAGATCCACACGCTGTTCATGCGGCTGCACAACGTCACCCACCGCGCCAAGGGCGGGACGCATCCGGTCGGCTCGCCGGTGTTCCAGCAGACCTGCGCGCAGGTGAAGGCCGCCTACCGGCGCATCGTGATGATGGACTACCTGCCGCGGCTCGTGCGGCTGTCGGAGATCGTCCCCGTGATCCGGCGCCTGCGCGCAGGGACGGCGTTCTTTAGCGACATGGTCCGCGCGGTGGCCGCCGCCGGCGCCTGCCCGCCGGGCGCGCTGCCGATGCCGGTCGAGTTCGCCCAGGCCTGCTTCCGCCTCGGGCACAGCCAGCTCCGCGACGGGTATGAAATGAAGCCGGGGATCGGCCGCGGCCTGTTCCGCGCCGGCGGCGGCGACCTGCGCGGGCGCGAGGCGATCGACGGCGAGACCGAAGTCGACTGGGCGCTGTTCTTCGGCCCCGCGGCGCAGTCCGGCGAACCGCTCGACGCCACGCTGCCGGCGTCGGTGTTCCGCCTGCCGCCGCCGGCGGTGGACGCGCCGCCGATCTCGCTCGCCGAGCGCAACATCCGGCGCGGCGCGGATTTCGGGGTGGCCTCGGGCCAGACGGCGGCGGTGGCGCTGAAGGCGCGCTACGGGCACATCGCGGCCCCGATGACGCCGGACGAGCTCGGGATCGGGGCCGAGGTGCTGGGCGTCGACCCCTCGCTCGCGACGCAGACGCCGCTCTGGTTCTACATCCTCCGCGAGGCGGCGGTGCGGAACCCGGACGGGCCGCAGCTCGGCGAAGTCGGCGGCCTGATCGTGGCGGAGACGATCCTCGGCGCGCTGATGGCCTCGGGCGTCGACATCCGCGCCGCAGCCGACGCGGCCCCCGACGACGCGCCGCCCGCCGCGACGCCCACCATCGAGACCGTCGACACGATGGCGGGGCTGCTCCGGATGCTCGGCGAGGTCTGAGGGACGAGGCCCGGTCGATCGCGGTCTCATCCTTGCGACGACCCGCCTTCGGCGCGCGGCGTCCTGCGCCGTCGCGCGCCTTCGTCGTCCGGCGACGCGGAGGCGTCTGGCGTCCGCGCCGTCCGCGCTGCGCTTGACCGGCGGTCGCGCTCTGTTAGCGTCCCTCCAACCTTCCGAAACAGGCTGCGCGCCCCAAAAGGCGCGGAGGGGTGATCATGCCGGCAGACCAGACAACCCGCCCGCAGGCGACTCACGCCGTGCTGATGGACGACGCCCGCGTGCGCGTCACGCGGTGGGACTTTCCGCCGGGCGCGGAGACCGGCTGGCACCGCCACGCCCACGACTACGTGGTGACGCCGCTCACCGACCTGACGTTGCGGCTGGAGGATGCGAACGGATCGCGCGTCGTCACGGTCGCCAAGGGCTCGGCCTACGGGCGGGCCGAGGGCACCGAGCACAACGTGATCAACGACGGAGACGCCTTCATGTCGTTCGTCGAAATCGAACTGAAGTAAGGAACCGGACTCATGGCGGCGCGCGGCGACAACCTGACCATCGACCCCGAGCGTCTGTGGGACAGCCTGATGGAGATGGCGAAGATCGGCCCCGGCGTGCGCGGCGGCAACAATCGCCAGACGCTGACCGACGCCGACGCGGAGGCCCGCCGCCTGCTGCAGCGCTGGTGCGAGGCCGAAGGCATGACCATGGGCGTCGACCAGATGGGCACGATGTTCTTCCGCCGCGAAGGGACGGACCCGGGCGCCCTGCCCGTCTGCGTCGGCTCGCACCTCGACACCCAGCCGACGGGCGGCAAGTACGACGGCGTGCTCGGCGTTCTCGGCGCGGTCGAGATGGTGCGCACGCTGAACCGCATGGGCGTGAAGACGCGCCGGCCCATCGAAGTGATCAACTGGACCAACGAGGAAGGCGCCCGCTTCGCGCCGGCGATGCTCGCCTCGGGCGTCTTCGCCGGCGTGATCGATCAGGCGGCGGCCTACGCGACCACCGACGCCGAGGGCAAGACCTTCGGCGAGGAGCTGGCGCGCATCGGCTGGCAGGGCGACGAGCCCGTGGGCGCGCGCAGGATGCACGCCTTCTTCGAGCTGCACATCGAACAGGGCCCGATCCTCGAGGCCGAAGGCGTCGACATCGGCGTGGTCACCCACGGCCAGGGCTTGCGCTGGATCGAATGCACGGTGACCGGCAAGGAGAGCCACACCGGCACCACGCCGATGCCGCTGCGCCGCAACGCCGGCCGCGGCCTCGCGCAGATCACCGAACTGGTCCACGAGATCGCGATGAAGCGCCAGCCGAACGCCGTGGGCGCGATCGGCCATGTCGAGGTCCACCCGAACAGCCGCAACATCATCCCCGGCAAGGCGGTGTTCACCATCGACTTCCGCTCTCACCTGCTCGACGTGCTGCTGGCGATGGTCGCCGAGTTCGACGAACGCGCGCCGGCGCTCTGCGACGCGCTCGGCGTGTGCTTCGAATCGAGGATCGTCGGCCAGTTCGACCCGCCGGCCTTCGACGAGGGCTGCGTGGCGGCGGTGCGCGGCGCCGCCGAGAAGCTCGGCTACTCGCACCGCGACATCGTGAGCGGCGCAGGCCACGACGCCTGCTGGGTGAACAAGATCTACCCGACCGCGATGGTGATGTGCCCGTGCAAGGACGGCCTCAGCCACAACGAGGACGAGGAGATCACCCCGGAATGGGCCGCCAAGGGCGCCAACGTGCTGATGCACGCGGTGCTGGAGGCGGCGGAAGTGGTGGGGTGACCCCTGATAAGCGCGCGCGCCAGTTCAGCGTGGAAGCGCGTAGCTGATCTTCAATGTCGCACCATCTCCCTTCGGCGGGGCTTGAACAATCCAGTCGCCGCTTTTCATGGCGCTGCGCATCACTTCGCAGCATACCGGCATACGATGATTAGGCCCTGGATAGCCGCCTGTTTTCCTGTGCAACTCGCGACTTTCGAGAATGAGCCGATCTTCGCCCTGCGACGAGGCTGATTGGAACCGGCGGTCCAAGGCGGCGCGAAACTTGTTGGCGGTCATGTGCGATATCCTCTAACGTTATGTGGTCTGCATGATCCATGCGCGTCGTGACTGTGCATGACGTGGCTGCGCCGCCGCAATTCCGGTTAACCGATCAAATTCGTGTGAGGCCGACTCAGTGGAAACCGACAGCATCGTTCTCGAACACCTTCGCGCGATCCGCGGCTCTCTGGACGAGATCAAGCTCGACATCCGCGAAATGAAAGGGCGGCTTGGCATTCTGGAGGCGCAATATGCGAGTCTCTCAAACAGATTGGATCGGATAGACGGGCGATTGGAGCGGGTCGAGAAGCGGCTTGAACTGATCGACGCCTGAGGCGCCGGCGCAACAATCGGTATACGCATGACCACAGTCATCAAGGACGGCACGGTCGTCACGCACGACCGCACCTTCGCGGCCGACGTGCTGATCGAGGGCGGAAAAATCGTCGCCATCGGCGAGGGGCTTGAAGGCGACGAGACCATCGACGCCTCCGAGGCCTACGTCATGCCCGGCGGCATAGACCCGCACGTGCACCTCGAAATGCCGTTCATGGGCACGCACACCGCCGACGACTTCCACTCCGGCACCGTGGCCGCGGCCTCGGGCGGCACGACCACGGTGATCGACTTCTGCATCCCCGCCCCTGACGGCTCGATGCTCGAGGCATGGGACGCCTGGGTCGCGAAGTCGAAGGACAAGGCGGTGGTCGACTACGCCTGGCACATGTGCGTCACCGGCTGGAGCGAGCGCATCTTCGACGAGATGGCCGAGGTGGTGAAGCGCGGCGTCAACACCTTCAAGCACTTCATGGCCTACAAGGGCGCGCTGATGGTCGAGGACGACGAGATGTTCGCCTCGTTCTCGCGCTGCGCGGAGCTTGGCGCGCTGCCGCTGGTCCACGCCGAGAACGGCGACGTGGTGGCGGCGCTCCAGCAGAAATACCTCGCAGAAGGCGTCACCGGCCCCGAAGCCCACGCCTACAGCCGCCCGCCGGAGGTCGAGGGCGAGGCGGCGAACCGCGCCATCATGATCGCCGACGCCGCCGGCTGCCCGGTCTACATCGTCCACGTCTCCTGCGAGCAGGCGCACGAGGCGATCCGGCGCGCGCGCCAGAAGGGCATGCGCGTCTACGGCGAGCCGCTGGCGCAGCACCTGATCCTCGACGAGAGCGAATACCAGCACCCGTCGTGGGACCACGCGGCGCAGCGGGTGATGTCGCCGCCGTTCCGCTCCAAGGAGCACCAGGCGGGTCTCTGGGCGGGGCTTCAGGCGGGCTCGCTTCAGGTGGTGGCGACGGACCACTGCGCCTTCACCACCGAGCAGAAGCGGCGCGGCCTCGGCGACTTCACCAGGATCCCCAACGGCACCGCAGGGCTCGAGGACAGGCTGTCGGTGCTCTGGACCTACGGGGTCGAGACCGGGCGGCTGACGCCCGAGGAGTTCGTCGCCGTGACCTCGACCAACATCGCGCGGATTCTGAACATGCACCCCCGCAAGGGCGCCGTCGCGGTCGGCGCGGACGCCGACATCGTGGTGTGGGACCCGAAGGCGGGCAAGACGATCTCGGCCGCCACGCAGAAATCCGCCATCGACTACAACGTGTTCGAGGGGGTCAAGGTGTCGGCGACGGCGCGCCACACCCTCTCGCGCGGCGAGGTCGTATGGTCGGCCGGCGCCAACGCGCAACCCGCCCCCGGCCGCGGGCGCTTCGTCGAGCGCCCGCCCCTCTCGCCGGTCTCGAAGGCGCTGTCGACATGGAAGGCGCTGACCGCCCCGCGCAAGGCCCATCGCGACCCCGCGAACATGCCGGCGGGGGTCTGAGCCGCGCCGCGATCGGTGGACGCGGCCGCAGGCGCGGCGTATTCGAACAGCGAAGCGGCCGACGCGCGCCAGTCGCCGGCCTCGGGACAGGATGGAGGCGGCGATGGCCGGAAGCGTCAACAAGGTGATCCTGATCGGCAATCTCGGCCGCGACCCTGAAGTGCGCGCGTTCCAGAACGGCGGCAAGGTCTGCAACCTGCGCATCGCCACCTCGGAGACGTGGAAGGACCGCAACTCCGGCGAGCGCAAGGAGCGCACCGAATGGCACTCGGTGGCGATCTTCAACGAGGCGCTGGCCGGCGTCGCCGAGCGCTATCTGCGCAAGGGCTCGAAGGTCTACATCGAAGGCCAGCTCGAGACCCGCAAGTGGACCGACCAGAGCGGCCAGGAGCGCTACTCAACCGAAGTGGTCCTGCGCCCCTACCGCGGCGAACTGACGATGCTCGACGGCCGTGGCGAAGGCGGCGGCATGGGCGGGGACGGCGGACGTTCGGTCGGATACGACGATCCGCAAGGCGCGCGCCCCGGCGGGAGCGGCGGCGGCTTCGACAGCGGGATCGACGACGACATTCCGTTCTAGAGGCCACTAAGTGGCGAGCATTAAGTGAACCGGGCCAATCCCCCCGCTTCCAAGCGCGCGAACCGGCGCCGCGCGCAACGCGCCCCTCGGTGCGCGCGTCTCCGCGGTCAGAAACTGCCGAAC
>RECW01000232.1 GCA_007693835.1 Paracoccaceae bacterium | reverse complement strand
CCCCCGATCCGCTCCGTCACCCGCTGCGCCGCGCGCCGCACCATCGGGCCGAACTCGCCGACGACGTCGAGCGGCAGGCGCGCGGTCGGGCCCGAGATCGAGATCCCCGCGACCGCCTCGCCGTGATGGTCGAAGATCGCCGCCGCCACGCAGCGCATGCCGGGCGTGCGCTCCTCGTCGTCGAGCGCCCAGCCCCGCGCGCGGGTGCGCTCCAAGTCTTCGAACAGCGCCGCCGGAGAGGCCAGGGTGCGCGGCGTGAACTCGGCGAGGCCCGTGCGCTGCAGCAGGCGCTCGACCGCCTCGCGCGGCAGCGTCGCGAGCAGCGCCTTGCCGATGCCCGAGGCGTGCATCGGCGCCCGCGCCCCCTGCCCGAAGAAGGCGCGGATCGGGTGGCTGGTCTCGATCTGGCTGACGAACACGACGTCGCCGCCGTCGGGCGTGGCGACGTTCGCCGTCTCGCCGGTCTGGGCCACCAGCGCGCGCATCTCGTCGCGCGCCGCCTCGGCGACCCGCGTGCGCCGCGCGAAGGCCGAGCCGGTGCGGAACGCCTCGACGCCGACGCTCCAGAAGTTGGTCGCCTCCTCGAAGGCGACCCAGCCCCGCGCCTCCAGCGTGGTCAGCAGGCGATGGGCGGTGGAGGGGGGCGTGCCCGTCTTGAGGGAGAGGTCGGAGAGCGTCGCCTTCTCCTCGCGCGCCAGCGCCGACATCAGCGCCAAGGCCCGCTCCAGCGACTGTACCGCGGCGCCGGGGCGGTCGGGATCGGCCGAGCGCGGACGTCCCCTCGTCTTCTTTGCCGCCGTCGCCGTCATGCTCGCCTCCTCGCTCCGCCACACCACACATACCGCGGCGCAAAATTTTTTCCATTCCTTACGGAAAAAGTCTCCTGAAAAATCATTTTTGTCGCCTTTTCAGACGGATCGCCCGACATGGCGCAAAATGGAAAAACATTCCGGAAAAATTGCCTTCCTGTGCGATTCGGCGCATGGTCCGAGCAACCACAACGGAGGGCGCGCCATGCAGGGCCAGAATCCCGTCTTCATTCCGGGGCCGACGAACATCCCCGACCGCCTGCGCTACGCGATGAGCGTGCAGACGGTCGACCACCGCGCCCCCGATTTCGTCGACCTTCTCACGCCGCTGCATGCGGATCTGAAGAAGGTCTTCAAGACCGAGACCGGCGAAGTCGTGACCTTTCCCGCGTCGGGCACCGGCGGCTGGGAGGCGGCGATCACCAACACCCTCTCGCCCGGCGACAAGGTGCTGGTCGCGCGCTACGGCATGTTCTCGCACCGCTGGATCGACCTCTGCCAGCGCCATGGCCTCGACGTCGAGATCATCGAGCGGCCCTGGGGCGAAGGCGCGCCGGCGGAGCTCTTCCACGACCGCCTCGCCGCCGACCGCGACCGCGCGATCAAGGCCGTGCTCGTCACGCACAACGAGACCGCGACGGGCGTGAAGAGCGACGTCGCCGCCGTGCGCCGCGCGATGGACGCCGCCGGCCACCCGGCGCTGCTCTACGTCGACGGCGTGTCCTCCATCGCCTCGATGGACTTCCGCATGGACGAATGGGGCGTCGACCTCGCGGTGACGGGCTCGCAGAAGGGCTTCATGCTGGCGACCGGCATGGCGATCGTCGGCGTCAGCCAGAAGGCGCTGGAGGCGATGCTCTCGGCGCGGCTGCACCGCACCTACTTCGACTTCCGCGACATGCTGACGGCGAACGCCCGCGGCGGCTATCCCTACACGCCGCCGCTCCAGATCATGTACGGCCTGCGCGAGAGCCTGAAGATGCTGTTCGAGGAAGGGCTCGACAACGTCTTCGCCCGCCACCGGCGCATCGCCGAAGGCGTGCGCGCGGCGGTGCGCGGCTGGGGCCTCCAGCTCTGCGCCGTGCGGCCCGAGCTTTACTCCGACACCGTGAGCGCTGTCTTCACGCCGGCGGGCTTCGACAGCAACCGGCTGACGGATCACGCCTATTCGGCCTATGACGTCTCCTTCGGCGTCGGCCTCGGCGAGATGGCGGGCCGCGCCTTCCGCATCGGCCACCTCGGCGCGATGACCGACGTGATGGCGCTCTCGGGCCTCGCGACCATCGAGATGGCGATGAAGGATCTGGGCTATCCCATCGAACTCGGCGCTGGCGTCGCGGCGGCGCAGGATTACTATCGCTCCACCAAGGCGATCCCCCAGAAGGAGGCTGCCTGAGCCATGCGCGGCGAAGACGACATCGACCTGCCCACCTTTGACGACGTGGCGGCGGCGCACGAGCGCATCCGCCCCTACATCCACCGCACGCCGATCCTGACGTCGGAGACCTTCGACCGGATGACCGGGGCGAAGCTCTTCTTCAAGTGCGAGAACTTCCAGAAGGCCGGCGCCTTCAAGGCCCGCGGCGCCTCGAACGCGGTGTTCTCGCTGTCGGACGAACAGGCGGCGAAGGGCGTGGCGACCCACTCCTCGGGCAACCACGGCCTGTCGCTCTCCTACGCGGCCGGAAGGCGCGGCATCCCCTGCAAGGTGGTGATGCCCCGCACCGCGCCCGAGCCGAAGAAGGCCGCGGTGCGCGGCTATGGCGGCGAGGTGATCGAGTGCGAGCCCTCGACCAGCTCGCGCGAAGCCGTGTTCGCCGAGGTGGTGGCCTCGTCGGGCGCCGAGTTCGTGCACCCCTACAACGACCCGCGCGTCATCGCGGGTCAGGGCACCTGCTCGAAGGAGATGATCGAGGATCTCGGCGAGCTCGACGCCGTGATCGCCCCCATCGGCGGCGGCGGCATGGTGTCGGGCTGCTGCCTGACGCTGTCGACGCTGTCGCCCTCGACGAAGATCTACGCGGCCGAGCCGCAGGCCGCCGACGACGCCTACCAGTCCTTCAAGTCGGGCGAGATCGTCGCCTACGACGCGCCCGTCACCATCGCCGACGGGTTGAAGGTGCCCCTCAAGGAACGCACCTGGCATTTCGTGCGGACCTACGTCGAGGACGTGCTGCTCGCGGACGAGGACGAGATCGTCGACGCCATGCGGCTCACCTGGGAGCGGATGAAGATCGTGATGGAGCCGTCCTGCGCGGTGCCGCTCGCGACCATCCTCAAGAACAAGCATCTCTTCGCCGGCAAGCGGGTCGGCGTCGTCGTCACGGGCGGCAACGTCGACCTCGACAAGCTGCCGTGGATGAAGTGACCCGATCGCAGGCGGATGTGGTATGAGTGGGATCAGGAAAAAGCGGTCTCCAACCTTGCGAAGCACGGCGTCGCATTTGAAACCGCGTTGCGCCTCGACTGGACAAGAGACGTATCCTTTGAGCAGCGCGTCGGACGCGAGCGCCGCGTCAAGGCGCTTGTCCCGCTTGATAGCCGTATTCATGTCTGCGTTTACACGCAGAAGGGCCTCTTGCGTCGTGTGATAAGCTTGCGCAAAGCCAATCGTCGCGAGGTGGCGACCTATATCGCGCGCATGGAGGCGCAGTGACATGGGCAGGATCGTCATGCCGACTCTGGAGGAGGACGCCGCGATCACCGCGGCTGCGGAAACGGACCCGGACAATCCGCCGCTGACCGACGAGGATCTGGCGCGGATGCGGCGCGGCTCGCCCGCGGCCTGGGCGAACCTGCGCGCCGCGGCATTGCTGCGCGATGCCATCGCCGACCTCGAACGCGGCGTCGGCGATGACCAGCGCACCGAAGCGGGTATCGTCAAGCTGCGGGCCGCGCTCGCGGAATTGGAATACGACGCGGCCCACGCCGCCGAATGACTATACCGCCCGGCGCTGCGCGCCGGACCCCAAGACAAGGGAGACGAGGACCATGAACGCACCCGCCAAGTTCGACGCCTACGAAGTCGGCTACGACATCCCGGCCGTGCCGGGCATGGCCGAGCAGGACATCCAGACGCCCTGCCTGATCGTCGATCTCGACGCCTTCGAGCGCAACGTCAGGAAGATGGGCGACTGGTGCAAGGCGCACGGCATGCGCCACCGCGTCCACGGCAAGATGCACAAGTCGGTCGACGTCGCTAAAGTCCAGATGGAGATGGGCGGCGCCTGCGGCGTCTGCTGCCAGAAGGTGTCGGAAGCCGAGGCCTTCGTGCGCGGCGGGGTGATGGACGTGCTGGTGTCCAACCAGGTGCGCGACCCCGCCAAGATCGACCGTCTCGCCCGCCTGCCGAAGCTCGGCGCGCGCGCGATCTGCTGCGTGGACGACCTCGCCAACGTCGCCGACCTCTCGGCCGCCGCGCAGAAGCACGGCACGACCATCGAATGCCTCGTGGAGATCGACTGCGGCGCCGGCCGCTGCGGCGTCACCACCACCCCGGCGGTGGTCGAGATCGCCAAGGCGATCGACGCGGCGCCGGGCCTTAAGTTCTCCGGCATCCAGGCCTATCAGGGCGCGATGCAGCACATCGACAGCTACGACGAGCGCAAGGCCAAGATCGACATCGCGGTCGCCATGGTGCGCGACGCCGTCGAGGCGCTGAAGGCCGAAGGGCTCGACTGCGACATCGTCGGCGGCGGCGGCACCGGCTCCTACTACTTCGAGGGCAACTCGGGCGTCTACAACGAGCTGCAGTGCGGCTCCTACGCCTTCATGGACGCCGACTATGGCCGCATCCTCGACAAGGACGGCAAGCGCATCGACCAGGGCGAGTGGGAGAACGCGCTGTTCATCCTCACCTCGGTCATGTCCCACGCCAAGGCGGACAAGGCGATCTGCGACGCGGGCCTCAAGGCGCAGTCGGTCGACAGCGGCCTGCCGGTGATCTTCGGGCGCGACGACGTGAAGTACGTCAAGTGCTCCGACGAGCACGGCGTGATCGCCGATCCCGAGGGCGTGCTCAAGGTGAACGAGAAGCTGCGCCTCGTGCCCGGCCACTGCGACCCGACCTGCAACGTGCACGACTGGTATGTCGGCGTGCGCGGCGGCAAGGTCGAGACCGTGTGGCCGATCTCCGCCCGCGGCAAGGCCTACTGACGCTCCCACCCTACCCGATCATCGCCGACCCCGGACGGAAACCGGGGCGGCGCACCCGCCCGACAGTCGAGGAACGCGCCCCATGTCCGACTACGCCGTCGCCGTCGTCTCCGAGGACGTCTGCAAGGAGGTCGTCTCCCGCGCCGACGCCTTCGAGGCCGTCGAAGCCGTGTTCGGCGCCATGGCGAAGGGCGACGCGTGGAACTTTCCCGTGGTGCGGGAGGCCATCGGCCACGCCGACGCGCTTTACGGCTTCAAGTCGGGCTTCGACCGTGCGGGCCAGGTGCTCGGCGTGAAGTCTGGCGGCTACTGGCCGAACAACCTCAGCCGCGGGTTGACCAACCACCAGTCCGTCGTCGCGCTGTTCGACCCCGACACGGGGCGGCTCCGGGCGCTGGTCGGCGGCAACTACCTGACGGCGGTGCGCACGGCCGCCTCCAGCGCCGTCTCCATCAAGCATCTGTCGCGCCCGGATTCGAAGATCCTCGGCATGGTGGGCGCCGGGCACCAGTCGACCTTCCAGCTTCGCGCCGCCGCCGAGCAGCGGGCGTTCGAGAAGGTGCTGGCGTGGAACCCCCACCCCGACATGATCCCCAACCTCGCGCGCGTCGCCGACGAGCTCGGCCTGCCCTTCGAGGCGGTGGAGCGCGAGCGTCTCTGCGCCGAGGCCGACGTGATCATCACCATCACCTCCGCCTTCGAGCCGCTGCTGATGGCCGGCTGGATCAAGCCCGGCTGCCACATCGCCTGCATGGGCACCGACACCAAGGGCAAGCAGGAGGTCGACGCCGCGCTGTTCAAGCGCGCCAGCGTCTTCTGCGACGAGGTCGCCCAGTCGGCCACCATCGGCGAGGCGCAACATGCCGTGGCGCAAGGGCTGATCGACCAGGACGCGATCACGCCCATCGGCCGCGTGATCAACGGCGACCATCCGGGCCGGACCTCGGCCGAGGAGATCACCCTGTTCGACGGCACCGGCGTCGGGCTTCAGGATCTGGCCGCCGCCGCCGTCGCGCTGAAGCGCGCGGAGGAAGCCGGCAAGGCGACCTTTGCGAGCCTCTGATGCAGACCACGTTCACGCCCGAGCAGCTTCTCGACCCGCAAACCGCACGCTCGAACGAGGTGCTGCGCACCTGCGTCCATTGCGGGTTCTGCACCGCCACCTGCCCGACCTATCAGGTCCTCGGCGACGAACTCGACAGTCCCCGCGGCCGCATCTACCTGATCAAGGAGATGCTGGAGACAAATCGCAAGCCGGACGAGAAGACGGTGAAGCATCTCGACCGCTGCCTCTCGTGCCTCGCCTGCATGACAACGTGTCCTTCGGGCGTGCATTACATGCACCTGATCGACCACGCCCGTGAATACATCGAGAAGCACTACGACCGGCCGTGGCACGACAAGGCGCTGCGCTGGCTGCTCGCGCTGATCCTGCCCTATCCGTGGCGCTTCCGCCTCGCGATCCGCGGCGCTCAGTTCGCGCGGCCCTTCGCGGGCCTGCTGCCGATGAAGCTCCGCGCGATGGTCGAATTCGCGCCGGCGAGCCTGCCGAGGCCCTCCGCCGCCGACCGCCCGCAGGTGCACAAGGCCGAGGGCCCGCGCCGGATGCGCGTCGCGCTGCTGGCCGGCTGCGCCCAGCGCGTGCTCGACACCGAGATCAACGAGGCGACCATCCGCCTGCTGACGCGCCACGGCGTCGAGGTGGTGATCGCCGAGGGCGCCGGATGCTGCGGCGCGCTCACCCATCACATGGGCAAGGCCGACCTCTCCCACGCCTCCGCCGCGAAGAACATCCGCGCCTGGGTGCGGGAGATGGACGGCGAGGGGCTCGACGCGGTGGTGGTCAACACCTCGGGCTGCGGCACCACGCTCAAGGACTACGGCCACATGTTCCGCACCGACGAGGCGCTGGCGGGCGACGCCGCCCGCGTCTCGGCCATCGCGAAGGACATCTCGGAGGTGATGGTCTCGCTCGGTCTGAAAGAGCCGGTCCACGCCCTGCCGCTGCGCGTCGCCTACCACGCCGCGTGCTCGCTGCAGCACGGCCAGCAGATCAAGACGCACCCGAAGACGCTGCTGAAGGCCGCGGGCTTCGAGGTGGTGGAGCCGCGCGACAGCCATCTCTGCTGCGGCTCCGCCGGAACCTACAACCTGATGCAGCCGGAGATCGCCGGTCAGCTCAAGGCGCGCAAGGCGGAGACCATCGCCGCGACCCGGCCGGACGCCATCGCCGCCGGCAACATCGGCTGCATCATGCAGATCGGCTCTGCGCTGGAGACGCCCATCGTCCACACCGCCGCCCTGCTCGACTGGGCGACCGGCGGGCCGGTCCCCCACGCGCTCACGGAACTTGTGGCGGCGCGCCCGACCGCGAAACAGACCGTCGCCGCCTGAGCGTCAGCGCAGGCCGGATTCGAGTTCCGACGTGTCGTGCCCGAGGGCTTCGAGCGCTTCTTCGAGGTAGTCCGCCAGCAGCGGCTCGCCGAGCAGATACTTCGAGGTCTTGCCGACGCGCGACGACCGGGCCTGCTCCACGAGGTCGGCGAAGTCGCTCACGTCGCCGTCGCCGCGGCCGAGCCAGAACAGCGCCACCAGTTCGGCCTGCTCGGTGTCGGTCAGGTCCTCGATCCAGCTGGTCAGCTCCTCCTCCGTCGCGTCGTCGGCGCGGTCTTCGAGCACGCCCATGACGTCGTCCGACGCGCCTTCGCCATCGGCGCTGTCCTCGATCTTCACGTCGAACTCGCGCGCCTTCACGATGATCCAGCCGACCGTGTCGAGCGGTATGGTGAGCATGGGCGTTTCCCCCGGGGTTTGTCTCACGCCTGTGTTGTCGCGCGCGGGCCTTCGCCCTGTCCACCCGTTCTTGCGCCGCGCCCCGTGCGGCGCTTTGATCGCGCGCAAGCGGGAGGGCGAGATGGCGGATGCGCGGACGAAAGCGGAGCGACTTTTCGGGAGGGTTCCCGCCATCGGCTGCTGGCTGGATCTGCCGAGCCCAGAAGCCGCGGAAATCGCCGCGCTCGCAGGGGCGGACTTCGGGCTCGTCGACCTCGAACACGGCGCGATCTCCATCGAGACCGCGCTGCGCATGATCGCCGCGCTGCGCGCCGGGGGCGCCGCGCCGCTCGCCCGCCCGCCGGAAGCGACCGACGCCTGGGCGAAGCGCCTGCTCGACGCGGGGGCCGCCGGCCTGATCATGCCGATGATCGAGAGCGCCGAGGCGGCGGCGGCGGCCGCGGCGGCGATGCGCTACCCGCCGCTCGGCCGGCGCGGCGCCGCGGCGGGCGTGATCGCGGCCAGCCGGTGGGGGCGCGACCCCGTTTATGTCGCGGGGTGGAACGAAGCCTGTTTCCTCGCCGTCCAGATCGAAAGCCCGACCGCAGTCGAGGCCGCGGCGGCGATGGCGGCCGTGGACGGCGTCGACATGCTGTTCTTCGGCCCGAACGACTACGCCTACGCCGCCGGGCTCGACGGCCCCGACGATCCGGCGGTCTGGCCGGTCCTCGAAAAGATGGTCGAGACGGCGCACGCCGCGGGCAAGCTGGTCGGCACGGTGGCGTTCGGCCGCGGCGCGGCGGCGCTGGTCGCCGCCGGCTGCGACCTCGTCTCCGCCGCCTCGGACGTGGCCGCGCTCGGCCGCGGGATCGCCGCCGACGTCGCGGCGGCGCGGCCATGACCGATGCGCTCGATCCGCGCGGCCTGATCCGGGAGGCCTACCGCATCGAGGGCGTCACGGCGTGGGACTGCCGGTCGATCTATCTCGACTGGGCCCTCGGCCTCGCCGGCGACCCCGCCGAGGCCACCCGCGCGCTGCTGGCGCGCTACGGCCCCGCCGCGCCGGACCACCCGATGACCGCCGTGCTGCGCGAAGGGGTCGACGCGGCCCCGCGGCCGCCCGGCGCCCGTCCGCGCCGGCGCAGGCCCGACGCCGCCCCCGGCTGACACCGCGCTTGCCTCTCGCCTACCCGGGCCCTAAGCCTCCGGCGCACAAGCGCGGAGCGCGGCGGGGGGGAGAGCCGGTCGATGTCCATTCCTCAGGAAGGCGGCGGTATCGTCGAGAGCAAGGCGCAGCTCGTCGAGCACCTCGCCGAAGGCTGCAAGCCGCGCGAGGCGTGGCGCATCGGCACCGAGCACGAGAAGTTCGGCTACCGCCTTTCGGACCAGAAGCCCCTCGCCTACGAAGGCCCCTGCGGCGTGCGCGCGATGCTCGAGGGCCTGCGCGACCGCTTCGGGTGGAAGCCCGTGCTGGAGGGCGCGACGCTGATCGGCCTGAAGAAGGGCGGCGCCAACGTGTCGCTGGAGCCCGGCGGGCAGCTCGAACTGTCCGGCGCGCCGCTGCGCACCATCCACCAGACCTGCGAGGAGGTGAACCAGCACCTCGCCGAGGTGAAGTCGGTGGCC
>RECW01000238.1 GCA_007693835.1 Paracoccaceae bacterium | reverse complement strand
TCGGATCGCGCCGGCAGGCGCGCCCGGGAGGGGCGGAGGCTCTATCTCGGGAGGGTGGGACGCCCGGGCTGGCTCAGCGAGCCCCGGTCGTCGTCGGCGCACGCCGGCTTCGGCTGAGGTCGACGCGCTTTGCGAGAGCAGGTTCTCTCGCGATCAGGCCGCGAGCCAGTTCTCGACGGCGAGGCCTTCGACGCGTCGGAATTCGCGTTCGTTGTCCGTGACGAGCGTCGCGCCGAGCGCTTGCGCCTGTGCGGCGATCCAGAGGTCGTTCTGGCCGATGGTCTGGCCCTCGGACTCGAGCCTCGAGCGGATCGCGCCGTAGATCGCGGCGGCGGGCGGATCGAGCCCAAGCACGTCGATCTCGCGCAGCACCGCCTCCACGCGCTCGGTCAGGCGCGCCGAGCCCTTCTTCAGGCAGCCGTAGCGGAGTTCGCCCGCGACGACGACGCTGGTGACGACGTCCGCGTCGCCGACGGCTCTCAGGCGCGTGGCGGCGAGCCCCTGCGGATTGCGCACCAGATCGCTGATGATGTTGGTGTCGAGCAACGTTACGTCCCTGGTGACGATGGCCGACAGCACCGCCGCGAACAGCATGAGCGCCGCCGCCAGCCCTCGCTCGGTGTGCAGCCGCGCGATGACGGCCAAGCCGGTCGATCAGCCCGCTCGACTCCAGCCCGCGGCTGAGCACCATGAGTGCGGCCAGCGCGTCGATGGTCTTCCAGTCCACGATCCCCACGAGATCGGCCGGCCCTGTGGGCGCAACCTGCAGCACCACCGGCAGGGCGGCGAGGAGGAGAAACGGCGACCACTCGCGGCGCAGCAACGCAACGAGGGGGGGCGAGACGTCTCTGGAGCATCGGGATCGACCGCTTGGCGAACGCGCGCCGTCAACACGGCGAGGGAGGTGGTCTTGCACGGACTCCGGCGGCATGTCGCACCCTGGCGCTGTCGGATTGATCGAGCACAGGCGCCCGGGATGCGCGCTCTCGGGGGCTGCCCTACCGGATGGGGGCTGCGATCGGCCGGCGGTGTCGCCACGCCGTCAGCGCGCGGGCGGCGACCAGCGCAGTGATCGTGGTGGCGGCGAGCGCCGCGACAAGGCCCGCGCCGAGCCAGAACCCATCGCCGCTGCGCCCGGCCAAGGCCCAGGTGGCGCCCGCGAAAGCGGCGGTCGGATAGGTGAAGCAGGCCCATGACGGCGCGAAGCCGCTTTCGGTCAGCCAGCGCAGGCGGCTCATGAGGGCTGCAAGGGTCAGGGCGGCCAAGCTGTAGAGCGCGAGGGTCAAGGCGCCGCCGGGATAGAGCGCTTCGGCGGCGATGGCCGCCACCGAGGGCGGCGCGAGCAGCACCCAGGCCGCCGGGCGCTCGGCCGGCGCGACCGGCCGACTGGCGAAACGCCATACAACCGCGGGCGCCACCGCGACATAGACCGCGAGCAACGGCCAGAACAGCGCGGCGCCCAGCGCCACCGGCGCCAGCAGCAGCCCGCCGAACGGCACGACCAGAAACAGCGTCAGCACCGGGTCCTCGGGCGGCGCCGCAGCGCGGTCGGAGATGACGCGCAGCACCAGCGCGATTTGCAGCAGGGCCGCGACCCCCCAGACCAGCGCCGCCGCTGCGGCCGACAGCGGCAGTACGGCGACGCCCACGAACATCAGCGCCTCCGTGCCGCCCGGCGCGCCGGCGCGGGCGCGCAGATCGGCCGGCAGCGCCGCCGGCCCCCGCCAGACGCGCCGCAGGTAGGCCCAGGCCACCAGCGCGAAGACCCCGACCGCGGCGGCGATGAACAGCTCGGCGAGCAGCGCCGGCGCCGCGCCGTGCTCGGCGGCGCTGCGCCAGACCAGCGCCGTGCCGATCAGGCCGAGGCAGACCGGCAGCAGGGCGGCGGGCGCGCGGCGGGGGATGACGGGGCGGGGCATGACGGGGCGGGCGGGCATGGCGGGTCTCCTCCCTCAGCGCCGCGCGCGTTCGCGCACGATCTCGCCGTCGCGGTCGAGCCGCAGGCGCACCGGCTCGCCTTCGGGGTTCACGGCGTCGACCTCCGCGTGGGCGCGGTGCTGCGCGAGGCCGCCCCGCCAGCCGTAACCCGCCGCCTCGACGCTGCGGCGCAGCGCGTCGGCGTCGGGCGCTCCGCCATGGCGCGGGCCGCGCGCCTCGCCCTCGCGGCGCAGGCGCAGGCGCACCGCCTCGCCGCGCGCATCCTCGCCCGCGACATGGACATGGCGCGGCGTGAAGCGGATCCCGGCGACGGCCGCGACGCCTTCGTCCGCGGCGGCTTCCTGCGCCCAGTCGGGCAGCAGCGCGGCCAGCCCGGCCCCAGCGGACGACTCGACCCGGCGAAGGGCCCCGTGGCGGTCCACCTCGATCCGCACCGAGGCGCCGGTCGCCGCCACGGCCTCGACGACGGCGTGGCGCGGTCCCGTCTCCACGACGCGGGGGGCCGCGATCCGGGCCGCCGCCAGATCGGCGGTCAGCCGCTCCATCGCCTCCGCATCGAGCCCGGTCTGCGGCCCGCGCCGCCCGGGCCTGCGAGCCTCCGCGTCGCGCGCGTCGGGGTCTCGATGGTCCGGGCCGGGCGGCGGCGGGGCGGGCGCCGCGACCTCGGCGCCGTCGGCGAACACGATCCGCGTCGCGCGCAGGCCGCTGTCGCGTTCGTGGCCGGTGACGGTGACGCTCTCGCCGACCTCCGGCGTCCCGGCGCGGCGCCAGGCCGGGCCGGTCTCGACCAGCACGCGGGCCTCGCCGGTGTCGAGCACGAATTTGGGCCCGAACCGCTCGGCCACGACGCCCGACAGCGTGACGGTCTCGGCCTGCGCCGCGCCGCCGAGGGCGATCAGCGCCAGCAACGTCAGCCCGAGGCGGGGCGCCGGGGGAAGGCGTATCATGGTCGTCTCCGAATCGATCAACTGCTTGGCCTGATGGCCTAACGCCTCGCTCCCGAACCGAACCCGCAGCGCGCCGTTCGGTTTCGGTTCGGGTTGGCGCGCCTATATCGCGGCACATGGCACGCCCCGCCCGACGCACCGTCCTCGCTCTCCTGCCCTTTGCCCTGCTGCCGGGCCTTGCCGGCGCGCAGGGCGCGATCCCGCTCGCCGAGGCCGTGCGGCTGGCCGAGGCGCGGTTTGCGGCCGAGGTGATCGCGGCGGAACTCGTCGCCGGGCGGCCGCACGAGCGCGCGCCGCTGGTCTACGCGCTGCGGCTGCTGACGCCCGAGGGCGCGGTGATCGCGCTGCGCCTCGATGCGGCGGACGGCGCGTTTCTGGAAGCGGAGGGGCGCGGGCTCGCCCGCGCGCGGCGGCGATGAGGGCGCTGATCGTGGAGGACGACCCGGCGCTGGCCGCCGATCTCGTCGCGGCGTTCCGCGAGGCGGGCTTCGCCGTGGACGGCGCGGCCGACGGCGAGGAGGCCGCGCACATGGGCGCGACGGCCGCCTACGACGTCGCCATCCTCGACATCGGCCTGCCCGGCCGCGACGGGGTGGCGGTGCTGTCCGCGTGGCGCGCGGCGGGCGCCGCGCTGCCGGTTCTGGCGCTGACCGCGCGCGACGCCTGGGCCGACAAGGCGCGCGCCTTCCGCGCCGGGGCCGACGACTACGTGACCAAGCCGTTCTTCATGCCCGAGGTGATCCTGCGCGCGCGCAGCCTGATCCGCCGCGCCGCGGGGCATGCCAGCGCCGGGATCGTCGCCGGGGCGCTCGCCCACGACCCCGAGCTCGGCGTCTTCACCCTCGATGCCGCGCCGCTGCGCCTGACAGCGTTCGAAGCCCGCGTGCTCGGCTACATGATCCACCATGCCGGCCGCGTGCTGAGCCGCACCGAGATCAGCGAGCATGTCTACGAGGACGGCGTGGACCGTGACTTCGGCTCGCTCGAGGTCGTGATCCGGCGGCTGCGCGGCAAGATCGGCGCGCACCGGATCGAGACGCTGCGCGGGCGCGGCTATCGCCTGCTGGCGCTCTGAGGCGTGCGCTCGCTGCGGCTGCGGCTGGCGGTTCTGGCGGGGGCCTTCGCGCTGGTCGGGCTCGCCGTCGGCGGCGCCTGGGTCGCCGGCGGTCTGCGCGAGGCGGTGACGGCGCGGTTCGACGCCGAGCTGCGATCGGTGCTGGTGGCGCTCGCCGCCGACATCGAGGCCGACGCGGCCGGGGCGCCGGTGCTCGCCCGCCCGCCCGCCGACCCGAAGTTCTTCCGCCCGCTCTCGGGCTGGTACTGGGCCGTGATCGTCGAGGGCGAGACCGTCGCCGCCGCGCCGTCGCTCGGCTACGATGACCTCGGCCCCGACGGCGAGGGAGCCGACCCGCGCGGCGCGGCGCTGCGGCGTCTCATGCGCGAGGTGACCGCGCCGGGCCTCGACGGGCCGGCGCTGCTGGTCGCCACCGCGCCGCAGGCCGAGATCGCAGCGGCGGTGGAGGCCGCTCTCGCGCCGCTGCGCGCCGTGCTCGGCGTGCTCGCGCTGGGGCTGGTCGGCGCCATCGCCGCGCAGGCATGGCTCGGGCTCGCCCCGCTCGGGCGGCTCGCCGCCGATATCGGGCGGGTGCGCGACGGCAAGCTCGACCGCCTGCCGCCCGCGCGCCATGCCGAACTCGGGCCGGTGGTGGCCGAGATCAACGACCTCGTCGCCGACAACCGCGCGCTGGTCGCCCGTGCCCGGCGCGATGCCGAGGATCTCTCGCATGCGCTCAAGACCCCGCTGTCGGTGATCGCCAACGCCCTCGACCGCGACGCGCCGCAGGCCGAGGCGGCGCGCAAGGCGGCCCGGCTGATGGACCGGCTGATCCGCCACCGCCTGCGCCGCGCCGGCGCGGCCGGCGTCGCCCATGGCGCCCGCGCGCCGCTTGACCCCGTGATCGCCGATATCGCCCTCGTGCTGGCGCCGCAGGCGCGCGCGCGGGGGGTGGAGATCGCCGTCGAGGTCGCGGGCGCGCCGGTCTTCGCCGGGGCGGCCGAGGATGCCGCCGAGATGATCGGCGCGCTGGCCGAAAACGCGGTTCGCTGGGCGCGCGGCCGGGTCGTGCTCGGCGCGCGCCTCGCCGAGCCGGGGTGGCTCGCGGTCAGCATCACCGATGACGGCCCCGGCATGACCGCCGCGGCGGCCGCCGAGGCGCTGGCCCGCGGCGCCCGGCTCGACGGTGTCGGCGAGGGGCACGGCCTCGGCCTCGCCATCGCGGCCGGGTTGGCCGAGGCCCATGGCGGGACGCTGACGCTGGACACGCACAGGGGTGGCGGCCTTGCCGCCACGCTCCGGCTCCCGGCGCGCGCCGCCTGAACGCCGCTCAGCGCGCCGCCTCGACCACCGACAGGAAGGCGAGCCGCGCGCCGCGCGGCAACCGGTGCGCGGCGCGGCGGCGCAGTTCTGCGATGGTCTCTGACGGCAGCGCCACGCCCGGCGCCATCACCGCCTCGACGACGAGGCCGTCGTCGAGATAGCCGAGGCGGATCTCGGCGAGGACATCGGGGCCGGCGAGCGGCGCCCAGACCGCCTCCAGCGGGCCGATCAGGTCGTCGCGGAGCGGGGCCTCGGTGGCCGCCGGGCCGTCGGCATGGTCGAGCGGCTCGACATGCACCACGAGATCGCCGAGCGACTCAACCGACGCCAGCGCCGCCGCGCGCGCCGCTTCCGCGATGCGGTGCGCCTCGCTGATCGTGATCGCGGGGTCCACGAACAGGCTGACATCGGCCGAGACCACGGGGCCCAGCCGCCGCGCGCGCAGGTCGCGGCAGCCGCGCACGCCGGGCGTCGCCTCCAGCGCCGCCGTGATCGCCGCCCGGTCGCGCGCGGCGACGCCGGTGTCGGCGAGCTCCTCCACCGCCGGCCAGCCGTGCCGCCACGCGACATGGGCGAGCATCACCGCGATCACCAGCGCCGCGATGGCGTCGAAGGCCGGTGCGCCGAGCATGGCGAGCCCGATCCCGGCGACCGCCACCACCGAGGACAGCGCGTCGGAGCGCTGGTGCCAGGCGTTGGCCGCGAGCGCCGCGGAGCGGGTGCGCCGCGCCACCCGGATCGTCCAGCGGAACAGCCCCTCCTTCACCACGATGGACAGCGCCGCGACGGCCAGCGCAGCCTCGCCGACCGGGCCGGCGACCGGCTCGCCGGCGAGGTGCGCCGCCACGTCCCACGCCAGCCCGAAGGCCACCAGGAGCAACAGCCCCGCCACCGCGACCGTGGCCAGCGCCTCGAAGCGGCCATGGCCGAAGGGATGGTTCTCGTCCGGGGGCGCGTCGCCCCAGCGCACCGCGAGGAAGACGGCCACATCGCCGATCAGGTCCGACAGCGAATGCACGCCGTCGGCCACGAGGGCGTGCGACCCGGTCGCGACGCCGACGCCGATCTTGACGGCCGACAGCGGCAGGTTCACGCAGAACGCCGCCGCCGCGGCGCGCTGCTTCGCGGCGGAGCCGTCTGCAGGGGTGGTCTCAGCCATCGTCAGTCTGCGTCCCTTGACCCGAAGCGCCGGCTCCCGGCGACGGCGCGCCCGCCAATCGCAGCGCCCGCACGTGCCATATCGAGGCGCGGCCGACGATCCGGTGGAACGTCGCCCGGCCGATCCACCCTCGGGCGTAGCCGGCGATCGCAAGCCGCAGCGAAAGCCGGGACGCGCCCGAGAGCCGGCCTGCGGCCCAGAGCTCCAGCATGTCGGCGACCGGCGCCGGTTCTCGCCGCCGCCGGCGCCCGTGGGGGAGCCGCGCTACCCCATCTCCACCCCCAGCAGCCAGCCGACGAGCAGGAAGTAGACGAGCAGGCCGGTGAAGTCCTTGATGGTGGTCACGAACGGGTCGGCGCCCGGCGCGTGGTCGACGCCGATCTTGACCATGACGTAGGGCAGGATGAAGCCGAGCACCGCAGCCAGCGTGATGGTGATGAACAGCGACACGCCGACGGCCACGCCGAGCTGCGGGATGTCGTTGGGCGCGCCCTGCCACCACCACGCGACGGCGCCGGCCATCACGCCGATGATCAGACCGAGCATCGCGCCGACGCGCAGCTCGCGCCACAGCACGGCCGAATACTGCTCGAACTTGATCTGCCCCAGCGCATAGCCGCGCGCGAAGATCGTGGTCGACTGGGTGCCGACATTGCCGCCCATGTCCATGATCAGCGGAATGAAGATCGCGGTCGCGACCACCGCCTCGAGCACGTCCTCGAAGGTCTCGACCAGCCCGCCGACGATCAGCCCCCCGATCAGGGTGATGATGAGGAACATCAGCCGCACCCGTACCGGGTAGAACAGCGGCCCGTTGATCAGCCGGTCGGAGCGGATGTGCTCCTCGGATGCGGGGAAGGTGGTCAGACCCGCCTTCTGCAGCATCGTCTCGGTCGTCTCCTCCTCGAGGATGTCCATGGCGTCGTCCTGGGTGACGATGCCGACGATGCGCCCGCCCTCCGACAGCACCGGGATCGCCATCAGGTCGTATTCGCCGATGCGCCGCGCCACCGCCTCGCGCGGCTCGTCGACGCGGGCCGAGATGAAGTCGCGGTTCATCAGGCTGTCCAGGGGCGTGCCCGGCTCGGCGAGCACGAGGTCGCGCAGGGTGACGGCGGCGAGCAGCACACGGTCGTCGTCGACGACATAGGCGTTGTAGATGGTCTCGGCGTCGGGCGCCTCCTTGCGCAGGGCGTCGATGGCCTCGCCCGCGGTCATCGCCGGCGACAGCGTGGCGTAGTCCGAGGTCATCACCGAGCCGGCCGAGCCTTCGGCGTAGGCCGCCAGACGGCGGATGTCCTCGCGCTCGGCCTGGGCGAGCGCGGGCAGCAGCGTGCTCTTCTGCCGCTCGTCGAGGCGGCGGAACACGTCGGCCCGCTCGTCATGGCTCATCGCGGTGACGACGGCGGCGAGAGCGGGCCGCGGCAGGGCGCGGGCGATCTCGATCTGGAGGTCGGGCTCGAAATAGCCGAACACCGCGCCCTGGCGGTGGGTCGGCATCAGGGTCAGCATGCGCGCGGCCTCGCGCACCGGCAGGCCCGCGATCTCGTTGGCGGCGTCGGCGGGGTGCGCGGCGGCCAGCGCGTCGCGCACCGCGTCGGTGTCGTCGGCGAGCAGGCGCTCGCGCAGTTCGGGGGTGATGACGTTCATGTCCGGTGTCCTCGTCTGTCCGTGATCCATGGACCGGGCAGACCGCTCGCGTCGGTCCGCCCGGCTTGCGGTTTCTTGTCGTCCGGTGTTTGCGTCCCCTGTCCGCGCCCGTCTCAGCGGCCGGCGACGGCGCTCAGCGGCGCCGGGCCGATGGTGTCGCCCCGGCGGTAGAGCGGCCGCGAGCCGTCTCCGGTCCGGGCGCGCCGCTGAGGCGCGGGCTCCACGGCCTTCTCGGCGACGCCCAGCCGCCAGGCCCGGCGCGCCATCTCGGTCCAGACCTCGTGCGGCTCGATCCCGCGATCGCGCCAGAGGGCGACGAGGTGGAACAGCAGATCGGCGCTGTCGGCGACCATCCGCGATCGCCGGTCCTCGGTGGCATGGAAGGCGAGCCCCGCCGCCTCCTCGATCAGGCGACGCGCCTTGGTGTCGGTCGGCGCGGCCAGCAGCCTGGCGCTGCGCCCGGTGGGCGGTGCGCCGAGCATCCGGTGGAGCCGGTCGATCTGGTGCTCGGCGGGCATCGGGCGACGCCTCGCCGGATGCTTCGGTCCGGCGATCGGTGTTTCGGCGATGCGGCGGGCCGCGGCGGCGATCTCGCCGCCCCACGCCTCGATGCGGGTGAAGAGCGTCATGGCTGCCCCCCCTCACGAGATGTGGCGATGACCGACCGGGCTGCGCCCGCCCGGTGCGACCCGAAACACCACCGCCCTGTCGCCCGGCCCGGCCTGAGGCTCGCTCGGCCGCCGGACGGCGCCGGCCACCCGGTCGCGCAGCCGCACGACGGCCGGATCGTCCTCGTCGTCGGGTCCGTCATCCGCGCCGCAATGCGCCCGCCCGTTGGCGTCGAGCACCGGCAGGCGCCGGTCGAGCGCCCGACGCACGAGGTCGCGGGTGTCGGCGCCGCCAGGCAAGGCGAGCACGAAGTCGGGGCGGCTGTCCTCCAGCATGAAGGCGTTGCGGATCGCTTCGGCCTTCTTGCCGTAGGCGCGCCAGTTGGCGGGGTAGCGCAGGACATGGACGCAGCGTTCCCGCGCCCAATCCTCGAGGATGGCGCCCATGGCGGCATGGCCGCCATGGATCAGCACCGTGATCTCCACGGTGGCGTGCACGCCGTCGAGGGCGCGGCGGATCAGGGCGGCGTCGTCGAGGTGACGGCCGCCGGTCACGAGCAGGCGCATGGATTCTCTCCCCGTCTCGCGTCGCTGGCTGCGCGCGGCCTCAGGCCGCGCGCAGGCTCCGGTGGCGGGCGAGGGCCGACACGATCAGCGTATCGACGGGTTCGGCGCAGACATGCCGGGCATCGGTCGGCGGCGCGCTTCGGGACCAGCGCATGA
The DNA here is from genome assembly GCA_007693835.1 of Paracoccaceae bacterium. Lineage (GTDB taxonomy): Bacteria > Pseudomonadota > Alphaproteobacteria > Rhodobacterales > Rhodobacteraceae > Rubrimonas. The sequence goes on along the minus strand of RECW01000238.1, from coordinate 43 downwards.
CGGGTCTGCCGGTGACCGGATCGCGGCTCCATGCAGCGCGCAG
>RECW01000262.1 GCA_007693835.1 Paracoccaceae bacterium | reverse complement strand
CGTAGGCCGCCGTCAGCTGCTTCGCCATCGAGATCGAGGTGGGCTCCATGCCGACGGTGGTGGCGCCGAACCAGTTGCCGGTGCGCCCGAAGCCGCAGATCACCTCGTCGTCGATCATCAGCACGTCGTGCTTCTTCAGCACCGGCATGATCGCCTCGAAGTAGCCCTCGGGCGGCACGATCACCCCGCCTGCGCCCATGATCGGCTCGGCGATGAAGGCGGCCACGGTGTCCGGCCCCTCCGCCTCGATGAAGGCGTCGAGGTCGGCGGCGAGGCGGGCGGCGAACGCGCGCTCGGTCTCGCCCTTCTCCGCCCCGCGCCAGTGGTGGGGGGTCGCGACGTGCTTCACCCGGTCGGTGACGGGGAGGTCGAAATTCCTGTGGTTGTAGGGCAGCCCTGTCAGCGAGGCCGACATCACCCCGACGCCGTGATAGCCCTTCACGCGGCTGATGATCTTCTTCTTCTCAGTCTTGCCGCGGGCGTTGTTGTAGTACCAGGCGAGCTTGACCTGGGACTCGTTCGCCTCCGATCCGCTCGACTGGTAGAACACCTTCGACATCGGGACCGGCGCGAGGTCCTTGAGCTTCTCGGCGAGTTCGATGGCGGGCTCGAAGGAGCGGCCGGCGAACAGGTGGTAGTAGGGCAGCTTGCCGAGCTGCTCGCGCGCCGCCTCGATCAGTTCCGCGTCGCCGAAGCCGAGGCCCGCGCACCAGAGGCCCGCCATGCCCTCGATGAAGCGGTTGCCCTGGTCGTCGAAGACGTAGACGCCCTGCCCCGACTCGATGATGTGCGGGCCGACCTGCCGGTGCTGGACCGCGTTGGTGTAGGGATGCAGCAGCGCTTCGACGTCGCGCGCCTGCATGTTCGTCAGCGGTCCGCCGTCCATCGCCATCGGGTAGGTCTCCTCATGTCAGCAGCCGCGCACACTGGGCCGAGGCGCGACCGACCGCAAGCGTCGACCTTGCGTCGCGGCGGCGACCAAGCGCCGCCGCGCGCCGGGGTTCGGTCAGGTCGCGCGGCGCCGCGCTGCTGCGAGCGCGATCGCGCCGAGGCCCGTCGCCAGAAGCGGCAGCGCCGCGGGAACGGGCACCGGCGTCAGCGTCGCGGTCAGCCGGTAATCCACAGACAGCCCGATTATGTCGGCGGAGCCCACGCCGCCGAAATCCGCCCCGAAGAACCCGGCGAGGGCGATCACCTCGTCGATCAGGTCGAGGCCCTCGAAACCGAAACCATAGTCGCCCCACGATTCCCCGACGCCGACGTTGACGCCTGTGACGTCCCAGCTGACCGAAACTCCGCCAACGGTCGCCGCGCCTGCGGGATTGTCGCGGAGAAAGAAGTACCCCGCCCCCAGAATGTCTCCGAGCGAGAGCGGCCCCAAGCCCAGCGCGCCGCCGAAGTCCACCACGACCAGATCCGCAAGCGCCAGGGGCGGCGTCGCAAAGGTCTCGTCGATCAGGACAGACGGCCCCAGCAGCGTCGCCGGCGCGCCGCCATCCAGCGTCGCCACCAGGTCGGACGTCGTGGCGAGCCGGAAGCCGACGCGGTAAGGCCGCACGAGGTCCAGCGTGTCGCTTTCCCACGTGCCGGAAACGAACCCGGCGACAGCGCCGCCGTCCCGCCTCAGCGCCAGCGCGCCGGTCGTGTCGAGCACGGCCGCTTCGACGCTGGCGGCGACGCCGCATCCCAGCGCCGACGCTGTCAGGAGAACGCGGATTTCGGTCTTCATTGTGCACCCCTCTTCGCAAAGCCACGCGGTCTCTAGGCGGTTTTTCGCTCGACGGTTAGTAAAAAAACACCATCGCGACAGGATGCTACCGCGTGTGCGAAACAGGGCCGATCCTGACGGCACGACAGCCCGCAGGCGCCCAAACCACGCGCAACATGAACCCGCTCCAAGCCGAATCGCGCGCCGTGGTCGCCATGGCGCGCGCTCGGAAGCCGGGCGGCTTCGGCCCCAACGGGGAACGGCGCAGGACGATGCGCTGCGACCGGTCCGCAAGCCCGACCGCGCGCCGACCGACCGGGACGCGGACCGGGAGGATGAGGCGAAGCGCGATGAACGCGCCGCGCCGAGGCGATGGTCACGCGCGCGGATCGCGACCGCGGCGGCCGAGCCGTCGTCGGGGTTGACAGACGGCGGCCGTTCGCGCCCCCTTGGCGCACGCGACAGGGGCGTCCGCGCGCGCGGGCTGAGAAGCACCCTTTGAACCTGAACCAGATCATGCTGGCGTAGGGAGTCCGCGAACGGCCGCGACGGGCGCGCTCCGTCCATCGTCCGTTCCATGGCCTCCCGCCCCGGCGGGAGGATGCGATGCGAGACCCCGGAGCCTTTCTGGATCACATGCGGCGCGCGCCGCCGCTGGTGCACAACATCACCAATTTCGTCGCCATGAACGTGATGGCGAACGTGATGCTCGCCGCCGGCGCCTCGCCGGCGATGGTCCATGCGCGCGACGAGGTGCTCGACTTCACGCGCCTCGCGCAGGCGCTGACGGTGAACATCGGCACGCCCGACGCAGCGTGGGCCGAGGCGATGGCGACGGCGGCCGAAGCCGCGCGCGCGGCGGGGCGGCCGTGGGCGCTCGATCCGGTGGGGGTCGGCGCCACGCCGTTCCGACAGGCGCTCTGCGCGCGGCTGCTGGCCTGCACGCCCACGGTCGTCCGCGGCAACGCCTCGGAGATCCGGGCGCTCGCGGGCCTCGACGCCACCGCGCGCGGCGCCGACGCGGCCGACAGCGTCGAAGCCGCGGAGGCGGCGGCGCGCGATCTCGCCGCGCGCAGCGGCGCGGTGGTCGCCGTCTCGGGGCCGGTGGACTTCGTGACCGACGGCGAGACCGCTTTCAGGGTGCGCAACGGCCATCCGCTGATGCCGCGCGTCACGGCGCTCGGCTGCTCGCTGAACGGGGTGATCGCGGCCTTTCTCGTGGACCAGCCCGCCCTGCCGGCGACGGCGGCGGCGATGGCCTACTACGGTCTCGCCGGCGAGCGCGCAGGCGCCGGCGCGGCGGGGCCGGGCTCCTTCCAGACGGCGTTCCTCGACGCGCTGCACCGGATCACGCCGGCGGACCTCACCGCCGGCGCGAGGGTCGAGCCGGCATGATCGGGCCGATCTACGCGATCACCGACCCCGACGCGCCGCTCTGCGTCGCCGAGCAGGCGCGGGCGGCGGCGCGCGGCGGGGCATGGGCGGTGCAGATCCGCGACAAGCGGGCGAGCGATGCGGCGCTCGCCGCGCTCGTGGCGGCGCTGCTGCCCGAGATGACGGCGCTCGGCGTGAAGCTCATCGTCAACGACCGCACGACCGTCGCGGTCGAGACCGGCGCGCACGGGCTCCACATCGGGCAGGGCGACGGCGATCCGGTCGCGATCCGCGCCCGGATCGGGCCGGAGATGATGCTGGGGCTGTCGGTCGAGACCGAAGCCCACGCCGCGCGCACGCCCCCCGGCGTCGACTACGTCGGCGCCGGGCCTGTCCGGGCGACCGCGTCGAAGCCCGACCACGCCACGCCCATCGGCTTCGACGGCCTCGCCCGACTGGTGCGGGTCGCCCCGGCGCCCGCGGTCGCCATCGGCGGGCTCGGCCTCGGCGACGCGGCGGCGGTGAAAGGCGCGGGCGCAGCGGGCATGGCGGTCGTCAGCGCGATCAGCCGCGCGCCCGACCCCGAGGCGGCGACGCGGGCGCTGGTCGACGCATGGAGGCGCGCATGATCCCCAACATCCTCTCCATCGCCGGGTCCGACCCGTCGGGCGGCGCCGGGGTGCAGGCGGACATCAAGGCGATCTCGGCCTGCGGCGGCTACGCCATGGCGGCGATCACCGCGCTGACCGCGCAGAACACGCAAGGCGTCAGCGCCGTGCGGATGGTCGAGCCGGAGATGGTCGCCGCCCAGATCGCCGCCATCCGCGCCGACATCCGCATCGACGCGGTCAAGATCGGCATGCTGGGGACCGCGCCGATCATCCGCGCCGTGGCCGACGCGCTGGCGGGGCTCGCCGCGCCGATCGTGCTCGACCCCGTGATGGTCGCCAAGAGCGGCGACCGGCTGCTGGAGGCGGCGGCGGTCGAGGCGCTGCGGGCGGTTCTGCCGCGCGCCGAGGTCGTGACGCCGAACCTGCCGGAAGCGGCCGACCTGGTGCGCGAGACGGAGGCCGCCGACCGCGCCGCCATGGAGCGGCAGGCCCGCGCCCTGCTGGCGGCCGGCCCGCGGGGCGTGCTGCTGAAAGGCGGCCATCTGCCCGGCGGCGAGAGCCCCGACCTGCTGGCCGAGGGCGACCGGCTCGTCTGGCTGCCCGGCCCGCGGCTGGCGTCGAGCCGCACCCACGGCACGGGGTGCACCCTGTCGGCGGCGCTGGCGACGTTCCTCGGTCGCGGGCTGCCGCTGGCGCGCGCCGCGGCCGAGGCCAAGGCCTACGTCGCCGCCGCCATCGCCGGCGCCGGCGCGCTGTCCGTGGGGCGCGGCTTCGGCCCGACCCATCACTTTCACGCCCTGTTCAAGGATCTCTCCGCATGAGCCGACCGTTGTCCGAGATGACCGTCCTCGTCACCGGCGCTGGCCGCGGCCTCGGCGCCGCCATCGCCCGCGCCTTCGCCCGGGAGGGGTCGCGGGTGGCGATCAACTACCGCCGCAGCCGCGAGAGCGCCGAGGCGCTCGCCCGCGACCTCGGCCCCCGCGCCGCCGTCTTTCAGGCAGACGTCACCGACGCCTCGGCCGTCGGCGCGATGGTCGCCGCCGTCGCCGAGCGGCTCGGGGCGCCGGACGTCCTCGTCCACAACGCGCTCGCCGATTTCGCCTTCGACGGCGAGGCCCGCGCCCGGCTCGACCGGCTGACCTGGGCCGAGATCGCCCGGCAGACCGAGACCGCGGTGGGCGGCGCGCTGACCTGCGTGCAGGCGCTGCTGCCGCATTTCGCGCGCCAGCGGTTCGGGCGCGTCGTGCTCATCGGCACCAACCTGGTGCAGAACCCGGTCGTCCCCTACCACGACTATACGGCCGCCAAGGGCGCGCTGCTCGCCTTCACCCGCACGGCGGCGAAGGACCTCGGCCCCATGGGCGTCACGGTGAACATGGTCTCGGGCGGGCTGCTGCGCGTCACCGACGCCAGCGCGGCGACGCCGGAGGCCGTGTTCGACATCGTCGCCGGCCAGACGCCGCTCGGGAAGGTCACGACGCCCGCCGAGATGGCCGACGCGGCCCTGTTCTTCGCCAGCCCCTGGGCGCGGGCCGTGACCGGGCAGAACCTGATCGTCGACGGCGGACTCGTCTTCGGCTGATCCCGCCGCCGCCGGCGGAGGGCCCGCGATCTCCGGCGATACGGTCAAACTGTCACGCGAACGTCATCGACCGCTGCTATCCGGGCGGCATGAGGGAGCAGAATGATGACGCCGCGGCGCTGGAGGCGGAGGCCATCGGGCGCGCCTTCGACGGCAGGACCGTGCTGGCGGGGGTGGATCTCCGGCTCGGCCCGGGCGAGGTGATCGCGCTGCTCGGCCCGTCCGGGTGCGGCAAGACCACGTTGCTGCGGATCGTCGCCGGGTTGCTGGCGCCGACGACCGGCCGCTTGCGCATCGGCGGTCGGCTGACGGCGGAGGGCGGCGGGTGCGCCGCCCCGCCTGAGGCGCGCGGCCTCGGCATGGTGTTCCAGGACTACGCGCTCTGGCCCCACCTGAGCGTCCGAGACAACGTGGCCTTTCCGCTGCGCATGCGCGGCGTCGCGCGGAAGGAGCGGCGCGCGCGGGCCGAAGCCGCGCTGGCGCAGGTCGGGCTCGGCGGCTTCGCCGACCGCTGGCCGGGCACCCTGTCGGGCGGACAGCAGCAGCGCGTCGCGCTCGCCCGCGCCATCGTGGCCGAGCCGCCGCTTGTGCTGTTCGACGAGCCGCTCTCGAACCTCGACCGCGAGTTGCGCGAGAGCCTCGCCGTCGAGATGGGCCGGCTGATCCGCCGGCTCGGGCTGTCGTCGGTCTACGTCACCCACGATCAGGCGGAGGCCTTCACCATCGCCGACCGCGTCGCGGTGATGCTCGATGGCCGCATCGCCCAGATCGACCCGCCCGAAGCGCTGTTCGCCCGTCCCGCCAGCGTCGCGGTGGCGCGCTTCCTCAACATCGGCGCCATCTTCGACGGCGCGCTGGAGGACGGGCGGTTCCGGTGCGGCCGCGGCGCCCTCGACGTGCCGGCGGAGGGTCTCGGCGGCTGGGGCGTCTGCGCATCGGGCCCGGCGCATCTTCTGGTGCCGCGTACGGCGGTCGCGCCGGCCGATCCGGCGAACGGTCATCTCCGGGCGCGGGTCGTCCACTGCCAGTTCCAGGGCGACCGATACCTGCTCCACCTCGACCTCGGCGACGTCGCGGAGACGACGGCCGGCCATCTGGCCTGCCCGTCCGACCGACCGGCGCGCGCGGGCGAGCTCATCGGCCTCGCGCTCGCGCGCGACCGGCTGCGCCTATGGCCGACTGCGGCCTGAACCGTTCCACCCTGCCCCTCCAACCTGCCGGAGAAACCGATGCTGCGCTCTCTCACGCTCGCCGCCGCGATGGCCGGGTCGCTCGCCCCCGCCGTCGCCCTCGCGCAGACGCTGACCGTCTACACCGCCGGACCGGGCAGTCTCGCCGACGCCATGGCCGAGGCGTTCGAGGCCGAGACGGGCGTCCGCGTCAACGTCTTCCAGGGCACCACCGGCCAGGTGATGGCCCGGCTGGAGGCGGAGGAGGCCAACCCGCAGGCCGACGTCGTGATCTCGGCGAGCTGGGGCTCGGCGGTCGATCTCCATGAACGCGGCCTTCTGCTCGAGCATGTCTCGCCCAACGCCGAGACCGTGCCCGACTTCCTGAAGCACACGCACTACGTCGCGCAGGGGATTTCGGCGCTGGCCATCGCCTGGAACACCGAATCGGGCACGCCGCGCCCGGCGGACTGGTCCGACCTCGCCGCGCCCGAGTTCCGCGATCTCGTCACCATGCCCGATCCCGCGCAGTCGGGCTCGGCCTTCGACCTCGTGGTCGGCCTCGAAGCCGCTCGCGGCGAGGCAGCCTGGGCCCTGCTGGCGGCGCTCGCCGAGAACGAGATGATCGTGCCCGGCCCCAACGCCGCCGCGCTGAACCCGGTGCTGCAGGGCGCCAAGGCGGCCGTGTTCGGCGCGGTCGACTACATCAGCTACGGCCGCGCCGAGCAGGGCGAGCCGGTCGAGGTGATCGTGCCCGAGAGCGGCACGGTGATCGCGCCGCGGCCGATCATGATCCTCGCGTCGACGTCCCGGCCCGACGCCGCCCGCGCCTTCGTGGACTTCACGCTGTCCGACGCCGGTCAGGCGCTGGTGGCCGAGACCTTCCTGATGCCCGCCCGGACCGACGTGGAGGGACGCCGCCCCGGAATCGACGAACTCACCGTGATCGAAGTCGACGAGGCGGCCGCCAGCGCGCGGCGCGACGAGATCATCGCCCGGTTCAACGCGGTCACCGGCCGCTGACGCCTGCCGGGGGGCGGCGCGACGCCGCCCCCTGCGCCGGCGCTGCGCCAGGCGACGCCGCGCCGGCCGCTCCCTTTCGGCGGGACACGCCCCATGCGCCGCACGCTGTCTTCCGCCTCCGCGCTGCTCACCCTCTTCGCCGCGGCGTCGCTCGTCGTGCTGGTCGCCCTGCCGGTGGCGTTCATCCTCGCGCAGGCGACGTTTCCCGACTTCGCCCGCGGATCGCTCGCGGGCGCCTTCTCGCGCGCCGGGCTCGTGGTCGAGGACCCGCGCCTGCTGACCCAGACGCGCAACACGCTGCTGCTCGCGGCGTCGGTGATGCTCGGCTGTCTCGTGTTCGGCCTGCCCATCGGCGTCCTCCGCGGGCTGTTCCGCGTGCCCGGCGCGCGGCTCTGGGACGTGGTGTTCCTGATCCCGTTCCTGATCCCCCCGTTCATCGCCGCCATCGCCTGGATGATGACGCTGCAGCCGCGGGGCTACCTGTTCCAGCTGGTCGGCTTCGACCTCGGCCGGCAGCTCTTCACCTTCGCCGGCGTCGCCTTCGTGATGACGCTGAACCTGTTTCCGCTGGTCTACTTCGCGGTCTCCCGGTCGCTCGAAGGCGTCGGCGGGCGGTTCGCCGCCGCGGCGCGGGTCTCGGGCGCCGGGCCGACGCGCGCCTTCCTGCTGATCACCCTGCCGCTGTCGGCGCCGGGCGTGGCCGCCAGCCTGCTCATCGTCTTCGCCATGTCCATCGAGGAGTTCGGCACCCCCGCGGCGCTCGCCTCGCGGACCGGGTTCGAGGTGCTGGTCACCGGCATCTACACGCGCCTGTCGGATTTCCCCATCGACCTGAACGGCGCGGCGCTGGGGTCGGTGATCCTGATGGCGCTCGTGCTGGCGGCCTTCTTCGTGCAGAACTGGGTGGCGACGCGCCGCTCCTACGTGGCGCAGACCGGAAAGCCCGCCAACCTCGACAAGGTCGAGCTGGGGGTCTGGACGGCCCCGGCCCTCATCCTGTTCGCGCTCGTGGCGGCCATCGGCGTCGTCGTCCCGCTTGCGGCGATCGTCGCGACGTCGTTCATGGGGACGATCGCAGGCGGCCTCTCGTGGGATAACCTCGACGCCCGGCATTACCAGCCGATCTTCCGCGCCGGCGGACGCGCGGCGCAGGCGCTCGTGACGTCGGGCTGGCTCGCCGCGGCGACCGCCTTCGCGACCGCCGCCATCGGCGCCGCGGTCGCCGTGGCGGTGGTGCGCGGTCAGGGCCGCGCCCGGCAGGCGATGGACGCGCTTTCGGTGCTGCCGAACGCCATCCCCGCCATCGTGCTGGCGGTCGGCGTGATCCTCGCCTGGAACAGCCCGTTCCTGCCGGTCACCCTCTACGGCTCCACGGCGATCCTGCTGGTCGCCTACGCGGCGATCCTGCTGCCCTACCCGATCCGTTACGCGGTGGCGCGGCTGCGCCAGATCGGCCCGAGCCTCGACGACGCCGCCCGCGTCGCGGGGGCGAGCCAGGCGCAGACGCTGGTCCATGTCCTGCTGCCGCTGATGGCGCCGTCGCTGGTCGCGGCGATGATGCTCGTCTTCGCCATCGCGTCGCGCGAACTGGTGGCCTCGATCATGCTTGCGCCGGCGGGCGTGCGCACGGTGGGAACCTTCATCTTCAGCCAGTTCGAGCAGGGCTCGGTGCAGACCGGGATGGCGATGAGCGCGATCGCCATCGCGGTCACAAGCAGCATCCTGTTGGCGGTCAACCTCTGGCTCGCGCGGCGTGGCGGCGCCTTCTCAGGGTGACCCGGCGGCGGCCGGACGGTCGCGACGGCCGCGCTTCTGTGCGATCCCGGACCGCCGGCCGGCTGAGTTCGCCAACCCCGCCGCAGCCTGGCCGGCGCCCTGCGCGCCGCCCCCCACAGGCTGGCGGGCGCCGCATCGGCCGCCGGCGTTCGACATGCCGCACGGCTCGCGAAATCACGGCGAGAAGGCGAGCGGATCTTGAAGACGGGGTGGATTGGAGACATAAGCAGTGCGCAGGCACTCGTAGCTCAGCTGGATAGAGCGCTGCCCTCCGAAGGCAGAGGTCACAGGTTCGAATCCTGTCG
>RECW01000210.1 GCA_007693835.1 Paracoccaceae bacterium | reverse complement strand
CTCTACCAGATCCGCGGCCGCGTCGGCCGCGCCAAGGCCCGCGCCTACGCCTATTTCACCACCGACCCCAAGAAGCCGCTGACCGAAGGCGCGGAGCGGCGGCTGAAGGTGCTGGGCGGCCTCGACACCCTCGGCGCCGGGTTCACGCTGGCGAGCCACGATCTCGACATCCGCGGCGCCGGCAACCTGCTCGGCGAGGAGCAGTCGGGGCACATCCGCGAAGTCGGCTTCGAACTCTACCAGGACATGCTGGAGGAGACGATCGCGAAGCTCCGCTCGGGCGAGATCGAGGGACTCTCCGACGTCGAGGAGACGTGGGCGCCGCAGATCAACCTCGGCGTGCCGGTGCTGATCCCCGAGGACTACGTGCCCGACCTCGACGTGCGGCTCGGGCTCTACCGCCGCCTCTCGGGCTTCGAGACCCGGCAGGAGCTTGAAGGCTTCGCCGCTGAGCTGCATGACCGCTTCGGCAAGCCGCCGGCGGAGGTCGAGACGCTGCTCAGGATCGTGCGCATCAAGACCATGTGCCGCCGCGCCGGCATCGCGAAGCTCGACGGCGGCCCGAAGGGCGCGACCATCCAGTTCCGCGGCGACCGCTTCGGCGACCCCGCAGGCCTCGTGCGGTTCATCCAGGACCAGAAGGGGCTGGCGAAGGTGAAGGACAACCGCCTCGTCGTGCGGCGCGACTGGCCGGACGCCGAGGCGCGCGTCAAGGGCGCCTTCGCCATCGCGCGCGACCTCGCACGACTGGCGAAGGAGGCCGCGCGCCCCGCGTCGGCGAAGCCCGCCATGGCGTAGAGGTCTCGACCATCGCCGCGGGTCGAGGGGTGTGCTGCGTTGCACAATCGCGGCCTGTGCGGTAGAGACTAATCAAAATGGGCAGATTGACGCGGCCGCACGCGCGCTATCTGGTTTGCTTGACCGGAGGGGCGGCGATGAAACTCGTTCTGGTGATTGTCGCGGGGCTCGCGGCGGCGGCGCAGGTGTCGGCGCAAGAGCCGCAGGCTGCCGTCGTGGTCGACCCCGTGGAGATGCGGGTGTTCGCCGAGACGACGCCGATCCTCGGCCGGCTCGTCGCGGCGACGCGCAGCGTGGTGGCCGCCCGCACGCCGGGCGTGGTGGCGACGGTGGCCGTCGAAGTCGGCGATCGCGTGCGCGCGGGCGACGAGCTCGCCCGCATCGACGCCACCCGCGCCGCCATCGACCAGAGGGTCGCCGTCGCCGCTGTGGAACAGGCGCGCGCCGATCTGGACGCCGCCGCCGCCGACCTCGACCTCGCCGATCAGGCGCTCGAGCGCGTGTCGCGGCTGCGCGGCTCCGGCGCCTTCTCCCAGGGCGCATTCGATGATCGCCTCGCCGAGCGCACCCGCGCCGAAAGCCGCCGCGGCGCCGCCCTCGCGCGCCTCACGAGCGCGGAGGCCGCGCTGGCGCAAGCCGAGTACGATCTCACCCACGCCGTGACCCGCGCGCCCTTCGACGGCGTGGTGATCGACCGGACCGCGCAACCCGGCGCGTATCTCTCCGTGGGCGCCGCCGTGGCGACGCTGCTCGATGTCGACGATTACGAGATCGAGGCGGACATCCCGACGGAGATCGTGGCGGGCCTTGCCATCGGCGCCGAAGTCGAGGCGGTTTTCGGCGCCGAGACGACGGCGCCGGCCACCGTCCGCGCCGTCATCCCCGAGGAGGCGGTGACGACCCGGACCCGACCCGTGCGCTTCGACGTGACCCTGAACGGCGCGCTCGGCGCGCTTGCGGCGGGCCAGTCGGTCACGCTGCGGATGCCGACCGCCGAGGCGCGGCCGGCGTTGACCGTCTCCAAGGACGCCGTCAGCCAGACGCCGCGCGGATGGACCGTGTTCGTCGCGGTGGACGGCAAGGCCGAGCCGCGCATCGTCGAGATCGGCCAGCCGGTCGGCGACCGTCTCGAGGTGCTCGGCGGTCTCGCGGAAGGCGACCTCGTGGTCGTGCGCGGCAACGAGCGCCTGCGTCCGGGCCAGTCCATCGCCGCCCGCTTCGCCAACGGCGAGCCGGCCGGCGAGGGCTGACCGATGGACCCGATCCGCATCGCGATCGAACGCCCGGTCGCCATCATCGCCGCCGTGCTGATGGCGGTGCTGTTCGGCGCGGTGGCTCTGACCCGCATCCCGATCCAGCTCGCCCCTGACGTGCGCAAGCCGGTGATCGTGGTCGAGACCATCTGGCCCGGCGCCGCCCCGGCCGAGATCGAACGCGAGATCGTCAACCCGCAGGAGGAGCAGCTCAAGGGCCTCGACGGGCTCGAGACCATGCTGTCGCGCTCGCTGACGGGCCGCGCCGAGATCACGCTGGAGTTCGGCATCGGCACGAACATGGACCGGGCGCTGCTGCTGGTCTCCAACCGCCTGAGCCGGGTCTCGGGCTATCCGTCCGAGGCGCAGTCGCCGACGCTCGACACCTCCGGGGCCGACGACAACCCCATCGCCTGGTTCATCCTGACGCGCATGCCGGGCCAGACGCGGCCCATCGAGACCTTCGGCGACTTCGCCACCAACGTGGTCAAGGAGCGGCTTGAGCGCGTCGAGGGCGTCTCCACGGTCAACGTGTTCGGCGGCGTCGAGCGCGAACTGCAGATCGTCATCGACCCCGAGCGGCTGGCGCGCTTCGGCCTGACCATCCCGGAGATCGTGTCGCGGCTGCGCGAGGAGAGCCTGTCGCTGTCGGCCGGCGACATCGAGGAAGGCAAGCGCCGCTACGTCGTGCGGGCGGAGGGGCAGCTTAACTCGGTGGCGGCGGTCAACGACGTCGTGCTCCGCTCCGGCGCGGCGGTGGAGGGCGGCGGCTTCGGCCGCGTGCGCGTCGCCGACGTCGCCGACGTGCGCTTCGGCTACAAGGAGCCGACGGCGCGCATCCGCCACAAGGGCGAGCCGGCGCTGGCGATCAACGCCGTCCGCGAGACCGGCGCCAACGTGATCGCGACGATGGAGGGCCTGCGCGAAGCCGTCGCCGCGCTCGAGGCGGGCGCCGTGCCCGAGATGGGGCTCTCCATCGAGCAGGTCTACGACGAGACGATCTACATCGAATCCGCCATCGATCTCGTGATCCAGAACATCTGGGTGGGCGGTCTGCTGGCGGCGACGACGCTGATGCTCTTCCTGCGCAGCCCGCGCGCGACGCTGATCGTGAGCCTCGCCATCCCGGTCTCCATCGTCGCCTCCTTCGTCGCCATGGCGGCGCTCGGGCGGACGCTGAACGTGATCTCGCTCGCCGGCATCGCCTTCGCCGTCGGCATGGTGGTCGACGCCGCCATCGTGGTGCTCGAAAACATCTACCGCCTGCGACAGGAAGGCCGCCCGGCGGCGGAGGCCGCCTACGAGGGCGCGCGGCAGGTATGGGGGGCGATCCTCGTCTCGGCCCTGACCACCGTGATGGTCTTCATCCCGATCCTGATCATGGACCTCGAAGCCGGACAGCTGTTCCGCGACATCGCGGTGGCGATCTCGGTCGCGGTGATGCTGTCGCTGGTGGTGGCCGTCACCGTGATCCCGGCGCTGTCGAGCCGGATGCTCGGCCGCGGCAAGGCGGCGCTCGAAGTGCCGCCCTTGCCGGTGGTCGACCATTTCGGCCGCGCCTTCGCGTGGCTGGTGACCGGCTACGCCCGCGCGACGGTGCGCAACCGGCTGCTCGGCCTCGTCTCGGTCGTCGTGATCGCCGGCGGCGCGCTGCTCGGGGCGTGGGCGGCGCTGCCGAAGCTCGAATACCTGCCCGAGGGCAACCGCAACCTCGTGTTCGGCGTGCTGATCCCGCCGCCCGGCTACAACCTCGCCACCACCACCACCATCGCCGAGCGCATCGAGGCGGTGGCGGAGCCGCTCTGGTCGCGGGCCGAGGACATCCCCGGCGAGCCGCCGGCGGTGGAGGGCTTCTTCTTCGTCGCGACCCTCGGCACCTCGTTCATCGGCGCCTCGACCGTCGACCCCGCCCGCGCCGCCGACCTGATCCCGGTCCTGTCGCGCCCCATCTTCGCCGAGCCGGGCACCTTCGGGTTCATGACCCAGCCGTCGCTGTTCGGGCGCGGCGTCGGCGGCGGGCGCGCCATAGAGGTGAACGTCTCCGGCCCGGACCTCGAAGACATTCTCGACGTGGCGGTGCGCGCCGCCGGCAAGATCGCGCAGGCCCTGCCCCGGCAGGCGGGGCACCAGTTCCGCCCCCTGCCCGGCCTCGAACTCGGCGCGCCGGAGCTGCGCATCGAACCCGACCGCGTGCGCCTCGCCGATGCGGGCGTCCCCGCCGGCGTGCTCGGCGCGACCGTCGACGTCTACAACAACGGCATGCGCGTCGACGAGATCACCGTCGGCGGCGAGCGGATGGACCTGACGCTGATGGGCCGCGGCCACGACGGCGGCGCGCAGCGGACGCAGGACATCGGCGCGTTCCCCGTCGTGACGCCGAGCGGGCGCATCGTGCCCGTCTCGGCGCTGGCCAACGTGCGCCTGACCGCGGGCCCGACCGAGATCCGCCGGCGCGAGCGGCTGCGCACCATCACGCTGGAGGTGCGCCCCTCCACGGCCCTGCCGCTCGAGACGGCGATGGGCGTGATCGAGCGCGACGTGATCGCGGCGCTGCAGGCGGAAGGCGTGCCGGACGGGGTGCAGTTCTCGCTCTCGGGCACCGCGGACCAGTTGACCGAGACGTGGAGCGCCATCCAGATCAACCTGCTGCTCGCCATGGTGATCGTTTTTCTGGTGATGGCGGTGCTGTTCGAAAGCTTCGTGCTGCCGCTCGTCATCATGGTGTCGGTGCCGGTGGCCGCCGCAGGAGGGGTGGCGGGCCTATGGGTGCTGAACCTCTGGCAGGCGCAGCCGCTCGACATGCTGACGCTGCTCGGCTTCGTCATCCTCGTCGGGATCGTGGTGAACAACGCGATCCTGCTGGTGCACCAGTCGCTCTATCACCTGCGGGTCGAGGGGATGGACGTGGAGGCGGCGATCCTCGAAGCCACCGGCAACCGCATCCGGCCGATCTTCATGTCGACGCTGACGTCGGTGCTCGGCATGGCGCCGCTGGTGGTGTTCCCGGGCGCGGGCTCGGAGCTTTATCGCGGGCTCGGCTCGGTGGTGCTCGGCGGTCTGTCGCTCTCGGCGGTGCTGACGCTGCTGGTGGCGCCGCCGCTGCTGCGCCTCGCCATCGTCGCGCCGAAGCGGCTGGCGCGGACGGGCGCGGGCGCGATCTCGCAGCCGGCCGAGTGACTCAGAGCCAGTCGCGCAGGATCGGGATCAGCGGCAGGTCGGCGGGCGGCATCGGGTAATCGCGCAGGTTCTCGACGCGCGCCCACGCGAGGCGCTGCCCTTCACGCGGCCGCGGCCGCCCTTCCCAGCGGCGGCAGGCGTAGAGCGGCATCAGCAGGTGGAAGGTCTCGTAGGCGTGGCTCGCGAAGGTGAGCGGCGCGAGGCACGAGGCCCAGGTGTCGACGCCGAGCTCCTCGTGCAGTTCGCGGATCAGCGCCTGTTCGGGCGTCTCGCCGGGCTCGACCTTGCCGCCCGGGAACTCCCAGAGGCCGGCCATGCTCTTGCCCTCGGGGCGCTGGGCGAGGAGCACGCGACCGTCGCGATCGATGAGCGCCACGGCGGAGACGAGAACGAGGGGGGTCGGCATCGCGGCGCCTCCGGCGAGTGGGATGACGCGTTCATAGGGCGTGAACTCCATGCCGAGAAGCGCTCGCGCAACCCGGAACGACGTCAGGCTGTCGAGGCGGCGCGCAAGGGCCGACGCGAGAAGGCCTCCGGCGCTGAAACGAGCGTGGCGCGGCTCAAGAGCCGAGACCGCCGCTTTCCGGCGTGGCGACCTGAATCAAGTCGCGTGCGCCGCCATGCCCGTCGCCGGTGAACCGGCGCAGGCGATTCGCGCCGGCCTCGCCCAGCCGGGCGATCCGTCACGGTCGATCAGGCGATTGTCTTTCGGCGGTCGCGGCTTACGCCCTCCGACACGCGCGCGCTTGACCTAAACTGCGGGGGCGTCTACGCAAATCGCGTGCGGGCGTAGCTCAGCGGTAGAGCGCCAGCTTCCCAAGCTGGATGTCGTGGGTTCGACCCCCATCGCCCGCTCCAACCTTCGGCCGCGCATGGTTACGGGCGTCGGCGGAGGTTCGTCAGCGTTCCACCCGCGCACGCCGGTACCCTACGGCTTCAGCGACATGCGCGCGCCCGACGGCGGCGGCGCCGTCCAGATCCGCGATGGTCCGCGCGAGACGCAGGACGCGGTGGTAGCCGCGTGCGGTGAGGCGCAGCTTCTCCGCGGCCCGGTCGAGCAGGTCGACGCCTGCGGCGTCCGGCGTCGCGACCTGTTCGAGGACGCCGCCGTCGGCTTCGGCGTTGGTCGCGATGGGGGCGCCCATCCGGGCGTAGCGCCGCGCCTGGCGCGCGCGCGCCTCGGCCACCCGCGCCGCGACCGCCGCGGAAGGCTCGCCCCGCGGCGCGCGGGACAAGTCGGCCGGAGAGACCGCTGGCGTCTCGATCCGGATGTCGATGCGGTCAAGCAGCGGGCCGGAGATGCGCGCCTGATAATCGAGCCCGCAGCCCGGCGCGCGCGAACAGGCGAGCGCCGGATCGGCGAGATGGCCGCAGCGGCAGGGGTTCATCGCGGCGATCAGCTGCACGCGGCTCGGGTAGCGGATGTGGGCGTTGGCGCGGGCGACCACGGTCTCGCCGGCCTCGAGCGGCTGGCGCAGGCTCTCCAGCACCGGCCGCGAGAACTCGGGCAACTCGTCGAGGAACAGGACCCCCCTGTGAGAGAGGGAGACCTCGCCGGGCGCGGCCTTCCGGCCTCCCCCCACCATCGCCGGCATCGAGGCGGAGTGATGGGGCGCGCGGAACGGGCGCGCACGGCGGATCCGGCCGCCCTCGATCAACCCCGCGACCGAGTGGATCATCGAGACCTCGAGCGCCTCGCGCGCCGAGAGCGGCGGCAGGATCGACGGCAGGCGGGCCGCGAGCATCGACTTGCCGGCGCCGGGCGGGCCGATCATCAGCATGTTGTGGCCGCCCGCCGCGGCGACCTCCAGGGCCCGTCGCGCCCGCTCCTGCCCCTTCACGTCGGCGAGATCGGGCGCGTCGGCGTCGTCGAGCGGTTCGGCGGGTTGCGGGGCCGGCAGAGGATGGCGGCCTGAGAAGTGGTTCAGCAGACTGAGCAGATCGGGCGGCGCCAGCACTTCGGCGGCGGCGACGAGCGCGGCCTCGGGTCCGCAGGCCTCGGGGCAGACGAAGGCGCGGTCGGCCTCGGCGGCGGCGAGCGCGGCCGGCAGGGCCCCGTTCACCGCCGTCAGCCCGCCGTCGAGCGCCAGTTCGCCCATCGCCGTGCATCGCGCCGCCTCGCCCGCCGGCACGGCGTCCATCGCCGCCATCAGCGCGAGGGCGATGGGCAGGTCGAAGTGCGCCCCCTCCTTCGGCATGTCGGCCGGGCTCAGGTTCACGGTGATGCGCTTCGGCGGCAGGGCGAGGCCGACGGCGTTCAGGGCGGCGCGCACGCGCTCCTTCGACTCCGCCACCGCCTTGTCCGGCAGCCCCACCATCGAGAACGCCGGCAAACCGGGCGACAGGACGCACTGCACGTCCACCTCCCGCGCCTCGACGCCATGGAAGGCGACCGTGAAACAGCGTGCGACCAAGCCGACCCCCGTTGACGTCATCGTGACGCTAATCGCCGACGACGCGCCGCGCGCGGGCCTTAACGTCGCGCCGCCGCGGCTTGCGCGGTCCTGCGCCTTGGTCGATGACACCGCGACCGAGATGCGGAGGGAACGGGCATGGAGCGGCGGATCTTCGGCACCGACGGGGTGCGCGGCGAGGCCAACGCCGGGGCCATGACGCCCGAGACGGCCCTGCGCCTCGCCCAGGCCGCCGCCGCCCATTTCCGCCGCGGCGCCCACCGCCACCGGGTCGTGATCGGCAAGGACACGCGACTCTCGGGCTACATGATCGAGAGCGCGCTGCAGGCTGGCTTCACCTCGGCCGGGATGGACGTCTTTCTCCTCGGGCCGGTGCCGACGCCCGCCATCGGCGTGCTCACGCGGTCGCTGCGCGCGGACGTCGGCGTGATGATCTCGGCCTCCCACAACGCCTTCGCCGACAACGGCATCAAGCTTTTCGGCCCCGACGGCTACAAGCTGTCGGACGCCGACGAAGCGGCGATCGAGGCGCTGATGGACGGCCCGCCGGCCCGCGCCGCCCCCGCCGCCATCGGCCGCGCGCGGCGCGTCGAGGGCGACGCGATGCGCTATGTCGAAGTCGCCAAGGCCTCGTTTCCGCGCCGGCTGACGCTCGACGGGCTGAAGATCGTGGTGGACTGCGCCAACGGCGCCGCCTACCGGACGGCGCCGACGGTGCTGTGGGAGCTTGGGGCGGAGGTGATCCCGCTCGCGGTGTCGCCGAACGGGGTCAACATCAACGAGCACTGCGGCTCCACGCACCCCGCCGCCTGCCAGGCGGCGGTGGTCGCCCATGGGGCCGACCTCGGCGTGGCGCTCGACGGCGACGCGGATCGGGTGCACGTCATCGACGAGCACGGGGCCGTGATCGACGGCGACCAGATCATGGCGCTGATCGCCGAACGCCAGTTGCGCGCCGACGCGCTCAAGGGCGGCGCGGTGGTGGCGACCGTGATGTCGAACCTGGGGCTGGAGCGCCACCTCGCGGGCCTCGGGGTCGGGCTGATCCGCACCCGGGTCGGCGACCGCTACGTCGTCGAGGCGATGCGGGCGCAGGGATGCAACGTCGGCGGCGAGCAGTCGGGGCATGTGATCCTGAGCGACTTCACCACCACCGGCGACGGGCTGATCGCCGCGCTGCAGGTGCTCGCCGCGCTGAAGGAGGCCGTGGCGCCGGCCTCGACGGTGCTGCGCCGCTTCGAGGCGTTGCCGCAGGTGCTGCGCAGCGTGCGCTACGCGCCGGGCGCGCGCCCGCTCGACGCAGGGGCGGTGCGCGACGCCATCGCCGCCGTCGAGCGCGACCTCGGGGCGGCGGGGCGCGTGCTGATCCGACCCTCGGGCACGGAGCCTGTCATACGCGTGATGGCGGAAGGTCCCGACCGCGAGGCGGTGGAGGCGGGCGTCGCCGCGATCTGCGAAGCCGTCTCCGGCGCCGCAGGCTGAGACGCCGCGCCGCGTCGATTTGCACGGGCTGCGATTGTGAAATAGAGGGTCCGCACCCATAATGGGTTCCAACCAGAAACCGGAGGAGCCCCGATGACGGCCCAGCATTCGCCGCAGGTGACGGCGTTCTTCGACGAGCCGACCAACACCGTGTCCTACGTCGTGAAGGACCCCGAAAGCCGCGCCTGCGCGATCGTCGACAGCGTGCTCGACTACGACGCCGCCGCCGGCCGCACCGACACCGCGTCCGCCGACGCGATCATCGCCCATGTGAAGGAGCGCGGGCTCGAGGTCGTGTGGCTGCTGGAGACCCACGTCCACGCCGACCACCTGTCGGCGGCCCCGTATCTTCAGCGCCATGTGGGCGGGCGGATCGGGATCGGCGAGAACATCCGCATCGTGCAGGACACCTTCGGCAAGGTGTTCAACGCCG
>RECW01000207.1 GCA_007693835.1 Paracoccaceae bacterium | reverse complement strand
TCGACGAGCGCGGCAAGACGCGGCTCTCCATGAAGGTGGTCGACCAGGCCACCGGCGAAGAGATCAGCAAAGGCGCAGAGGCGGACGCCTGACGCCGTGCACGACACGCTCTCCGCGAGCCGCGCACAGTCCCTTCGTGCAAAGATGGCGCGGCTCGACTGGTGGATGCTTGCGGTCTTGACGACGCTCACCCTTGTGAGCGTCGTTTCGCAAACCGCGTTCCAGCGCGGCATGAGCAATGACGAAGCCCAACTCGTGGTCTGGTCGCAGCAGGCGCGGTGGTGGGCGCGCGATCAACCGTCTCTTTTGTCGAACGCGGCGGCGCTCGCCGATTGGGCGGGGATCGACCCGCTGACGTTCATCCGGGTGGCGCGTCCCATCTTCGTGAACGGCGCAGTTCTCATTTTCTGGGCCGCGCTTCGGGAGGCCGGGTGGCGCACGGAGATGGCGTGGATCGGCGCCACGGCGGTCCTGCTTGTCACGGACATGCACCGCATGGCGCTTGTCGCCAACACCCACACGCCATTCATGGCCTTCGGAATCGCCTGCGCATTCCTCGCGGCGACGCAGGCGGTGACGCGCCCCAGCTGGGCCAGCTACGGCGCGCTCGGGGTTGCGCTCGCCTTGCTGCCGCACACGAAATTCAATGCGGGCGCCCTCTTCTTTTGCTTGCTGCTCACCGCCGCGATCGATCCGACCGCGCGAAGGCTGGTCCAGGACCGCCGGTTCCGCCTTGCCGCCGGCGTGTTCGCCGCTTCAGCGGCGATGCTCGCCGCGCTGGCGCTTGGCAACAGGGAGCTGGTCGAGGCCGAGAGCGCGAAGTACGCATTCGGGGCGTCGCCGCGCGAGGTGTCGATCGCCTTCGCCGGCGGCGCGCTCGGGGCCCTGCGCGCGGCGATCCTCGCCGCCGCTATCCTTCTGGCGCTCGGCCTGCGGTTTCGAGGAGACGGCCTGATCGCCGAGGAGCGCGCGACGATCCGGTCGACCATGACCTGCGCGGTCGTCTTTTTCGTCCTGGCCGGAGTTGTCGCGCTGGCGACGTCGGCCGGCGTCGTGCGGTGGCGGTGGCTCATGCCTGGAACGCTGTTCGCAGGAATGAGCATGGTGGCCTTGGCCGCCTCGCGCCTTGCGCCCCGCGCCCGGGTCGCCACTCTTGCGGCCATTTGCGTCTTTTGGACAGCGGTCACCGGGCGACACGCGATCGACGCTCTCGCGCATCACCCAGACCGCGACCATACCGCACTGATCGCCGAATTGGCTCAGGCGCTCGAACCGGGCGACGTCGTCGTCGGTCCGCGCGTGATCGTCGCGGCGGCGGTTCTGGGGGTTCCGGGGGTGACAGGATGGATCGGGGAGACAGGGCCCGCGCCCGCTGACCGGCGGATCGTGGCCGTTTGGCCAGCGGCCGAGGCGCCGCCGGCGATCGTTCTAGCCGCAGTCGGGGACAGCGCCGTGCGGAACGCGCGCACGCTTGACCTTGGCCCCGAGGGAGGTCGGTACGCGAAAGCGATCCGTCTCGCCGATGATTGAGCGCGAGCGCGTCACGATAGCGTCGCGCAGGCGATCACGGCAGCACAGAGCGATGCGGCGGCGGCGGCGGCAGGTCGCGCTTGTCGCCAAGCCAAGCGTCTCGCGCGCGAAATGCAGCCGATGACGCCTTCGCGTCTGTTGCTGTTCGCCGGCCGGCTCGAACGCTCTCTCTGGTTCAGGCCCGCCGTCTTCGCCGCGCTCGCCGTCGCCGCGCCGGCGCTTGCGCCTCTTTTCCAGCCTTACGTCCCCGAAGCCGCCGCCGAGCGCGTAAGCATCGAGGACGTCGACCGGGTGCTCGGCATCCTCACGTCGGGGATGCTGTCGGTCGCGATCTTCTCGCTCGGCACGATGGTCTCGGCGCTGCAGGCGGCCGCGAGCGCCGCGACGCCGCGGGCGCGCGCGCTGATCAGCGAGGACCGCACGGCGCAGAACGCCATCTCGACCTTCATCGGGGCCTTCATCTTCAGCGTGTTCGGCGTCGTCGGGCTGGTGCTCGGCCTGTTCGACGCCGCGGCGCGGGTCGCGATGTTCGGGCTGACGCTGCTGCTGATCTTCGCGGTGATCGTCGCGCTGGTCGCGTGGATCCGCCGCCTGACGCAGATGGGCGGCGTGCATGAGGCGGTGGTGCTGGTCGAGGCGGCCACAGCCCGCGCCTTCGCCAAGGTCGCCGCCGCGCCGTGGTTCCGCGGGCGCGAGAGCGACGGCCCGCCCGAGGACGCGACGGCCGTGCCCGCCGAGCGCTTCGGCTGGGTGCAGGCGATCGACGCCGCCTCGCTCGGCGCGATCGCGGATGAACTCGACTGCGACCTGCACGTGGCGGTGCGGCCCGGCGCGGCGGTCGACCCGCTGCGCCCCCTCGCCCATGTCGCGGGCGCGGTCGACGCGGCGTGCGCCGCGAGGATACGCCGCGCCTTCGTGATCGACGGCAGCCGGACCTTCGAGCAGGATCCGCGCTTCGGCCTCATCGTGCTGTCGGAGATCGCCTCGCGCGCCCTGTCGCCGGCGGTGAACGACCCCGGCACCGCCATCGACGTGATCGCGGCGCAGGTGCGGCTGCTGGCCGGCTGGTCGGCGATGCTGAAGGGCCTCGAGCCGCCCGGCGACCGCCCGCGCCTGTTCGCCCCGCCCCTGCCCGTGCAGGACGCGTTCGAGGACGCCTTCCGCGCCATCGCCCGCGACGGGGCGGGCGTGGTGGAGGTCGGGATAAAGCTGCAGAAGGGCCTCGGGGCGCTGGCCGCGCTCGACCCCGAGCGCTACGGCGCGGCGGCGCGCGCGGCGGCGGCGGACGCGGCGGCGCGGGCGCGTGCCGCCATGGGCCATGGGCCGGATCGCGCGGCGCTCGATCGGGCGCGGCGCGACGTGGGGCTGGACGGATGACTCCGGCGCAGAAGGGCGTCGCCTACATGGTCGGCGCGACGATGGTGTTCTCGGTGCAGGACGCGATCTCGAAGCATCTGGCCGAGAGTCACCCGATCGTCTTCGTGGTGATGATCCGCTACTGGTTCTTCGCGCTGTTCGTGGTCGCCCTCGCCGCGCGCAAGAGCGGCGGCCTGCGCGCCGCCGTCCGCACCCAACGCCCCGTCCTGCAGATCGCGCGGGGCGTGCTGCTGGTGGCCGAGATCCTCGTGATGGTGACGAGCTTCCACATGCTCGGCCTCGCGCCGACCCACGCCGTCTTCGCCTGCTACGGGCTGATCGTGACGGCGCTCGCGGGGCCCGTTCTCGGCGAGACCATCGGCTGGCGGCGCTGGGCGGCGGTGGGGGTGGGTTTTCTCGGGGTGCTGATCGTGATCCGTCCCGGTTTCGGGGCGTTCACGCTCACCGCGCTGATCCCGTTCCTCGCCGCCTTCCTGTTCGCGCTCTACCACCTCGCCACGCGTTTCGCGAACCGCGCGGACGGCTCGGCGACGAGCTTCTTTTATACAGGCGTCGCCGGCGCGGTCGCCGTCACGCTGGTGGGGCCGTTCTTCTGGTCGACGCTGGAGGGGTGGGACTGGCTGTGGATGGGGCTCCTCTGCGTCTCCGGCGTCACGGGCCACCTGTTCCTGATCCTGTCGCTCGACAACGCGGAGGCGAGCGTTGTGCAGCCCTTCACCTACCTCCAGCTCGTCTTCGCGAGCCTGATCGGCGTGGCGCTGTTCGCCGAGACGATTGACGCGGCGACGGCCGCAGGGGCGGCGCTGATCGTCGGCGCAGGCCTGTTCACCATCTGGCGCGAGCGGGTGCGGCGCGCAGGGTAGGCGCCATTTCGGGTGATGCTCCATCACCCGTTCGGAAAGAAAATGCCCTCCTCGGGAGGGTTTGCCCGAGGCGCTCCAACCGCGATCTTCCGTCGCAGCAAACGCATAGGCGGAGGAAACCAAGAATGAAAACCGGTCACACGCATCTTTTCATCCCCGGCCCGACGAACGTGCCCGAGCGCGTGCGCCGCGCGATGAACCGGCCGATGGAGGATATGCGGGCGCCGGATTTCGGCGACCTCACGCTGCCGCTGTTCGCGGGCCTCAAGAAAGTGCTCAAGACCGAGACCGGCACGGTGTTCCTGTTCCCCGGCTCCGGCACCGGCGCATGGGAGGCGGCGATCACCAACACGCTCAACCCCGGCGACAAGGTGCTGATGAGCCGCTTCGGCCAGTTCAGCCACCTGTGGGTCGAGATGGCGGAGCGCCTCGGCCTCGACGTGGTGTGCATCGACGTCGAGTGGGGCGCGGGCGTGCCGGTCAAGGAATACGAGCGCATCCTCGGCGCCGACAAGAAGGGCGAGATCAAGGCCGTCTTCGCCACCCACAACGAGACCGCGACGGGCGTGACCTCCGACGTCGCCGGCGTGCGCACGGCGCTCGACGCCTGCTTCCATGACGCGCTGCTGTTCGTCGACGGCGTGTCCTCGGTCGCCTCGATCGACTTCCGCATGGACGACTGGGGCGTCGACCTGATCGTGACCGGCTCGCAGAAGGGCCTGATGCTGCCGGCGGGCCTCGGCATCCTCGGCGTCAGCGAGAAGGCGATGGCCGCGTCGAAGAAGGCGACGATGCGCCGGGCCTACTTCGAGTTCGCCGACATGGTGAAGATGAACGCCGACGGCTACTTCCCCTACACGCCGCCGACCCAGCTGTTCTACGGCCTCCGCGAATCGCTCGACATGCTGTTCGAGGAAGGGCTCGAGAACGTCTTCGCCCGCCATCACCGCCTCGCCGAAGGCGTGCGGCGCGGCGTCGCGGCCTGGGGTCTCAAGATCTGCGCCCAGTCGCCCTGCTTCCACTCCGACACGGTGACCGCCATCCTGACGCCCGAGGGCGTGGACGCCCGCAAGATCATCTCGGACGGCTACACGAAATACCGCACATCGTTCGGCACCGGCCTCGCGAAGCTCGCCGGCAAGGCGTTCCGCATCGGCCACCTCGGCGACCTCAACGAGGTTTCGTGCCTCGCGGCGCTCGGCTCGGCCGAGATGGCGCTGCGCGACAACGGGGTCGACGTGGCGCCCGGCTCCGGCGTGGGCGCTGCGCTCGAGTACTACCGCGAGGCGCTCGCTGCGCCGCAGCAGATGATGCTTGCCGCCGAGTAACTTTCCGTTCACCTCCCCTATCCCGGCGCACCGCGGCGACGTGCTATCGTCGCAGCGCGTCGGGACCTTTTTTTTGGTGAAGGAAGAGACATGAGCCACACGCTCCATCCGCTCCGCAAGCAGCGCCTGCATCGCAGCGAACTGGCCGTCCCCGCCTCCAACATGGCGATGGTCCAGAAGGCGGCCGACAGCGCGGCCGACTACGTGTTCCTCGACCTCGAGGACGCCGTGGCCCCGCCCGAGAAGGAGCAGGCCCGCAAGAACGCGATCATCGCGCTGAACGAGATCGACTGGGCGGGCAAGGGCAAGACCGTCTCGGTCCGGATCAACGGCCTCGACACGCACTACATGTATCGCGACGTCGTCGACGTGATGGAGCAGGCGGGCAACCGCGTGCACACGCTGCTGGTGCCGAAGGTCGGCGTGCCGGCCGACCTCTACATGGTCGACGCCATGGTCACGCAGATCGAGATGGCGAAGGGCTACGAGACCCGCGTCGGCCTCGAGGCGCTGATCGAGACCGCCATCGGCATGGCCAACGTCGAGGAGATCGCGAAGTTCGGCGCCACCCAGTGCTGGCGGCTCGAAGCGATGCACTTCGGCGTGGCCGACTACTCCGCATCGCTGCGCGCGCGCACGGTCAACATCGGCGGGCTGAACCCGAACTACCCCGGCGACCAGTGGCACTCGGCGATCAGCCGCATGGTCATCGCCTGCCGCGCCTACGGCTTGCGCGCCATCGACGGGCCGTTCGGCGACTTTTCGGACCCCGAGGGCTACAAGGACGGCGCCCGCCGGGCCGCGGCGCTCGGCTGCGAGGGCAAGTGGGCGATCCATCCGTCCCAGATCGCGCTGGCCAACGAGGTGTTCTCGCCGACCGAGGCGGAAGTGACCAAGGCGCGCCGGATCGTCGAGGCGCTGCGCGAGGCCGAGGCGCAGGGCAAGGGCGCGGCGTCGCTGGACGGCAAGATGATCGACGCCGCGTCGGAGAAGATGGCGAACAACGTGATCGCCGTGGCCGACGCCATCGCAGCCGCCGGCGGCAAGTAAGCCCCGCCGACCGCCTCCCCCGCCGAGGGGGAGGCGCACCGCCGGCGACCTCCCGCAAGCGGAGCGCGCCGACCGCCCGCAGTCACGCGCGCGGCGTCGAGGGGCGGACCAACCGACAGCGCCGAACGCACCGCGGCGGCGACCAAAATGGGGGAAGCGCATGGACATCCACGAATATCAGGCCAAGGAGCTGCTCGCCCAGTTCGGCGTGCCGGTGCCGGCGGGCGGCCTCGCCTACAGCCCGGAGCAGGCCAGCTACCGCGCGCGAGAGATCGGCGGCGATCGCTGGGTGGTGAAGGCGCAAGTCCATTCCGGGGGGCGCGGCGAAGCCGGCGGCATCCGCATCTGCGCCACCGACCACGAGATCCAGGACGCCGCCGCCGACATGCTCGGCCGCCGCCTCGTCACCCGCCAGACCGGCGCCGCCGGCAAGCTGGTCAATCGCCTGTATGTCGAGGCGGCGACCGACATCAAGCAGGAGATCTACGTCGCCTTCGTGCTCGACCGGGCGTCGGAGCGGATCATGGTGATCGCTTCCTCCGAAGGCGGCATGGAGATCGAGGAGATCGCGGAGAGCGAACCCGACAGCCTGCTGCGGCTCTCGGTCGATCCGGCGACCGGCTTCCTGCCGTTCCAGGCGCGCGAGCTGGCGTTCGGCCTCGGGCTCGACTCGGGGCTGGTCGGGAAGATGACGCGGATCCTCAGCTGCGCCTACCGCGCCTTCCGCGACCTCGACGCCACCATGCTGGAGATCAACCCGCTCGCCGTCACCGGCTCGGGCGACCTGCTGGCGCTCGACTGCAAGATGTCCTTCGACGACAACGCGCTGTTCCGCCGCCCGCAGATCGAGGAGCTGCGTGACCGCAGCCAGGAAGACCCGCGCGAGAGCATCGCGCACGACCGCGGCCTCTCCTACGTCGGGCTCGACGGCGACATCGGCTGCATGATCAACGGCGCCGGCCTCGCCATGGCGACCATGGACATGATCAAGCTGGCGGGGGGCGAGCCTGCGAACTTCCTCGACATCGGCGGCGGCGCCAGCCCCGAACGCGTGCTGATGGCCTTCAAGGTCGTGCTCGGCGACGAGAAGGTGAAGGTGATGCTGGTCAACATCTTCGCCGGCATCAACCGCTGCGACTGGGTGGCCGAGGGCGTCGTGCAGGCGTTCCGCACGCTCAAGATCGAGATGCCCGTGGTGGTGCGCCTCTCGGGCACCAACGTCGAGGAGGGCAAGCGGATCATCGCCGAATCGGGCCTGCCGCTGATCACCGCCGACACGCTGGCGGAAGCCGCCGAAAAGGCCGTCGCCGCGCTCAAGGCGCGCAAGGCCGCGTGAGGGGGAGGAAACCATGGCCATCCTGATCGACGAGAAGACCCCGATCATCGTGCAGGGCATGTCGGGGCGCATCGGCAAGTTCCACGCCGAGCAGATGATCGCCTACGGCGCCAACGTCGTCGGCGGCGTCACCCCCGGCAAGGGCGGCGAGACGCTGCTCGACCGCCCGCTGTTCAACACCGTGAAGGGCGCGGTGGCGGAGACCGGGGCGGAGGCGTCGCTCGTCTTCGTGCCGCCCCCCTTCGCCGCCGACGCCATCATGGAGGCGGCGGACGCGGGCGTGCGCCTCGCCGTCTGCATCACCGACGGCATTCCCGCGCAGGACATGATGCGCGTGAAGCGGTTCCTGCGCCGCTTCAAGTTCGAGAAGCGGATGCGGCTCGTCGGGCCGAACTGCGCCGGCGTGATCAGCCCCGGCAAGTCGATGATGGGCATCATGCCCGACCACATCTACGCCGCGGGCCGCGTCGGCATCGTCGGTCGGTCGGGGACGCTGGGCTATGAGGCGGCCTCGCAGCTCAAGGCGCTGGGGCTCGGCGTCTCGACGTCCGTCGGCATCGGCGGCGACCCGATCAACGGCTCGTCGTTCCGCGACATCCTCGAGCTGTTCGAGCAGGACCCCGAGACCGACGTGGTGCTGATGATCGGCGAGATCGGCGGCCCGCAGGAGGCCGAGGCCGCACGCTACTGGGCCGAGAACATGAAGAAGCCGCTGGTCGCCTACGTCGCCGGGCTGTCGGCGCCCAAGGGGCGCAAGATGGGCCACGCGGGCGCGATCATCTCGGCCTTCGGCGAGTCGGCGCAGGAGAAGGTGACGATCCTCTCCGACCTCGGCGTCGCCATCGCGCCCAACCCGTCGATGCTCGGCGAGACCGTGGCCAAGGTGCTCAAGAGCCGCGCCGCCGCGTGAACGAGGCGACGCGGCGCGAACGCCGGAACCATCGACTCGTCGCGGGGCCGCCGATCGATCGGCGGCCCCTTCTTTTTCACCAGTCCATCATCTCCGGCGTGTCGTCGAAGGCGGGCGGGGCTTCGCCGAAACCCGCCGTCGGCGCGCGGAACAGGGCGTCGGGCAGCCAGGTCGCCATCTCCGGGATCGCCCACACCGCCGCCAGCGCGACGAGCTGGATGGCGATGAAGGGCATCACCCCGCGGTAGATCATCGGCGTGGTGATCGTCGCCGGCGCGACGCCCTTCAGGTAGAACAGCGAGAAGCCGAAGGGCGGCGTCAGGAACGAGGTCTGCAGCAGCATCCCCATCATCACCCCGAGCCAGATCGCGTCCACGTCCATCATCAGCAGCACCGGCGCCGTGATCGGGATGACGATGAACAGGATCTCGAAGGTGTCGAGGAAGAAGCCGAGGATGAACACGATCAGGAACACGATCAGCAGCGCCCCGAACCGCCCGCCCGGCATCGCCTGAAGAAAATCGCGCACCAGCACGTCGCCGCCGAGCCGGGTGAACACCAGCGCGAAGGCGGTGGCGCCGAGCAGGATGATGAACACCATCGAGGTGATGGTCATCGTGCCGACGCAGGACCGCTTCACCGTATCGACGAACGACCAGCGGAGCGCGCCGGTCGCGAGCACCGCGACGCTCGCGGCGATGGTCGCGACCACGAGGAAGGTGAGCAGCCCGAACGCGCCGAACGCGAGGCCGAGCGCGCCGAGCAGCGCGAGGAAGCCGAGCCAGAACCAGAACAGCCGCTCGTCCCGCGCCGCCTCGCCATCGTGCCCGAACCACCGGTCCGCCAGCAGCCGGATCGCGGCGAGCAGCAGCGCCCCGATGGAGCCCACCGAGGCGGACTCGGTCGGCGTCGCCACGCCGCTGACGATGGAGCCGAGAACCGCGGCGATCAGCACGAACGGCGGCACGAGCGCCACCACGATGCGGCGGCCGAGACCCGCGCGCTCCTCGGCGGTCATCGAGACCGGCGGGCAGTTCGCCGGCTGCGTCACCGCCTGCCAGCCGATGTAGGCCATGTAGAGGCCCGCCAGCATCAGGCTCGGGATGAACGCCCCGGCGAACAGGTCGCCGACCGACACCGTGTCGGGCGCGAAGTTGCCCATGGCGAACTGCGCGGCCGAATTCGCCCCCTGCAGGATGTCGGCCATGAAGATCAGCACGGTCGAGGGCGGCAGGATCTGCCCGAGCGTGCCCGATGCGCAGATCACGCCGGTCGCGAGCTTCGGATTGTAGCCGGCCCGCAT
>RECW01000204.1 GCA_007693835.1 Paracoccaceae bacterium | reverse complement strand
CCGAGGGGTACATCATGTCGATATCCAACCCCGTAAAGCTGCTCGACAGCACTCCGATAAAGCTGTCAACCTTCTGGTTGCTGCCCGACGTCGTTACCCGGACGGGTTCGCCGTCAATGACAGGGACGTAGGGCATCGTCCAGGCGGTGATCCGGGTCTCGGCGACATAACGATCGCCTGACCGCCAGTTGATCCCGCGAGAGATGGCGATGCTGGCCTCCTCTGGGAAGTTCACTCCTGCGAGCCCCGGATAATACGCGTAACCGCGGCTGTAGTCGGGCCGGAAGATCAATCCGGCGAACGCGCTCATGTCGAAGATGTGTTCGATGGTCACCGTGGTCGGGTCAGGGTTCGAGAACCTGAGGGCCGTCGGCATCAGCGTCGACGCAGTCGCCGGGGAAGGGACGCCCAAGGCGCCCGCCACGAGGGCCATCGTCGCGAGAACTGTCGCCCCCAGCCATGTCTTCGCCGGGTCCCTGGCGCTATTGCTGGCGGCCGACGCGCGTTCGGCATCCCGGCCATCGAAAAGGCCCCTGCGCGACGTCGGCGCCACGCTGGACAGTCTTTCGTTCACCACCTTGCACACAGAAATTCTCCTTCTCGCGTCACATCCTGAACGCCCAAGACCACACTTTGGTCGATTTTCCTGAAGTGATCTGCCGTCTGACAGCAACATCGCCTGACGAGGCAGCCTTATCAAGCATTCTTCGCCGACGCGCGGCGTCTGCGGGCGCGAGAAATCCCCGGATCGATCGGATCAAGCCGTCTGTTCATTACTCATTGGTGCAGCGGGCTTGTTTATCCGCAACCCAGGCGTGCTTGTATTACCCCTGACAACCTGGCGCATGACCGAATCGCGCGAGAGACGGTCGGCGTCTTTGATATCCTCGTATCCGGCCAGCCGCCCGAACACCGATCGCCGGAACAGTCCGTCGAGCCGATGGAACGTGTTCTCGCCGCGACGGGCGATCGCACATCGCCGCCGAGGCCGGATCGGACAGCTCGGGCGCGTCATCGCGCGCGCGCATCACCGGAAGACCGTTGTTCGAACTGATCTGCGCGTTCCGGAATTCCAGCCGTACGCGGCGATCAAATTCGACCCGATCATCCCGATCCGGGCCCTCACCCTCGGGTGATCGATGAAACACATCTTCCAAGGTCGACAAGACTACGACCTAACACGGATCTATCGCAGTTTGGATGCCGAGATCAGCGAGTCGCCTGGGAAATGCCGGTTCAGGCGGGTTGCACGCGCCGCGCCCGCGCACGCTGCACAACCACGCCGAGGAACGCCGCCGACATCAGCCCGAGCGCGATCGACAGCCCGTGCGGGTCGACGATGTCCATCGCGCCGCCGACCAGCACCGGCCCCGCCAGCGCCCCGATACCGTAAGCCGTCACCACCGCGGCGTTGGCCGAGACCAGCGTCGCGCCCTTGTAGCGCGCGCCCAGCTCCACCAGCGCGACGGTGTAGAGCCCGGCGGCGAGCCCGCCCCAGACGAACAGCATCGCCCAAAGCCGCCAGTCGACCAGCAGCGGCAGCAGGATCGCCGCCGTCAGGCACACCGCCGCGCAGAGGAACAGCAGCGCGCGCCGGTTCACCTTGTCGGCCAGCGCGCCGAGCGGGATCTGGAAGACGACGTTGCCGAGGATCAGCACCGAGACCAGAAAGCTCGCCGACTGGGGGTCGAAGCCCTGCCGCACGCCCCAGACCGGCAGCATCGCCATCACGCCGAACTCGACCGCGCCGAACAGGATCACCGCCCCCATCACCGTCGGCGCCGCGCGGATGAAGCCCCAGGCCGAGACCGCCGCCTCGTCCTCATCCTCATGCAGCCGCGGCGCGTCGGCCCAGGCGGTGACAAGCGGCGCGAAGGCGGTCAGCGCGAGGACGGCGCAGACCACGAAGGGCGTCGCCCCGTCGACGCCGACCCCGGCGAGGATCATCGGCCCCGCCGCGAAGCCGAGCGAGAGCACGGTCGCGTAGAGCCCGACGATCCGCCCGCGCGCCCCCTCCTCGGCGTCGGACACGATCCACGCCTCGGAGCCCACGAACAGCATCGTCGCCGCGGTGCCTTGCAGGAACCGCAGCAGCAACCACGCGCCATAGCCCTCGAACACCGGGAACAGCAGCAGCATCGCCGAGGACAGCACGACGCCGAGGGCGAGGAACGCCGACAGCCCGATGACGCGGATCAACGCGGGCATGAAAGGCGCGAGGACGAGGGCCGAGACCGCGACCATCGCGCCGTTCAGCCCGATCATCGCCGCCGACCAGCCCTCCTGATTGAGCCTGAGCGCGAGCAGCGGGTGCGTCATCCCCTGGCTGACGCCGAACAGCGCGATGCAGGCGATGGCGGCGAGCACCCCCCGCTGCGCGCGCAGGGCCGGCGGCGTCGCGCCCCCGAGGGGCGGCAGGGGCGCTGTCACGTGAGCGCCTCTATGCAGGAGCGGCCGCTCTCATGGCGGAAGAACGGCACGGGGCGCGCGTGGTCCGCCGCGGCGCTCGCGCCGAGCCGCGCCTCGACTTCGCCGAGCACGACGGTGGTGATGAACGGCAGATCGAGGGCGCGCGCCTCGGCCAGCGTCAGCCAGCTGAGGTGCGACAGCTCCTCCTCCGCGCCCGAGAAGTCGTCGGGGTCGCCGGCCACGTCCGCCGCGTCGGCCAGGAAGAACCGCGCGTCGAAGCGCACGGGTCGCGTCGGCGGGGTGATCGCGCGGAAGACGAACCGCAGCCGGTCGAGCGCCGGCGTCAGCCCGCGCGCATAGAAGCCCCGCCAGCCGCGCGGCGCCGCGACCGTCAGCGCCGCCGGATCGCGCGCGCCGAGCGGCAGCCCCGCCTCCTCCCAGGTCTCGCGAACGGCCGAGAGCGCCAGCGCCTGCGCGATGGCGGGGTCGGACTGAAGGGCGAGGCGGCGCAGGCAGTCGGGCGCGAGGGCGCGGCTGCACGGGGCGGCGGCGTCCGACGGGTCGAGCGCGCCGCCGGGAAAGACGAACTTCGACGGCATGAACCGCGCGCCGGCGCCGCGCTGGCCCATCAGCACGCGCGGCTCCGGCCCGTCGCGGCGCACCAGCACGAGGC
This sequence comes from Paracoccaceae bacterium, assembly GCA_007693835.1. Classification (GTDB taxonomy): domain Bacteria; phylum Pseudomonadota; class Alphaproteobacteria; order Rhodobacterales; family Rhodobacteraceae; genus Rubrimonas. The sequence goes on along the minus strand of RECW01000204.1, from coordinate 6,755 downwards.
TGGCGGCGTCGCGGGGCGTCGGCGGCTCGGCGGCGGGCGCGTCGCGCGCGGCTGTGTCGGTCGGGTCGGCCATGGCGTGAGGGTGGACCGGGCGGGATCCGCTGTCCAGAGGCCCCGCGCCTCAGCGATGCTCGGCGAGCAGGGCCAGCGTCTCGGCGGCGTCGGCGGCGACGGTGATGAAGTGGCGCAGGCTCTCCGCGGCGAAGCCCTTGGCGATGACGTGGTCGATCAGCGCGAGGAACGGATCCCAGTAGCCGCCGGCGTTCATCAGGATCAGCGGCTTCGCGTGAAGGCCGAGCTGGCGCCAGGTCAGCACCTCCACCAGCTCGTCGAGCGTGCCGGCCCCGCCGGGCAAGGCCACCACCGCGTCCGCGTTGGCGAACATGATCTTCTTCCGCTCGTGCATGGTGTCGGTGAGGATCAGCGCGGTGAGATCGCGCAGGCCGACCTCGAGTTCGAGGATATGCCGCGGGATGACGCCCACGGCCTTGCCGCCCGCGGAAAGCGCCGCGCGCGCCACCTCGCCCATCAACCCCACGTCGCCGGCGCCGTAGACGAGGCGCACGCCCATGGCGGCGAGCCCCTTGCCCAGCGCGCGCGCCTCGTGGGTGAAGGCGATGTCGTCGCCGTGCCGCGAGCCGCAGTAGACGCAGACGCTCTCCATCGGTTTCGTGATCATCGCGCGCTCCCTCGACGACGCTGCGTAGCGCCCGTGGGGCGCGATTTGAAGGATTCGCCGCGCGGGAGTAAACTGCCGTCTCGGACGTCGTAGTTGGGAGGCGTGACCGCCATGGGTGGTTGGGCAAAGGGCGCCGCCACCGCCGTCCTCGTGACGCTCGTCGCGGCGCTCGCCGTCGTGTTCTGGCTCGATGGGCGTGAGCCGCGCGAAACCGCGCCCGCCGTCGAAGCCGTCACGGCCGCAGAGACGATGAGCTTCGATATCGAGACCGCCGCCGAAGAGAGCGCGCCGCGCGTCGACCCGGACGACGACGGCGGGACGGCGCCCCCCGCGCTCGACGTGATCCGGATCGAGTCGGACGGCGCCGCCATGGTTGCGGGAACCGCTCCGCCCGGCGCGCGAATCATCGTCCGGGTCGACGGGCGCGCCGTCGCCGAGACGGTCGCCGACGCGCGCGGAGAGTTCGTCGCCTTCTTCGACGCGCCGGCGGGCGCCGACGTGCGGCGCGTCGACGTCGCCGCCGCGGACGGCGGCGGGATCGAGACTGCTGCGGCGCCGGTCTTCGTCGCGACGACGGACGGCGAGGCTGCGCAAGGGCGGGAGCCCGTGGTGCTGCAAGCAGGCGCGGACGGCGTGTCGCTGGTCCAGCCGCCGCCGATGGAGCCGGGCGTCACGATGACCCTCGACCTCGTCTCGTACGAACCCGGGGGCGCGCTGCGCCTCGAAGGGCGGGCCGATCCGCTGCGCTTCCTGCGGATATACGCCGACGCGCGTCTCATCGCCGAAACCGCGGCGGACGCCGACGGCCGGTGGGCCGCCGTGGTCGAAGCGGGCCTGCCGCCGGGGCGCCACACCCTGCGCGTCGACGCCCTCGGCGCTGACGGGGCGGTCGTGGCCCGGAGCGAGAGTCCTTTCGAACGCCCCGAAACCGACGTGTCGCAGCTTGCAGCGGGTGAGATCGTGGTCCAGCCCGGGGCCAGCCTGTGGCGCATCGCGGAGGAGATCTACGGCCGCGGCGCGCGGTATACGGTGATCTATGACGCGAACCGCGACCGAATCGTCGACCCCGACCTGATCTTCCCGGGCCAGATCTTCTCGCTGCCCGCGCCGGCGGCGCTCCAGTGATCCCCTGACCAAGGCTCGCCCATGACCGGACTCAGCCCCGCCCCGCCGGGGCGCCGCGCCGAGCGCGGCGTGATCCGCCGCGTCGCCCCCTACCTCTGGCCGCGGCGCGACATCGGCGCGCGCGTGCGCGTCGTCGTCGCGATGCTGATGCTGCTGGCGGCCAAGGCCGCCACGGTCGGCGGGCCCTATCTCTACAAGCTCGCGGTCGACGCGCTCGAGGGGGGCGGCGCGGAACGGGAGATGCTGCTGCTCTCCCTGCCGCTCTGGATGGTCGTCGCCTACGGCGGCGCCCGGCTCGCCGGGGTGGCGTTCAACCAGGTGCGCGACGGGGTGTTCGCCGCCGTCGCGCAACGGGCGCTGCGGCGCATCGCGCTAGAGACCTTCGCCCACATCCACACCCTGTCCCTGCGCTACCACCTCGGGCGGAAGACCGGCGCGCTCAGCCGCGTGATCGAGCGCGGGACCAAGGGCGTCGACTTTCTGCTTCGTTTCATGCTGTTCAGCATCGGGCCGCTGATCCTCGAACTCGCGCTCGTGTCGGCGATCTTCTTCTGGCTGTTCGACGTGCGCTTCTTCCTCGTGATCGTCGGCTCCGTGGCGCTCTACGGGGCGTTCACCTTCGCGGTCACAGAGTGGCGGGTGAAGCTGCGCGCGCGGATGAACGCGGCCGACGGCGACGCCAACCAGAAGGCCGTCGACAGCCTGCTCAACTTCGAAACGGTGAAATATTTCAACGCGGAGCGCCGCGAGGCCGACCGCTACGACAGGGCCATGGCGGGTTACGAAAGCGCGGCGGTGCGCACCGCCACCTCGCTCGCCTGGCTGAACTTCGGGCAGGCGGCGATCATCGGGGCCGGGCTCGTGCTGGTGATGGGGATGGCGGCGCAGGGCGTGCTGGAGGGGCGTTTCACCGTCGGCGACTTCGTGATGGTCAACGCCTACATGATCCAGATCACCATGCCGCTCGGCTTCCTCGGCACGGTCTACCGCGAAATCCGCCAGGCGCTTGTCGACATGGCCGAGATGTTCGGACTGCTCGACCAACCCGCCGAGGTCACCGACAGACCCGGCGCCCGGCGGCTGGTCGTGACCGGCGGCGAGGTGGCGTTCGAGAATGTCGACTTCGGCTACGATCCGGCGCGGCCCATCCTGCGCGGCGTGGACTTCCGCATCGCGCCGGGGCGCACGCTGGCTGTGGTCGGGCCGTCCGGCGCCGGCAAGTCGACGCTCGCGCGTCTGATGTTCCGCTTCTACGACCCCGTCGCCGGCGCCGTGCGCATCGACGGGCAGGATTTGCGCGACGCGACGCAGGAGAGCCTGCGCGCCGCCATCGGCGTCGTGCCGCAGGACACGGTGCTGTTCAACGACACCATCGCCTACAACATCGCCTACGGCCGCGACGACGCGACCGAAGCGGACGTGGTCGCCGCCGCGAAGGCCGCCCGCATCCACGACTTCATCGTCGCCCTGCCGAACGGCTACGACACACAGGTGGGCGAGCGCGGGCTGAAGCTCTCGGGCGGCGAGAAGCAGCGCGTCGCCATCGCCCGCACCATCCTGAAGAACCCGCCGATCCTGATCCTCGACGAAGCCACATCGGCGCTCGACACCCACGCGGAGCGGGCGATCCAGCAGTCGCTGCGCGAGATATCCCGCGAACGCACGGTGCTGATCATCGCGCACCGCCTGTCGACGGTGATCGACGCCGACGAGATCCTCGTGCTCGACGGCGGCGTCGTGGTGGAGCGCGGCGCGCATGCGGCGCTGCTCGCGCGCGGGGGGCGCTACGCCGCGATGTGGCGCGCGCAGGACGCCGAAGAGCCCGCGCCGGACGCCGAACCTGTGCGCGCGACGCTCTGAAAAGCGGCTCGCTGGGGTCGAACCGCGGCGCGCCCGCGACGCCCCGGCCGGCGAGGGCCGGGCGCAGGTCGTGGCGCGTCAGCCGAAGCGGCCCGTCACGTAATCCAGCGTCTGGGTCTTCTTCGGCGCGCTGAAGATGGTCTCGGTCGCGCCGTACTCGATCAGCCGGCCGAGATACATGAAGCCGGTGTTGTCCGAGACGCGCGCCGCCTGCTGCATGTTATGCGTCACGATGACGATGGTGTAGTGGCCGCGGAGCTGGTGGATCAGCTCCTCGATCTTCGCCGTCGCGATCGGGTCGAGCGCCGAGCACGGCTCGTCCATCAACAGCACTTCCGGGTCCGACGCGATGCCGCGGGCGATGCAGAGCCGCTGCTGCTGCCCGCCGGACATGCCGAGCGCGCTCTCGTTCAGGCGGTCCTTCGCCTCGTCCCAGAGGGCGGCGGAGCGCAGCGCGCGCTCGCAGGTCTCGTCGAGGATCGACTTCTTGGTGATGCCGTCGACCCGCAGCGGATAGACCACGTTGTCGTAGATCGACATGGCGAAGGGGTTGGGCTTCTGGAACACCATGCCCATCCGCTTGCGCAGCGCGATCACGTCGACGCCCGGCCCGTAGATGTCGAACCCGTCGACCATGATCTCGCCGGAGACGCGCAGATCGTCGATCAGGTCGTTCATGCGGTTGAGGCAACGCAGCAGGGTGGACTTGCCGCAGCCCGACGGGCCGATCAGCGCGGTCACCTCCCCCTTCTGCACCTCCATGTCGATGCCATGGAGCGCCTGCGACTTGCCGTACCAGAGGTTGAAGTTGCGGATGTCGAGGGCAGCGCCCTCCGGGCTCTTCTTGACGTGGTACGATGTGGGTTCGAACTGGCGCTCGGGCGCGACGACGTTCATGGCGACCTCTTAAAACTGTCCGCCGGCGTACTTGCGCTTCAGACGGTTGCGGATGGTGACGGCGCTGGCGTTCATCGTCACGATCAGCGCCAGAAGCAGCAGGGTGGTGACGAAGACCATCGGCTTGCCGGCCTCGGAGTTGCGCGACTGGAAGCCCACGTCGAAGATGTGGAAGCCGAGGTGCATGAAGCTTCGGTCGAGGTGGAGGAAGGGGAAGAACCCGTCCACCGGCAGCGCCGGCGCCAGCTTCACGACGCCGACGAGCATCAGCGGCGCCACCTCTCCGGCCCCGCGCGCCATGGCGAGGATCATGCCGGTCATGATGCCGGGCAGCGCCTTGGGCAGCACGACGTAGCGGATGGTCTGCCACTTCGACGCGCCGCAGGCGAGCGAGCCTTCGCGCATGGAGCGGGGCACGGCGGCCAGCGCCTCCTCCGACGCGACGATGACCACCGGCACCGTGAGCAGCGCCAGCGTCAGCGAAGCCCACAGGATGCCGCCCTTGCCGAAAGTCGGGTTCGGCAGGTTCTCCGGGAAGAACAGCTGATCGATCGACCCGCCCATCGTGTAGGCGAAGAACCCGAGGCCGAACACGCCGTAGACGATCGACGGCACCCCGGCGAGGTTGTTGACCGAAATCCGAACGATCGAGGTCAGTCGCCCCTGCGCGGCGTATTCGCGGAGATAGAGCGCGGTGATCACGCCGAAGGGGGCGACGAACACCACCATCAGCAGCGTCATCGCCACGGTGCCGAAGATGGCCGGCAGCACGCCGCCCTGGGTGTTCGCCTCGCGGGGCTCGGTCGACAGGAACTCCCACCAGCGTGAGAAATAGATCCCCAGCTTGTCGAAGAACCCGATGTCGTTCGCGGCGTAGAACCGCACGATCTGGCTGAGCTCCGTGTCGACCGTGCGGCCGTTCACTTCCTCGAGCAGCACGCGATAGCGCCGGTCGTTCTCGCGGATCGCGTTCACCCGCCCCTGCACTTCGGCGAATTCCGCCTCAAGCTCGGCGATGCGCGCCTGAGAGGCGGCGATCTGCTCCAGCGCGCGCGGGCTGTCCTCGCCGAAGCGCAGGTTGGCGCGCCGGATCGCGAGACGCTCGCGGTCCATGCGCTGGTTGATCGCGCCGATCACGCTGCGCTCGAGCCGGCGGATTTCGGCGAAGCGCCGGCGGGCGGCGGACTGCTCGCGCTGCATCAGCGCATGATCGAACGCCTGCGGCTCGCCCCCGATCGTGAGGCCCGCCACCCGACCGACGAACGTGCCCCACTGCTGGCGCTCGAACAGATGGAAGTCGGGCGGGAACGTCACCGCGGCCTTGTCGAAGTCGGACACCCAGCGAAAATCGTCGCCATAGAGGTCGAAGTTGGCGGTCTTGTAGAGCACGCGCTCGGAGAAGCCGCCGTTGGCTTCGATCATCGCGATCTGCTCCTCGTCGAGGCGCGCGAGGACGTTCTCGCCGGGGCGGTAGACGCTGGAACGGGTCGGCTCGCCGGCGAGCAGCGTGCCGTCGCGCAGTTCGACCATGGCGATCGGCTTCGGCCAGAAGGTGACGAGGCCGTTCCACGTCACCATCGCGAGGAAGGCGGCGATCAGGATCACGCCGAGCGCGAGCGCGCCGCCGAAGGCCCAGAGCGAAGGCTCGCCGACCGCCGAGAGGTCGGCCGACAGCATCCGCACCCGTTTTCCGCGCTGCGCGGCCCCGGCCACCGCGTCGCGTGCAGCCGTGGACGCAGGCGCCGCCGCGCCGGAGGCGGTCGCGTGCGGATCGAGAATGTCGGTCATCGGCGAACCCCGCTCAAAGCTGGAAAGCGCGCTTGCGGAACCGCTGGCGGACGAGCTCCGCCAGGGTGTTGATGAAGAAGGTCATCAGGAAAAGCGTCAGCGCCGCGAGGAAGAGCACGCGGTAGTTCGTGCCGTCCTTCACCGCCTCGGGCAACTCGATGGCGATGTTGGCGGAGAGCGTGCGGAGCCCCGAGAAGATGTTCCACTCCATGATCGGCGTGTTGCCGGCGGCCATCACGACGATCATGGTCTCGCCCACCGCGCGGCCGAAGCCCATCATGATGGCCGAGAACACGCCCGAGGCCGCCGTCGGCAGCACGATCCACATCGCCGTCTGCCAGGGCGTCGCCCCGGTGGCGAGCGAGCCCGCGCGCAGGTGCGAGGGCACGGAGTTCAGCGCGTCCTC
>RECW01000247.1 GCA_007693835.1 Paracoccaceae bacterium | reverse complement strand
ACAAGATCGCCTATTTCGAGGCGATCGACTTCGCCGGCCTGGCCGCCTACTAGCCGCCGCTCAGCGCGCCGTCGCCGGGCCCCCGCGCGCGATCTGCGCCGCCAGCGCATCGGCGATGGGGGCCGCGACGGCGTCGCGGTCGCGCCGGCGCAGGCGGTCGCCGAGGCCGCCGATCTGGTCGGCGAACCGCGTCCGCCATGTCACCGAGGCGACCACGGCGCCGTCGCCGGTGTGCCGGACGACCGCCGTCAGCGTGGTCGGCATGTCGGGGCCGTCGCCGCTGACGGTCAGCAGCCCGTCGGCGCCCTCGGCCGCGAGCGCGCGCCAGTCGGGCGCGAAGTCCGGCCGCCGGGGCGTCGAGGGCGCGAAGGCCACGTCGAAGCCGCGCGCCCCCAGCGCCGCGCCGACCGCCGCCGCCGCCTCGCCGCCCGCCGGATCGACGTAGATCGTGCGCATCGCCGTGGGCGGACGCTGCACGTACGGGTTCGGGGCGATCTCGCGCACGCCGCAGGCGGCGAGCGTGAGCGGGAGCAGGAGGGCGAGGGCGCGCATCGGGGTTCTCCGCCGGGGCTGCGGCATCCTCGCGCCGCGCCGCCTAACCGGCGGTGAACGCGCTCAGCCCTTCGCGCCCTTGCGCCCGGCCCCGAGCAGCGGCGCCGCGCCGGCGTCGAGCGGCCAGCGCGCCCGCGCCGCGAGATCGAGCCCGGAGCGCTCGCCCCGCGCCAGCCGCTCCGCCCCCGCCCAGGCGATCATCGCCGCGTTGTCGGTGCAGAGCGCGAGCGGCGGCGCGACCAGCCGGAACCCCTCCGCCGCCGCCCGCGCCCCGAGCGCCGCGCGGATCGCCCCGTTCGCCGCCACGCCCCCCGCCACGGCGAGCGCCGGCCCAGGCGCGCCTTCAGGCGCCGCGCGCGTCTCGCGGAACAGCCGCATGGCCCGCGCCGCCTTCTCCGCCAGCGTCTCGGCCACCGCGGCCTGAAACCCCGCGCAGAGGTCGGCCCGGTCCGCCCGCGTCAGCCCGCCCTGCGCGGCGATCAGCGCGTCGGCCGCCCGGCGCACCGCGGTCTTGAGGCCCGAGAAGCTGACGTCGCAGCCCGGCCGGTCGAGGAGGGGGCGCGGGAAGGGGAAGCGCGCCGGGTCGCCCCCGGCCGCCTCGCGCTCCACCTCCGGCCCGCCCGGATAGCCGAGGCCGAGGTGCTTCGCGATCTTGTCGAACGCCTCGCCCGGCGCGTCGTCGATCGTGCCGCCGAGCCGCGCGCAGGCGCCGAGGCCGTCGACGGCCAGAAGCTGGCAATGCCCGCCGGAGACGAGCAGCAGCAGATACGGGAAGGCCAGCCCGTCGGTCAGGCGCGGCGTCAGCGCGTGGCCCTCGAGATGGTTCACCCCGATCAGCGGCAGGCCCGCCCCGAAGGCGAGGCCCTTGGCGGTCATCACGCCGGCGATCACCCCGCCGATGAGCCCTGGTCCGGCCGCGACCGAAACGCCGTCGAGGGCGTCGAGCCCGACGCCCGCCTGCGCCAGAGCCGCCTCGACGCACAGGTCGAGCCTTTCGGCGTGGGCGCGCGCCGCGATCTCCGGCACCACGCCGCCGAACGCGGCGTGAAGCCCCTCCTGACCCCACACCACCGAGGAGAGGATGACGCCGGGACCGACGACGTGGCGACCGGCCCCCAACGGCGCGCGGACCACCGCCGCCGCCGTCTCGTCGCAGGTCGATTCGAGCCCGAGCACGGTCAGCGCGCCGGTCGCGGCGCCGCCGTGGGGCAAGTCGCGCGAAGAAACCATCTGCGCCCTTTTCGCCGCGTTGCGTCGCCCGTCGAGGGCGGGTAGCACCCGGTCCATGACGACGCAACGACCCTCCCCCGACGCGCCGCTGCGCATCGGCACCCGCGGCTCGGCCCTGGCGCTCGCGCAGGCCCACGAGACGCGCGCCCGCCTCATGGCCGCCCACGGCCTGCCCGAAGCCGCCTTCGATATCGTCGTCATCAAGACGACGGGCGACCGCGTGCTCGACCGGGCGCTGTCGGAGATCGGCGGCAAGGGCCTGTTCACCAAGGAGATCGAGGAGGCGCTGCTCGACCGCTCCATCGATCTCGCGGTGCACTCGATGAAGGATGTGCCGACGGTGCTCCCCGACGGCCTCATCCTGACCGCGCACCTGCCGCGGGAGGACGTGCGCGACGCCTTCGTGTCGCTGCGCCACGAGTCGCTGGCGTCCATGCCGGCAGGCGCGGTCGTGGGCACTTCCTCGCTGCGCCGGCGCGCGCAACTGCTGCACCGCCGCCCGGACCTCTCGGTGGTCGAGTTCCGCGGCAACGTGCAGACGCGCATGAAGAAGCTCGCCGACGGGGTCGCCGAGGCGACCTTCCTCGCCTGCGCGGGGCTCCGCCGCCTCGGCATGGCCGAGGAGATCCGCGCCCCCATCGAGCCCGAGGACATGCTGCCGGCGGTCGCCCAGGGCGCGATCGGCATCGAGACGCGGGAGGACGACGCGGAGACGCGCGCGCTGCTCGACGCCATCGCCTGCCCCGAGACCGGGCTCCGGCTCGCCGCCGAGCGGGCGTTTCTCGCGGGCCTCGACGGTTCCTGCCGCACGCCGATCGGCGGGCTCGCGACGCTGGAGCACGGCCGGTTGCGGCTGCGCGGCGAGATCATCCGGCCCGACGGCTCCGAGCGGCTGGCGACCGAGCGCCTTGCGCAACACTCGTGCGGCGCGGCCGAAGCCGCCGCCATGGGCGCGGACGCCGCCGCGGAGTTGCGCAGCCGCGGCGGCGCCGGGTTCTTCGACGCCTGAGGGCCGGGCCGATGGCCCCCGCCGCCGACGCGCCCGCCATTCTGGTCACCCGGCCCGAGCCTGAAGGCGCGCGGCTCGCCGAGCGGCTCGCCGCCGACGGATGGCGGCCGCTGATCTGGCCGGTGCTTTCGGTCGCGGGAACCGGCGCCGCGCCGGACTATGCGGGCGCGCAGGCTGCTGTGCTGACGTCGGCGAACGCCGCGCGCCACGCGCCGCCCGGACCGATCCCCGCCTATTGCGTGGGCGACGCCACGGCGGCGGCGGCGCAGGCGGCCGGTTTCCCGCAGGCGATCAGCGCTGCGGGCGACGCCACGGCGCTGATGGCGCTGCTCCGCGCGCGGCTGCGGCCCGAGGGCGGGCGCGTCGTCGTGCTGCGCGGCGAGACGGTCGCCGCCGACGTCGCCGCCGCGCTGCGCGCCGAGGGGTTCGACGCGCGCGAGACGGTCGTCTACGCGACCCGCGCCTCCGATCAGCCGCCGGGCTGCGTCGCGCGGGCGCTCGCGGCGGGCGACCTGCGCGCGGCCGCCTTCTACTCGCCGCGCTCGGCGGCGGTTTTCGCCGACTGGGCGCGGCGCGCGCGCCCGCCGCTCGGCCACGCCAGGGCGCTGGCGATCAGCGCGGCGGCTGCGGCGCCGTTGCAGGGGCTCGGGTTCGAGGGCGTGACGGTCGCCGCGCACCCGGACGGCGAGGCGATGCTCGCCGGCGTCGCGGCGCTGCGCGCGGCGGTTTGAGCCTTGGTCACGCCGCGATCTTGGCGGTAGGGTTCGCGTGACGCGCGCCTCGATCCGGGTCTGAGCGGCGCCGCAGCAAGACGCTTGAGGGACGTTCCGATGGCCAGCGACCGGCGATTCGACGAGGACGACGCAACCTTCGGCCGCGGGCCGTCGCCAGCGCCGGAAACGGTAGAGCCCATCCAGCCCGGACGCCAGGCCACGCCGCCGGAGGAACGTGCGCAGACGCCGCCCCCAACCGCGGCCCCGATCCCGTCGGCATGGTCGCGGCCGGCCGACGTCGCGCGTCCGGCCCCCTCGGCGGGCTACGGCGCGCAATCCGCCGGCGAGCCCGTCGAGCGGCCCGCCGCGCCGCCGCGGACGACGGCCGAGCCGCCGGCGTCGTCCTACATCCAGCCCTCTCCGCCGAGGCCGCAGCCGCCCGAACCGGACCCCGTCGCGCCGCCGTGGGCCGAGACGGCGGCCGAGCCGCAGCCCTACCGCGAGAGCGCGCCGCAAAGGCCGACCCCGCCGCGCGGCGCCGCGCAGGAGCCTCCGCCCGAACGCGATCAGGGGCGCGATCATGGGCGCGATCATCGACGCGCCGCCGAGGCCCCCGGAGCGCCGCCGCCGCCGCGGCGCAGGCGCGGCGTTCTCGGTCTTCTCGGCCGGCTGATGATGGTGATCGTGCTGCTCGGCGCCGGCGGCGCCGCGGCGCTGTTCCTCCTGCCGCAGATGTCGTCCTCCCTGCCGCCGCAGATCGCAGCGCTTCTCACTCCGGACGGCGGTGGAACGGCCGAAACCGTGGCCGCCCTGGAGGCGCAGGTCGCCGCGCTGGAGCGCCGGATCGCCGAGACCGCCGCGCGCGCCCGCGATGAGGTCGCCTCCGTCGCGGCCCGGGTCGATTCGGTGTCGGGCGACGTGTCGACGCTGGCTTCGCGCCTCGACGCGGCGGCGGCGATGGGGGAGGCGCTCGCGGCGCTCGACGCGCGGACGTCCGCCACGGAGAGCGCCGTCGAGGCGCTGACGGCCGGGGCCGAAGAACTCTCTCTGGCGGCGCTGGCGGCGCGGGTCGACGCGCTGGCCACCGAGGTCGCCGCGGTCTCCACCGGCGGCGCGGCGCCGACCGAAGTCGCCTCGCGCCTCGAAGCGCTGGAGGCGTCGCAGGGGGAGGACACAGGTCTGCTCGCCGAGGCGATCGGCGCCCGGCGGGCCGTGCAGATGGTGTCGGCCCTCGCCGATCTCGACCGGGCGATCGAGCGCGGCGGTCCGTTCGCCCAGCAGCTCGACGCCGCGGCCGAAATCGCGGGCGTGACCCCGCCGGCGGCCCTCGCCGAGATCGCGCCTGTCGGCGCCCCGTCGCTCGAAGCGCTGAAGGCGGATTTCGCGCCGGCGGCCTACGCCGCGCTGCAGGCTTCGGTCGAGGCGGGCGACGACGGCGCGCGAGGGTTCGTCGGGAACGTGTTCGCCCGGATGCGCGCCCGCGTCACCGGCCTGCCGTCCTCGCCGCAGGAAGGCGAGGATGCGCCGGCCGTTCTAAGCCGCGCGCGCCACGCCGTCGCCCAGAGCGACCTTTCCGCGGCCCTCGCCGAGCTCGACGCGCTGCCCGAGGCCGCGCGCCCGGCGCTGGCGGCGTGGATCGACGGCGCGCGCCGGCTAAGCGCCGTCGACGCGGCGCTCGCCGACTGGCGCCAAGCGCTGCGCGCGGCGCCATGAGCCTGCGCAGGGCCCCGCGCGGCCGGACCGGCGAGGCCGTGGCGAGGGAGGGCGCGCGTCGATGATCGTGCTGCTGCTGCGCGCGCTGGGCGTGATCGCGATCCTGGCCGCGCTCGCGGTCGGCGGCGCGCTGCTGATCGAGAGCGAAGGGCGGATCGCCATCTCCTTCGCCGGCGTCGACTATCCCTCGCTGACGGTGGTCGAGGCGCTGGCGCTGCTGGCGGCCGCGACCGGGGCGATGCTGATCGGCTGGAAGCTGGTCGGCCTGGTCTTCGCCGTGGTCCGCTGGCTGCTCGGCGACCGCGCCGCGCTCGATCCCTATTTCGGCCGCACGCGGGAGAAGAAGGGGCTGGAGGCGCTGTCGCGCGGCATGATCGCCCTCGCGCAGGGCGAACCGCAGAACGCGCTGCCCCACGCCCGCCGCGCCCAGGCGCTGCTCGGCCCCGGCGAAGCGACCGCGCTGCTGCAGGCGCAGATCGCCGAGGCCAGCGGCGACGCCGAGGAGGCCCGCCGCCACTACCGCCAGCTCGCCCGGCACAAGACCACCGCCACCGTCGGCGTGCGCGGTCTGCTGGCGCAGGCGGTGCGCAGCGGCGAGACCGACAAGGCCCTCGCCTTCGCCCAGCGCGCCTTCGAACTCCGCCCCAAGGACCGCGACGTGCAGCAGACGTTGTTCGAGCTTCAGGTCCGCAAGGCCGACTGGCCGGGGGCGCTCGCCACCCTCGCGGCGATGGTGCGCGCGCGCCACCTGCCCAAGGACGTCGCCCGCCGGCGCGAGGCGCTGCTCGACCTCGAGGCCGCGCGGGTCGCCCATGAGGCGGGCGACCGGCGCACCGCGCTCGACCGCGCCGAGGCGGCGGCCAAGGCCGCGCCCGCCTTCGCCCCGGCGGTGGCCTTCGCCGCGCGGATGTGGGGGCGCGAGCACGACGTGCGGCAGGCGACGCGCCTGCTTGTCGGCGCATGGCGGCAGGCGCCGCACCCCGACCTCGCCGCCGCCTTCGCCGCGATCGAGGACGACGATAGCCCCCGCGCGCGCCGCCGCCGCTTCCGCGAACTGCTCAACGCCAACCCCGACGATCCCGAGACCCGGCTGCTCGCGGCCGAACTCGCCATCGCCGACCACGACTTCCGCGGCGCCCGCCAGGCGATGGAGGACCTCGCCGCGGAGAAGCCGAGCCACCGCTCCCTCACCATCATGGCGGCGATCGAGAAGGGCGAGGGCGGATCGGAGCAGGTCATCCGCGCCTATCTCGCCCGCGCGGTGACGGCGCCGCGGGGCGCGCACTGGACCTGCGACCGCTGCGGCGCGCAGCCCGCGGAGTGGACGGTGACCTGCGCCGGCTGCGGCGGCTTCGACACGCTGGTGTGGCGCGAGGAGGAGGCCGCCCCAGAGACGCTGGACGCCGCGCTGCTGCCGCTGATGATCGACGACGCGGATGTTGAGGAGTCGCGGTCGGCTTGAAGGCGGCCCGACGGCGGCGCGAGCGTCACGTCGCCCAGGCCCCGCGATCATCGGCGGGAGAGCGCCGACGGCCGCCGCCATGGGCATCCAAAGGTCGAGTTCCGCTTCGCCGAGAACGGTTTTCGCCGACCGTCGCACGGCGCCGCCTTCCGCGGTGCGGCGCGTCGCTCCGCTACGCGCTTCTCGCCCTATGCGGCGACCGCAGCCGGCGCGCCGATCAAGGCTGCGGCAGTCGGCCGCTGCGCCTGCGCCGGCCGGGAGCGCCGAAGGCCCGCTCGGATCGACGGTGGTGGCGGGGGGGGGACTCGAACCCCCGACCTCACGATTATGAGTCGTGCGCTCTAACCAGCTGAGCTACCCAGCCTCGCCGCAGCGGCAGTTACGCGGGCGCGGCTGGCGCGTCAAGCGCAGGCCGCTGGCGAAGCGTGGCGCGGGCGCGTATATGCGCGCCATGGACGCGCGCCCAACAGCAGGGCCGGCCCCGCTGGCCTTTCGCAAGGCGCACGGGCTCGGCAACGACTTCGTCGTGATCGACGCTCGGTCCCACGACCGCAGGGGCGGCGTCGACCCGATGACGCCTGCGCTGGCGCGCGCGATCGGCGACCGGCGCCGCGGCGTCGGCTTCGACCAGCTGGTGACCATCCACGCCGACCCCGAGGCCGACGCGCGGCTGGTGTTCTGGAACGCCGACGGCTCGACCGCCGGCGCCTGCGGCAACGCCACCCGCTGCGTCGCCGACATGCTGATGACCGAAGCGGCGCGCGACGCCCTGACGCTGCGCACCGCCCGCGGGCTGCTCCGCGCCGAACGCCGCGGCGACCGCATCGCCGTCGACATGGGCGCGCCCGACTTCGACTGGCGCGCGATCCCTCTCGCGGGGCCCGCCGACACGCTCGCGCTGCCGATCGAGGGCGCGCCGGTCGCCGTCTCGATGGGCAACCCGCACTGCGTGTTCTTCGTCGCCGACGCCGACGCCGCGCCGGTGACGACCCTCGGCCCCGAGATCGAGCGCCACCCGCTGTTCCCCGAGCGCGCCAACGTCGGCTTCGCCGAAATCCGCGACCGAGAGACCATCCGCCTGCGCGTCTGGGAGCGCGGCGCCGGCCTGACGCTCGCCTGCGGCTCGGGCGCCTGCGCGGCGATGGCGGCGGCGGTGCGGCGCGGATTGGCGAGCCCCCGCGCGCGGCTGATCCTCGACGGCGGCGATCTGGAGATGGCGTGGGACGGAACAGGCGGCGTCGAGATGACCGGCCCTGTCGCCCATGTGTTCGAGGGCGCGCTGACGCCCGCCTTCCTCGCGGCCGTCGCATGACGCGCCCCTTCCAGCCCCCCGCGCCGGTCTTCGAGACCTTTGGTTGCCGCCTGAACGCCTACGAGACCGAGGCGATGAAGGCGTTGGCCGAACAGGCGGGGCTGACCGGCGCGGTCGTGGTCAACACCTGCGCCGTCACCGCCGAGGCGGTGCGCCAGGCCCGCCAGCGCATCCGGCGCCTCCGCCGCGACCACCCCGAGGCGCGCATCGTCGTCACCGGTTGCGCGGCGCAAACCGAACCCGAGACCTTCGCCGCCATGCCCGAAGTCGACCGGGTGATCGGCAACCTCGAGAAGATGCGCCCCGAGACATGGACGCCCGATTTCATCGGCGCCGCCGAGCGCGTGACGGTCGACGACGTGATGGCGGCGCGGGAGACGGCGGGCCACCTGATCGACGGCTTCGGCACGCGGGCGCGGGCCTACGTGCAGATCCAGAACGGCTGCGACCACCGCTGCACCTTCTGCATCATCCCCTACGGCCGCGGAAACTCGCGCTCCGCGCCGGCCGGCGAGGTGGTGGCGCAGATCCGCCGGCTGGTGGAGCGCGGCTACGCCGAAGTGGTGCTGACCGGCGTCGACCTCACGAGCTGGGGGGCCGACCTCCCCGGCCGGCCGCCCCTCGGCGATCTGGTGCAGCGCATCCTGCGCCTCGTCCCCGACCTGCCCCGTCTGCGCCTCTCCTCCATCGACAGCGTCGAGGCGGACGCGGCGCTGGTCGACGCCATGGCGTCGGACCTCCGGCTGATGCCGCACCTCCACCTCAGCCTTCAGGCCGGCGACGACATGATCCTGAAGCGCATGAAGCGCCGGCACCTGCGCGACGACGCGATCCGCTTCTGCGCCGAGATGCGCGCGAAGCGGCCCGACATCGTGTTCGGCGCCGACGTCATCGCCGGCTTCCCGACCGAGACCGAGGCGATGTTCGAGAACTCGCTGCGGCTCGTCGAGGAGTGCGGCCTGACGTGGCTCCACGTCTTCCCCTACAGCGCGCGCAAGGGCACGCCGGCGGCGCGGATGCCGCAAGTCCCGAAGGCCGTGCGCACTGAGCGCGCCGCGCGGCTCCGCGCGCTCGGCGACGCCAGGGCCGCCGCGTGGCTCGCGTCGCGCGTCGGCGGTGAAGAGAGCGCCGTGGTCGAACGCCCCGGCCTCGGCCGCACCCAAGGCTTCGCGGAGATCCTGCTGCCCGAGGATCGCGCCGTCGGCTCGGTGACGCGCGCCCGCGTCACGGGGGTCGAGCACGGGCGGCTGCGCGGCGCGTGAGCCCGCATTCTCCTTGACCCTGTAGCGCCCCGGCGATAGCGGGAGGGCCGTCCCGCCCCTGCCTCCGAGGTTCTCCATGAAAGCGACGCGCACCGTCCAGAAAATCCTGTCGTGGTACGAGGGGGAGAACCCCGGCGTTAAGGCCAAGCTCTGCCAGATGCTGATGACCGGCAAGCTCGGCGGCACCGGCAAGATGATCATCCTGCCGGTGGATCAGGGTTTCGAGCACGGCCCCGCGCGCAGCTTCGGGCCGAACCCGCCGGCCTACGACCCGCATTACCACTACCAGATGGCGATCGACGCCGGGCTGAACGCCTACGCCGCGCCGCTGGGGCCGCTCGAGGCGGGCGCCGACACCTTCGCGGGCCAGATCCCGACGATCCTGAAGCTCAATTCGTCGAACTCGCTGCTGTCGGGCACGGCGGGCAAGGATCAGGCGATCACCGCCTCGGTGGACGACGCGCTGCGGCTCGGCTGCTCGGCCATCGGCTTCACCATCTACCCCGGCTCCGACTGCTCGCTCGACATGTTCGAGGAGATCGTGGAGCTGCGCCGCGAAGCCGCGGCCGTGGGCATCGCCACCGTGATCTGGTCCTACCCCCGCGGCGAGGGCATCACCAAGGAAGGCGAGCTCGCCATAGACGTCGGCGCCTACGCCGCGCACATGGCGGCGCTGCTCGGCGCGCACATCGTCAAGGTGAAGCTGACCACCGACCACCTGATGCAGCCCGAGGCGAAGAAGGTCTACGAGGAGAAGGGCATCGACGTCTCCACCCTGCCCGCGCGGGTGAAGCACGTGGTCGACAGCTGCTTCGCCGGCCGGCGCCTCGTGGTGTTCTCGGGCGGCGCGGCCAAGGGGGCGGACGCGGTCTACGAGGACGCCCGCGCCATCCGCGACGGCGGCGGCAACGGCTCGATCATCGGCCGCAACAGCTTCCAGCGCTCGCGCGAGGACGCGCTGGCGATGCTCGGCAAGCTGGTCGAGATCTACAAGGGCAAGGACTGACGGCGCGCGCCATCTGCCTCCGATCTTCGTGAACGCCGGCGCGCAAGCGCCGGCGTTTTCGTTTTCCGCGGTCAGGCCGCCGCGCGGGCGCCCGGACGGCGGCGGCGGCGGTTGCGGCCCGGCTTCGGCCCGGCGCCGCGGTTCTGGTTCTGCGCGGGGGCCGGCGGCTGGTCGCCGAGCGCGCCGCAGGGCAGGAAGGCGCGGCGGATCAGCTTTTCGATCGCCCGCAGCTTGTCGCGCTCGGTCTCGTCGCAAAGGGTGATCGCGGCGCCCGAGGCGCCGTTGCGGCCCGTCCGACCGATGCGGTGGGTGTAGCTCTCGGGCTCGTCGGGCAGGTCGAAGTTCACCACGTGGGTCACTTCGGGCACGTCGATGCCGCGGGCGGCGATGTCGGTCGCGACCAGCACCCGCGCGGTTCCCCGGCGGAAGGCGTCGAGCGCGCGCTGGCGGGCGTTCTGCGCCTTGTCGCCGTGGATCGCCTCGGCGCGGAAGCCGTCGGTCGCGAGGTTCTTCGCCACCCGGTCGGCGCCGCGCTTGGTGCGGGCGAAGACGATGACGCGCTCGAAGGCGGGGTCGGAAAGCAGTTCGGCGAGCGCCGCGCGCTTGTGGCCGGCGGAGACGTGCTTCACGCGCTGCTCGATGGCCGTCACCGTCTCGCCCGACGGCGCGACTTCGACGCGGACCGGCTCGCGCAGCAGGTCGTGGGCGAGGCCCTCGATCTCGGTCGGCATGGTGGCGGAGAAGAGGGCCGTGCGGCGGCCGGCGGGGATGGCGGCGGCGATCTTCCGGATGTCGCGGATGAAGCCCATGTCGAGCATCCGGTCGGCCTCGTCGAGCACGAAGAGCTCGACGTGATCAAGGCGCACGCGGCCCTCGCCCATCAGGTCCATCAAGCGGCCGGGCGTGGCGACGACCACGTCGACGCCCTGCGACAGCGCACGGATCTGCCCGCCCCGGCCGACGCCGCCGAGGATGAG
Organism: Paracoccaceae bacterium; assembly: GCA_007693835.1. Taxonomy (GTDB): domain Bacteria; phylum Pseudomonadota; class Alphaproteobacteria; order Rhodobacterales; family Rhodobacteraceae; genus Rubrimonas. Next base: position 25,635 of record RECW01000247.1, on the reverse strand, counting down.
GACGGTGCGGAGGGACATCCCGGCGCCGAAGCGCTTCAGGTCGTCCTCGATCTGCACGGCGAGTTCGCGCGTCGGCGCGAGCACCAGCGCCCGCGGTCCGCCGCGCCGGCCCGGCCGGCCGGCGACCTGCTCGATCAGCGGCAGGCCGAAGGCGGCGGTCTTGCCGGTGCCGGTCTTGGCCAGCGCGAGGACGTCGCGGCCTTCGAGCTGCGGCGGGATCGCCTGCGCCTGCACGGGCGTCGGCGTCTCGAAGCCCTGGGCGGCGACGCCCTTCAACAGGGCGGGAGAGAAGGAGAAGTCGGAGAAGGTCATGCGGAATCCATCCGTCAGGCCGCGGCGACGCGCGCTGCGGCGGGGCTCGGCGAACGCCAAGCGCAAACTGGCGGAAGCACGGGAAAAGCTCGCGACGTGTGCGGGACCGGGACGGCCGCGCCTGCGCTGTCGCTGAGCGCCATATCGGCCAACCCCGCCGAAAAGTCAACCGCGCTGACCCGATGCGCCGCCGTCAAGCGCGTCAGATCAGACGCATAAGCCCATAGACGACGAAATACCGGGCCGTCTTGGCGATGGCGACGAGCACCGTGAACAGCCAGAACGGCGTCCGCATCACGCCCGAGATGACCGTGATCCAGCCGCCGCCCGGCGCCCAGCTCAGCAGCAGGCTCCACACGCCCCAGCGCGCCCACCAGACCTGCGCCCTCGCGAGGGCGCTCTCCTTGATCGGGAACCAGCGGAAGTGGCGGTAATATTCGAGGAACCGGCCCATCCACCAGTTCACCACGCTGCCGAGGGTGTTGGCGACGCAGGCGACGACCATGATCTGCCAGACCGGCGCGGTCTCGGCGTAGATCAGCGCGACGAAGACAACCTCGGACTGCATCGGCGCCAGCGTGCCGGCGACGAAGGCGGCGACGCCGAGGCCGATCAGCCCGGTGACGGGGTCGATCTCCATGGGCCGCTCCCTCGGCTTGGACGGACGCCCCCGACGTAGGCGCGCAGACCCGTTGCGGCCACCTGCGGGCCGGATCGAGGTTCAGATGGCCGGTTCGTCGCCGCAGACGAGCGGGCGGCGGTCGCGGCCGACGATGCGGATTTCGAGCGAGCCGTCCTCCATGCGGGCGATCTTGCCGTCGCCGTCGCGCGTGATGCGCCAGCACGCCATCGCCTCGGGGTAGAGGAAACAGATCCGGCCCGTCTCGTCGCCGCCCCACACGCCGTCGATGCAGGGGCCGCCTTCGGGCTTCCACGTCACCGTTCCGTCGCGCCGGAACGCCTCCGCGCCGAAGGGCTCGCCGTCCTCCTCGAAGTAGAGCGTCCAGCCTTCGGCGTAGGCGCGGAAGGTCTCCGTCGAGACAGGCGTCTCCTCTGCGGCGGCGAGGGTTGCGGCGGTGAGGAGGAAAGCGAGAAAGGATATACGCATGCGGCGACGTTACGGCGCCGCGGCGCCCGCGTCATCCGTGTCGTCGTCTTCGGATCGCGCCGCCGCCGCGCGCGCCTCCTCCAGCGCGCGCCGCCACGGATGACGCGGGCCGAGCGTCGGCGCCCAGATCGCTTCCGCCTCGTCGAAAAAACCGGCGGCGGCGTCGCGATCTCCGGCGGCCAGCGCCGCCCGCCCGCGCAGCAGCGCGAGTTGGCCGAGCCGCGGATGCGCATCGCCGAACGCCCGCGCAAGGGAGCCCGAGATCGCGGCGAGCGCCGGGCCGGCCATGGGATCGCGGAGGGCGACGTGCGCCTCGGCCGCATCGAGCGCGCAGCCCAGCGCCTTGCGCGACCCGGGGCCCGCCCGCGCCTCGGCGTCCGCCTGCAGCGCCTCGAACGTCGCGCGCGCCTCGTCCGCCCGGCCGAGCGCCAGCGCGGCGCGGGCCGCAAGCGCGCGGGCCGCAGTCCCCTCGGCGCTGTCAAGGCCCGCCGCGGCCTCGATCTCGGGGATCAGCGCGGCGAGCGCCTGCTCCGCCTCGTCGGCGCGTCCGGCGTCGAGCAGCGCGCGGGCGGCGAGCTGGCGCACCTCGCGCTGAAAGTCGGCCGGCGCCCCGGCGCCGGCCGCTTCGACCGCGAGCCCGGCGAGCAGGCCCGCCGCCGCCGGATCGCCCTCGAACAGCCGCGCCCGGCCTTCGGTCAGCGTCACGCCGAGGCTCTCAACGGCCGCGTCTCCGAAGGCCGCGCGGAACGGCGCGCGCAACTGCGCCGCGGCCTCCGCCGCCTCCGCCCAGCGCCCCGCCCACAGCGCGTCCTCCGCCGCCGAGGCGAGGTCCGTCAGGGCGGCGCGGTCCGCGGCGCCGGCCGCGCGCGACCAGAGGGCGCCGGCGAGCCGCGGCAAGCCACGCTCTTTCGCCGAGGCGGCGCACCGGGAGACGCCCTGCGCGTCCGCTTCCCTCGCCTCCGCGACCAGGTCGATCGCGGCGCGCGCGGCCTCCGCCGCTTCGGCCGCCGCCGCGGCGAGGGCGGCGTCGTCGGGCGCGGTTTCGTGGGCGAGCCGCGCGCTCGACGCCCAGGCCGACAGGTCGAGCCGCGCCAGCGCCGCGTCGGCGAGGGCGGCGTGGGCCGCGGCGAGGCCCGGACGCAGCCGCGAGAGGAAAGCCTCGGCGCGCGCGGCGCGGGCGGCGGGCCCCGCCTCCTCGAGCGCCGCGAGATCGGCGGCGAGCCCTTCGGGCGCGAGACGACGGATCTCGGCGTCGCGGCGGTCCAGCGCCTCTAGGCGGGCGGCGAGCGCCCGCTCGGCTTCGGCCAGCCGCCCGGCGAGGCGACGGGTCTCGGCTTCGGCTGCGGACAGCGCGGCGCGGGCTTCGGCGTCGGCGGCCGCGCGCGCGGTCATCGCCTCGGCCAGCGCCGTTTCGGCGGCGGCGCGCGCGGTCGCGGCTTCTGCTTCAAGGGCGGCGCGCGCCGCCGCGGCCTCGGTCGCCGCGCCTTCGGCCGCCACCCGCGCCTCTTCCGCCGCAGCGATGGCGGCGCGGGCCTCCGCCGCATCCGCCTCGGCCGCCGCGCGCTCGGCGCTCAGCCGACCGACGGCGCTGCGCTGCGCGTCGAGTTCGGCCTGCGCCGCCGCGGCGAGCGCCGAACGCTTCCAGGCGACCACAACCGACGCCGCCATGCCCGCCAGAGCGATCACGGCCGCCGCGATCGCGACCAGCGTGATCAGACCGATACCCGAATCCGCCATGGCGCCCTCCCCCGGAACGGGACGGCGCATAGCCGATGGGCGGCGCGGTGGCGACCGCGCGCGACGTCGCGACGCCGCGCGAGATGCGACATGACGTCCTGCGACGAACGTGCTATCAGTTATCGAACTAGAACAACGAAAAGCCACGGCGCCGTCGCCGGCGCCGTCACTCAGGGGAGGGTCGCCAGCGATGGCCGGAACAGCGAAGAACATCGAACCGCTCGTGGGCGCGCGCATCGTTCACGAACTGCCGAAAAAGGCGCCGACGATCCGGACGATCACCGTGGAGGACGTCAGCGCCGCGCTACGCGAAGGCGTCGAGGATTTCCGCGCGATGCCCGTCTTCGGCGTCACCATCGGCGCCGTCTACGCTCTGGCGGGCTTCTTCCTGCTCTATGGGGCGTGGGCCTACGGATACGCCATGCTCGCCTTCCCGCTGCTCGCGGGCTTCGCGCTGGTGGGGCCGTTCGCCGCGATGGGGCTGTATGAGGCCAGCCGGCGCCGCGACGAAGGCCGCAAGGTCGGGTTTCGCGACATCCTGTCGGTGCGCGCGGCGACCACGACGCCGAACATCTTCTATCTCGGGTTCATCCTGATGTTCGCGCTGTTCGTCTGGGTGCGGGTGGCGCTGCTGATCTACGCGCTGTTCTTCGGCATCCAGGGCGTGCCGCTGGAGCGGATGCTGACCGAGGCGTTCACGACCATCGACGGCCTCGCCTTCCTCGTGATCGGCAACGCGGTCGGCGCGGGCTTCGCCTTCGTGGTGTTCTCGATCTCCGTCGTCTCCTTCCCCTACATGCTGGAGAAGGACGTCGACCCGGTGACGGCGGTCGCGCTCTCGGTGTCGGCGGTGGCCAAGAACGCCCTGCCGCTCGCGGGGTGGGCGCTGTTCATCGCCGTGTCGCTCGCGGTGGCCTCGGCTCCTGCGTTCCTCGGGCTGACGGTGATGCTGCCGGTGCTCGGCCACGCGACCTGGCGGCTCTACAAGCGGATGATCGCCCACGAAGGAGCCGCCTGAGCGGCCCCGGCCTCAACTCGAAAGCGGCGCCTCGCACGACAGCGGGGTGTCGTCGATCCGGACGATCCGCTGCTCCTCGCCGCCGGCGGTCGGGATGGCGAACAATTCGCCGTCCCGGCGCACGTGGCGAAAGCAGTGCAGGCCGCCGTAGGCGAAGCAGAACACGCCGTCGTTGTGCATCCAGGGGGCGGTCATGCACTCGCCCTGCGGCGTCATGAACGTGGCCTCGTCGCGCCCCCTGTGGAAATGCTCCTTGCCCCAGTGGCGGCCGCGGAGGCTGTACCAGACGGTGCGGCCTTCGGTCATGGCGCGCCACTCGTCCAGGCCGATGACCTCCTCCTCGGTCTGGACCTCGGGGTCCGACGTGGCGAGAACGCCCGCGGGCGAAACGACGGCGGCCGCCGCGATCAGGGCGGCCGGAAGCAGAGGGCGGAAGCGGAAGCGCATCGACGATGGCCTTTCTGCGATGGGTGTATTCGCGCGGCGACGTCGCTTTCCGACGCGCGGGCGCGGCCGACGCGGTCGAGCATGCCGCGCCGGACGGCGAAAGCATAGCGATGGGATGGGCGAATGTCTCCGCTTGACGACAAATCGGGCGTCTGGAAGTCGGGCAAGGGCAAGGGCCGGCGCACGCCGAAGGGCCGCCAGCTCGACGACGCGGCGCTCGCCGACGTGCGCCGGCTGCTCGGCGACCGTCCGCGACGGCGCGACCTGCTCATCGAGCATCTGCACCTGATCCAGGACGCGCACGGCTGCCTGCCGGCCGCCCACCTGCGCGCGCTGGCCGAGGAGATGCGCCTCTCCCAGGCGCAGGTCTGGGAGGTGGCGACCTTCTACGCCCACTTCGACCCGCTGCGGGAGGGCGAGACGCCGCCGCCCGCCGTCACCGTGCGGGTCTGCGACAGCGTGTCCTGCATGCTGCACGGGGCCGAATCGCTGATCGCCGCGCTGGAGGACGGCGTCGACCCCACCAAGGTGCGGGTGCTCCGCGCCCCCTGCATGGGCCGCTGCGACGTGGCCCCGACGGCCGAAGTCGGCCATCGCCACGTCGACCATGCGACCCCGGCGCGGGTGGAATCGGTGGTCGCTTCGGGCGACTTCCACCCGCGCCTGCCCGACTACGAGGACTACGCGCGCTACGCGGCCGAAGGCGGCTATGCGACGCTCGCGGCCTTGCGCGCAGGCGCGCGCCCGCGCGACGACCTGCAGCACGACATCCTGACGTCGGGTCTGCGCGGCCTCGGCGGCGCGGGTTTTCCGGCCGGGAAGAAATGGGCCTTCGTCCGCGCCGAGCCGGGGCCGCGCTACCTCGCGATCAACGGCGACGAAGGCGAGCCCGGCACCTTCAAGGACCGCTTCTACCTCGAACGCGAACCGCATGTGTTTCTGGAGGGCATGCTGATCGCCGCCTGGGCGATCGAGGCCGAGCGCTGCTACCTCTACATGCGCGACGAGTATCCGGCCGTGCTGGAGATCCTGCGCGCCGAGATCGCCGAACTCGAGAAGGCGGGCGTGATCGCCCCCGGCTACGTCGAGCTGCGGCGCGGGGCCGGCGCCTACATCTGCGGCGAAGAGAGCGCGATGATCGAATCGATCGAAGGCAAGCGCGGCCTGCCGCGTCACCGCCCGCCCTATGTCGCGCAGGTCGGCGTCTTCGGGCGGCCGACGCTCGTCCACAACATCGAGACGCTCTACTGGATCGCGCGCATCGCCCGCAGCGGGCCGGACGTCTACGCCAGCCACGGCGAGAACGGGCGGAAGGGTCTGCGCTCCTACTCCGTCTCGGGTCGGGTGCGGGAGCCGGGGGTCAAGCTGGCGCCGGCCGGGATCACCATCCGCCGGCTGATCGACGACTACTGCGGCGGCATGGCCGACGGCCACACGTTCAAGGCCTACCTGCCGGGCGGGGCCTCGGGGGGCCTGCTGCCGGCGACGATGGACTACATCCCGCTCGACTTCGACACGCTGCAGCCCCACGGCTGCTTCATCGGCTCGGCCGCGGTGGTGGTGTTCTCCGACAGGGACTCGATGCGCGAGGTGGCGCTGAACCTGATGCGGTTCTTCGAGGACGAGAGCTGCGGCCAGTGCACGCCCTGCCGGGTGGGGTGCGAAAAGGCGGTCAAGCTCATGAAGGCCCCGAAGTGGGACCGCAAGCTTCTGGAGGAGCTGGCGCAGGCCATGGAGGACGCCTCGATCTGCGGCCTCGGCCAGGCGGCGCCGAACCCCCTGCGCGCGGTGATGCGGCACTTCCCCGACGAGATCTGACGGCGCGCTTGGCGAGCGGCCGACCGGCCGCCTATCCTCGCGCGCATCCGTCAGGGAGAACACGATGTCCGAATTCAGCTACGCCGTCACGGGCGGCGTCGGCCGCTTCACCTTCCAGCGGCCCGAGGCGCGCAACGCGCTGACCTACGCGATGTACGAGGGGCTGCGCGACGTCTGCCGCGAGATGCCGACCGACGGCTCGGTGAAGGCGCTGATCGTCAGCGGCGCCGGCGGCAAGGCCTTCGCCGCGGGCACCGACATGACGCAGTTCCGCGCCTTCGCCACGCCCGCCGACGCCCACGCCTACGAGGAGCGGATGGAGGTGGTGTTCGACGCGGTCGAGCGCTGCCCGGTCCCCACCATCGCCGCGATCACCGGCGCCTGCACCGGCGGCGGGGCGTCGATCGCCGCGGCCTGCGACCTGCGCATCACCGACCGCGGGCTGAAGTTCGGCTTTCCCATGGCGCGCACGCTCGGCAACTGCCTCGCCGTCACCAACCTCGCGCGGCTCTGCCAGTTCGTCAGCCCCGCGCGGGTGAAGGAGCTGCTGCTGACCGCGCGCCTTGTCGGGGCGGAGGAGGCGCTGGCGCTCGGCCTCGTCACCGAGATCGCCGACGACCCGCTCGCCCGCGCCGAGGAGCTCGCCGAGACGCTCTCGGCCCATGCGCCGCTGACGATGCGCGCGAGCAAGGAGGCGCTGCGGCGCATGATGAAGGCCGCGCCGGTCGACGACGCCGACCTGATCGAACTCTGCTACATGAGCGCGGATTTCCGCGAAGGCATGGAGGCTTTCCTCGCCAAGCGCCCGCCGCAATGGCGCGGCGCGTGAGGCGGCTGACGCTGCGCTGACGGTTCGGGCGTTAACGGATGGGGCGACACGCAACGACGGAGCGCCCCATGCACCCCACCCTCCGCCGCTCGCTGCCGCTCAGCCTCTGGCCCGACGCGCGCGACGCCGCCCTGCCCGCCGACCCGCCCGAGGGGTTCCGCAACATCCTCGGCGCCGGCGCGGCGCCCGACTGCGCGCGCTGGCGCGGCGTCGGCTCCATGCTGGAGACCGAGCGGATGCTGGAGGCGCTGGCCTTCCGGCTGATCCGAGGGCCTGCGCGCGAGGGCGGCGCCGGCTTCCCGGCCGGCTACGCCTATTTCGCGCAGTTCGTCACCCACGACCTGCACTTCTCCACCGATCCCGAGTTCTACCCGCGCCGCGACGTGCCGCATGTGCCCTGGCGGCGGCGACGGCTGCGGCTCGACTCGATCTATGGCGAGGGGCCTGAGGACGCGCCGTATCTTTACGGCGAAGGGGTGGGCCAGCTCGCGGACTGGCGGCTGAGGATCGGCCGCTTCGGACCCGGCCCGATCCCGCGCCTGACGGTCCGCCCGCGCGCCGGCTGCCCGGCCGACCCGCGCGCGCCGCAGTGCGGGGTCGACGAGCGCAACGACGAGAACCCGGTGGTGGCCCAGCTCGCCGGGCTGTTCATGCGGCTCCACAACCGGGCGCTCGACCGGCTCACCGCGTATGGCGATCCGGCCGAGCGCTTCGCGGCGGCGCGCGCCGTCACCGAGGCGACGTTCCGGCGGCTGGTTTTCGACGACCTGCTGCCGCGCCTGCTGCGCCCCGACGTCCGCGCCCGCTACGAGCGGGAGGGGGCGCTCGACGAACCCTTCGCCGCGCAGACCGACGACATGCCGGTGGAGTTCACCCACGCCGTCTCCCGCGTCGGCCACGCGCTGGTGCGGGCCGACTACGCCGTCGGGCGCACGGTGAACGACGGCCATGCGGTCAACGTCGCCTACATGCTGCGCCACACGGTGAAGCGCGACCCCGAGGCGTTCCGCAAGGGCCGGCTGTGGCGCGTCGACTGGCCCGCGTTCTTCGGCCCCGAGGCGCAGGCCGCCGACCCCTTCGAACCCCACGTCAGCGTCTTCTTCGCCGAAGCGCCCGGCCTCATGCCGGGCGACGCGGCGGCGAGAACGCGCGCGCACCTCGTGCTCCGCGACCTCGCGCGCGGCATGGAGGGCGGCGTCCAGACGGTGACGGCCACGGCGGCGGGCTTCGCGCGGCGGCTGGGGCGCGAGGCGGGCTCGGCGCGGTGGCTCGCGCTCAATCCGCTCCGGCGCGCCGGCGCCATGGCGCGGTGGATCGGCGCGGACGCGCGGCTCGCCCCGTGGCGGCGCGCGCTGGCGCTCGACCCGCCGCTCTATCTGTTCACGCTGGTCGAGGCGGCCGCGCCGGCGGCGGCGGGCGGGGGCGACGCGCTGCGGCTCGGCGCGCTCGGCTCGGCGCTCTTCGCCGAACCGCTCTACGCCGCGCGCGCGCTCAACGGCGACGCCGCGGCCGCCGCCCGGAGCGACGCCGACGGGACGGTCGTGTTCGACGGCGCCCCGCCGCGCACCATGGACGCCCTCGCCGCCCTTTTCTCCCCTGCATCTTCCGGAGGATGACGATGCCCGTCGAGATGAACGTCATGTCCCACCAGCTCGTCGGCGCCTGGCTCGCGCGGCTCACGACCGCCGAGAAGCGGCCCGAGACGCTCGCGGGGTTCATGGAGGGGCTTGCGGCCTACGTGAACAACGCGCTCGGCGTCGAGACCATCGCGGCGACCTACGTCGCGGCGCGGAACGCATGGCGCATACCCGGCGTGCTCGAGATCTTCGGCGTCGCGGAGGACGCGGCCGCCGTCTACGTCAGCCATGCGCCGGAGCAGGTGGTGATCCGCCTGCCCGACCCCGAACTGCTCGCCGAGAGCCGCAACCTCGCCGTGGCCTTCGACCATGGCGGGCGCTCCGGCGAGTTCTACGTCGACCGGTTCTATTACGACTACATCCGCGGGGGAGACTACGCGCCGTCGAACAGCGCCTTCCTCGACAGCCGGATCGCCGACTACACCTTCGCCCAGTGTCGGTGAGGACCGGCGCCTGACGCCAGTCAGCTCGCAAGCTCGCGCTGCGGGCTCTGGGTCTCGACGGGCTCGACATGCTCCTGCTCGACTGCGCCGAGCAGAATCTCGACCGCGCGGTCGGCGGCGTCGAGGAACGGGCGCAGGGTGAGGTCGACGCCCTCGATCGACAGGTCCTCCGATCCGTCCTCGCGATTCACCGCGACCGCGATGCGCCCGCGGAAACCGCGCGCCCGCAGTCCCGAAATGAGCGCGGCCCGCGTCTCCTGATGCGTCACGCCGGTGTCGTGCTCGGGCGCCGCGGAGATCGCCCAGCGCGCGCCCGTGAGCGGCAGGTCGGCGATGAACTCGGGGTCGGTCGCGTCGCCGTAGATGACGTCGAGACCCGCCTCGCGCCACGCCCGCACCACCTGCGGGTTGAAGTCGACGCCGAGCACCCGCCATCCCGCCCGGCGCACCCGCTGCGCGATGGCGCCGCCGTAGCGCCCGACGCCGAACACCACGATGTCGTAGCGGCCGTGCGCCGACGGCGCGTCGTCGCGGTGCGCCTCGCGCCGCTCGAACACGCCGAGGAACGGCGCGAACCACGCGTAAAGCGTGTGGGAGAAGGTGATCATGTAGGTCGACGCCGCGATGGTGATGAGGCCGACCAGCGTGACCAGCCCCAGCGCCTCGTTCGTCACGTCGCCGAGGGTGACGCCCATCGCCATGAAGATCAGCGAGAACTCGCTGATCTGCGCCACCGTCAGCCCCGCGAGAAAGCCGGTGCGCTTGGCGTAACCAAGGAGCCCCATGATGATCATCACGATCAGCGGGTTGCCGATCAGCACGAACAGCGAGAGCACCACCGCCGGCAGGACCGAAGCGCCGAGCAGCGACAGGTCGAGCGCCGCCCCGAGGGCGATGAAGAAGAACAGCAGCAGGAAGTCGCGCAGCGGCGCCAGCCGCGCGGCGATGGCGTCGCGGAACGGGGTCGAGGCGAGCGCGACGCCCGCGAGCAGACCGCCGAGCTCCTTGCCGAAGCCGAGGAAATCCCCGAGCGCCGCCATGAAGGCGGCGAAGCCGATGGAGAAGGACAGCAGCAGTTCCGGCGCGCGCGACAGCCGCTCGGTCAGCGGGTCTGCGACGTAGCGGATGAAAAGGCCCACCGCGACCAGCATCCCGGCCCCGTAGCCGAAGACCTCCAGCACCTCCTCGAGCCCTGCGTCCGCGTCGGCGCCGACGCCGAGCGCCGAGAGCACGATCATCGCGATCACCACGACGATGTCCTGCACGATGAGGAAGCCGAGGGCGACGCGGCCGTGGAGCGAGTCGATCTCCTTCTTGTCCGACAGCAGCTTCACGATGATGATCGTGGACGAGAAGGTGAGCGCGACCGCGACGTAGATCGACGTCACCGGGTCGAGGCCCAGCGCGAGGCAGATCAGGAAACCGAAGCTCGCCGTGAAGGCCACCTGCCCGAGGCCGGTCATCAGCGACACCGCGCCCATCGAGCGCACCAGCGACAGGTCGAGCTTGAGCCCGACCATGAACAGCAGCACGGAGATGCCGAGCGCCGCCAGGAGGTCGATGTATTGATCCGACTGCGCGATCCCGAGGACCGACGGCCCCGTCAGCACGCCGACGGCGATGAAGCTGACGATGAGCGGCTGGCGCAGCAGCAGCCCCACCAGGCCGACCGCCGCGGCGATCACCAGAAGCGCGGCGATCTCGTAGAACACGTTGGCGGCGATCAGCGCTTCCATGTCACGTCCTCGTTACACGGGTCGCGTCTCGCCTATCATCGTCTCGCCATGCGCGACAAGCCGCCGCGGCGTGGCCGCCGGCCATGCGCCGCGGTCATGTCAGCGCCCTTCCACGCGCCACGCCGCCACCAGCAGCAGCGCCGTCAGCGCCAGCATCGCCCAGGCCGGGGCGAGCGGCGTCAGCCGCACGTCCTCGACGGCGTGGGCCTCGCGGCGGGCGAGGCCGATCCACCCGCGCCCCGAGGCCGTCCGCCCCTCCCGCACCCGGCGGATCTCGGGCAGACCGTCCGACAAGCGATGCGTCGAGCCGGCGGTGGCGACGGCGAGCGGCGCCAGAAGCTCTGGCGTCGAGATCGGGTCGTCGAACTCCCGCGGCGACGCCGGCCCGACGGCGGCCACCGCTTCGAGGTCGCCGTCGCTCAGCCGGTGCAGGCCCTGCTCCTCCGCCGCGACCACGGCGCGCCAGCGCCCTGGTCCGATGGGCGCGAAGGCCGCCTCGACCCGCGCGCCGGAGGGGGCGACGACCGACAGCGTCTCGGGGCCGTCGCCGACCGAGCGGCGCTCGACGGTGATCTCGGCGCCCTGCACGCTCGCGGTCAGCGCCTCCTCCTCGAGGTCGGGCTCGCGCATCAGCCAGTGGGCGAGGCGGCGCAGCAGTTCGGCCTGCGGCCCGCCGCCCTCGAAGCCGCGCGTCCAGAGCCACGCGTGGTCGGAGGCGAGCAGGGCGACCCGCCCCTCCCCCACCCGGTCGAGCACCAGAAGCGGCGAGCCGTCGACGCCGCCCATCACCACCTCGCCCGAATGGGGCTCGATCTCGACATGGCGGAACCAGCGGCCCCACGGCGGCTCCGCGCCGGTCTCCGCCGCCTCCAGGTCGATCAGCCCTGCGGTGACCGGGTGGCGCAGACCCGCCTCAGTGATCGTGGGCCGGAACCCCTGCTCGAACACCTGCGCCGTCGGCCGGGCGGGCATGACTTCGGCGAGCGGCGTGCGGTAGAGGCTCTCGACGCCGGCGAAGGCCTCGCCGTCGGCGATCAGCACCGCGCCCCCGTCGCGCACGTAACGGGCGACGTTGGCGATGTAGGGCGTCGGCAGGATGCCCCGGCGGCGGTAGCGGTCGAAGATGATCAGGTCGAACTCGTCCACCTTCTCCAGAAACAGCTCCCGCGTCGGAAAGGCGATCAGCGAGAGTTCGTAGACCGGGGTGCCGTCCTGCTTCGACGGCGGGCGCAGGATGGTGAAGTGCACGAGATCGACCGAGGGGTCGGCCTTCAGCAGGTTGCGCCAGGTGCGCTCGCCGGCGTGGGGCTCGCCCGAGACCAGCAGGACGCGCAGGCGGTCGCGCACGCCGTTCACCGTGAAGACCGCGCTGTTGTTGCGGTCGGTCAGTTCGCCGTCGGCGGGCGGCAGGCTGAGTTCGACCACGTTGGCGCCGCCGTGCTCGATGGGGATCTCGATCTCGACGCGCCCGCCGACGCGGCCGAACACCCGGCGCGGCGCCGCGCCGTCGATGGAGACCAGAACCTCGGCCGGCGCGCCCTCGCGCTCCGCGCCGAGCGCGTCGATGCGCGCGATCGCGGTCACGCTCTCGCCGACCATGCCGAAGGCCGGCGCCGTCTCGACGGCGAGGCGGCGGTCGGCCTCGTCGGGCTCGCCGGTGATCAGCGCATGGACCGGGCCGGGAAAGGTCGTGAGCCTGTCGAGGTCGTGCACCTGCCCGTCGGTGACGAGGATCGCCCCGGCGACGCGCTCGGGCGCGGCCTCGGCCGCCGCGGCGTCGAGGGCGCTCAGCAGTTGCGTGCCGCCGTCGCCGGTCGGGCCGTCGTCGTCGCGCACCCGCACGACGCGCAGATCGACCGGCGCGGTCTCGCCCGCCCGCGCCGACAGCCGCTCCACAGCCTCGATCACCGCAGCCTCGGCCTCGGCCGTCTGCGCGCGGCGGTCGCCGAGCGACTGGCTGGCCGACTCGTCGATCACCAGAAACGCGATGTCCGAGAGCGCGCGGCGCGCCTCCTGCACCATCGACGGGTTGGCGACGGCGAGCAGCAGCGCGCCGAAGGCGAGCGCCCTCAGCGCCCAGGCCGGCGACCGACGCCACGCGGCGAGCGCGACCATCGCCAAGGCGAGCGCCGCCGCGGCGATCAGGAGCGCCGGCGGGCCGAGCGGCGCGAAGGCGATGGCGGAGGACATGGGGGGCGCTCCTGCAGGGGCGGGGGTCTACTGGCCGAGCCGTTCGAGCAGCGCGGGCACGTGCACCTGATCGGACTTGTAGTTGCCGGTCAGCGCGTACATCACGAGGTTGATCCCGAACCGGTAGGCCATCTCGCGCTGGCGCCAGCCGCCGGCCCCGTCGATCGGCGCGAGGAACTGGCCTTCCTCATCCGCCGCCCACGCCGCCGCCCAGTCGGCGCCGCCCACCACCACCGGCGACACGCCGTCGTTGAGGTTGCGGAACGGCGCGCCGTCGAGCGCCTCCTCGTCCGGGTCGGGCGCCGCCTCGACCCAGACGCGCCCGCCCGACCATCGGCCGGGGAAGTCCTCAAGCAGATAGAAGGCGCGCGTCAGCACGTGGTCGTGGGGCGTCGGCTCCAGCGGCGGCAGGTCGAGGCGCGCGGTCAGCCGGCGGAGCGCTTCGGCCTGGGGCGTGGGCCGGCCGCCGAAGTCGAGGTGGCGGTCGCGGGTGTCGAAGACGATCATGCCGCCGGTGCGCATGTAGGCGTTGAGCCGCGCCGCGGCCTCGTCGGAGGGCGTCGGCTGGCCCGGCGTGATCGGCCAGTAGAGCAGCGGGAAAAACGCGAGTTCGTCCGTCTCGAGATTGACGCCGATCGGTGCGGCGGGCTCGATGGCGGTGCGCGCCGTCAGCACCCGGCTGAGCCCGTCGAGCCCCGCCGCGGCCAGCGCGTCCACCTCCGCGTCGCCCGTCAGGACGTGGGCGAGCACCGTGTCGAGCGTCGCGCGCAACGCCGCCGCGTCGTCGACCTGGAGACCCTGCGCCCGCGCGCCGGGCGCGGCGGCCAGCGCCGCGGCCATCGCGGCGACGAGCGCCAGCGCCGCGGCGCCCCGGCGCGGCCGAAGCCGCGGCAGCCGCCCGGAAAGGGCGAGCGACACGACCGTGTCGAGCGCAAGCAGCGTCACCGCCAGCGCGAGCAGCCAATGGGAGAGCGGCGTCTCGGACGCGCCGTCCAGCGTCTCGCGCGCCGCGCCGAACGGCGGCGGGGCCGCGGGGCTGAGCGTCGCGCCCGCGTCGAACAGATTGTAGGCCCGCGCCGCCTCGCCCACGCGATAAATCCCGGGCGGCGCGTCCGGCCCCGGCGGCGCGAGCAGCCGCTCGGCCGCGAAACCGCCGAGCCCCTCGGCGTCGGAGAGTCGCCCGAAGCCGTCGAGCAGCGCCGCCGGCCGCGCCGTGCGGCCTTCCAGAGACGCCGCGTCGCCGCCGGCGCCGACGCCGCCCGCCAGCAGGAGCAGCCGCTCGGCCATCTCGACGAACAGGCCTGACAGCGGCAGCGAAGACCATTCGGCGTTGGCCGTGACGTGGAACAGCGCGACACGCCCGTCGCCCATCGCGGCGGAGGTCACCAGCGGCGTCCCGTCCTCCAGCGCCGCCCAGGTGCGCTGCGGCAGATCGGGGCCGAGTTGCGCGAGGATCTGGCGTGAGACGGTGACGTCCTCGGGCGTCTCGATGCCTGCGAACGGGCTCGGCGCGACGAACGGGCGGATGCGCTGCGGCTCGCCCCACGCCATGGCGCCGCCGACCGCGCGGCCGCCGGCGCGCAGCGCGACCGGCAGCAGCGGATCGTCGGGCGCCGCAGGGCCGAAACCCAGCGCATCCGTTCCGCGCGCCATCCTCGGCCCGGCGAAGCGCACCAGCAGACCGCCAGCCTCGACCCACTCGACGAGGGCGTCGCGCTCGGCGTCGGTGAAGCGGCCCACGTCGGCCAGGAAAACCGCGTCCGGTCGCGCCGCGACCACGTCGAGGATCTCGCCCTCGACCACCTCGGCGGCGTCTGACAGCGCCGCCCGGATGTAGTGGAGATCGGAGACGAGCCGCTGCGCCTCGACTTCCGACCCGCCGGAGACGAGGCCCGCGCGGCGGCGGCGCACGCCGTCGTCGGCCAGCGCCACCGCCCCGGCGCTCTCGACGCCCGCGATCTGCACGCGCGTCACGCGGTTGCGCAGCTCAAGCGGCAGGTCGAACGCGGCCTCGGCCGTCGTCGCGTCGGCGGCGAAGGTCGCCTCGGCCTGTCCGAGCCGCCGCGTCGCGCCGTCCTCGCCGGCGCCGAAGGCGACCACGCGCACCGTCTCCTCGCCCGGCGCGGTGGCGCGGAGCGCCGTCGCGGTCAGCCGCCCGTCCACGAGCGCAGGCGCGCTGAGCGCCTGCGCCGAGCGTTCCGCCTCGATCACGGTCAAGCCGCCGAGCGCGGCGAGCGCCTCGCCGAGCCTTTCGTCGCCGGCCTCGGCCGCGTCCCCGTGGCTCAGCCCGTCGCGGATCCAGACGGCTTCCGTAAGCCCGAGATCGCTCGCGGCCAGGCGCGCGGCGAACGCGTCGCGCTTCGGCGCCCATGCGCGGGGCTGCAGCGCCTCGATCTCGCCGCGCCATTCGGCCGCCGGGCGAAGGTCGAGCGGCGCGTCCGCCGCCGCGGGCGCCGCGAGCGACGCGAACACCACAGGCCGCCCGGCGCGCTCGGCCTGCGCCAGCGTCTCCAGCGCCCGGGCGCGCCGCGCCTCCCAGTCGGGCGCGTCGGCCCAGCCGCCGTCCATCGCGATCAGCAGCGGCCCCGAACCCGACAGCCGCGCCTTGGGGTTCAGCACCGGCTGGGCGAAGGCGGCGATGGCGGCGGCCGCGATCACGCAGCGCAGCGCGAGCAGCCACCAGGGCGTGCGGTCCGGCGTGCGCTCGGCGTCCTCGAGCCCGAGCAGCAGCCGCACGCCGGGAAAGCCGAGCCGCCGCGGGCTCGGCGGCGTCGCGCGCAGCAGGATCCACAGCACCGGCAGCGCGGCGAGGGCGGCGAGCAGCCAGGGGTTGAGGAAGGCGAGGGGCCCGAGGCTCAGCATCGGCGGACTCCTATCGTCCGGGCGCGCCGATGGCGCCGAACAGCCAGAGCAACCCGCGCCGCGGGCTGACGTCGGTGTGGTGCGTCGTCATCCGCCAGCCGCAGCGCCGCGCGATCCGCTCCAGCGCGTCGCGCCGCTCGGCGAGGCGGCGGCGATAGGCGTCGGCGAGGCCGCGGGCGCGGTGGGTCTCGAAATCGACCTCGCGCCCCATGCTCTCGAACACGACGCGGCCGTCGAAGGGGAACCGCTCCTCCGCGGGGTCGAGGATCTGCATCATCGCGCCGGTCACGCCGGCTTCGGCGGCCTTCATCAACGCAGGCTCCAGGGTCTCCAGCGGCCCGAGGAAGTCGCTGAGGAACACCGCCTTGCCGCCCCTGAGGAACGGCGTCTCCGGCGGCGCGCCGAAATCGGGCCTCGGCGCAGGTTCCTCCGCGACCATGGCGGCGATGCGGCGAAGCTGGGTTTCTCCGGTCGCAGGCCGCATGGGCGCGCCGACCAGCGCCACGCGCTCGCCGCCCCGGATCAACAGCACCGAGAGCGCCAGCGCGAGCAGCGTGGCGCGTTCGATCTTCGAGCGCGGCGCGAACTCCGAGCGGTAGTCCATGGAGAGGGCTGCGTCGCGCCAGACCCAGACCGTCTGCGCCGCCTCCCACTCCATTTCGCGGATGAACAGATGGTCCGAGCGCGCCGAGCGCCGCCAGTCGACGGCGGTGTTCGGATCGCCCGGCATCGCCTGCCGGTACTGCCAGAACGTCTCGCCCGGCCCCGCCCGCCGCCGCCCGTGCGCCCCCGCCACCACCGAGGCGGCGAGCCGCTCGGCCTCGGCCATCAGCGGCGGCAGCGCGCCGGAGATGCGCTCGGCGTCGCGCCTCAGCCAGCCCGCCCCGCGGCGCGCGACGTCGGCGACGCTCACGCGCGCGCCCTCGCGCCGGCGCTCATGCGGCCGCGGCCGACACGTTGAGCGTGCGCTCGGCGATGGCGTCGATCACGTGGTCGACGCTCTCGCCCTCGGCCTTGGCGGCGAAGGTCAGCGCCATGCGGTGCTTGAGGGCCGGGCGCGCCAGCGCCTCGACGTCGGCGACAGAAGGGGCGAAACGGCCCTCCATCATCGCCTTGGCGCGGGCGCACATCATCAGCGCCTGCGCCGCGCGCGGCCCCGGCCCCCAGGCGACCGTCTTGCTCACGAAGTCGAAGGCGCCGGGCTCGCCCGGCCGCGCGGCGCGCACCAGCCGCAGGATCGCCTCCACCACGCTCTCGCCCGCCGGCATCTTCCGCACGAGCCGTTGCAGCGCGATCAGCTCGTCCGAGGTCATCACCGGCTGCGCCTCGTGGTCGTCGGCGCCGGTGGTGGCGAGCAGGATGCGCCGTTCGGCGTCGAACGTCGGATAGTCGACGTCGACCTGCAGCAGAAAGCGGTCGAGCTGCGCCTCGGGCAGCGGATAGGTGCCTTCCTGCTCGATGGGGTTCTGCGTCGCGAGCACGTGGAAGGGCTTCGGCAGGTCCATCCGCGCGCCCGCCACGGTGACGTTCTTCTCCTGCATCGCCTGCAGCAGCGCCGACTGGGTGCGGGGCGAGGCGCGGTTGATCTCGTCGGCCATCAGCAACTGGGCGAAGATCGGCCCCTGGATGAAGCGGAACGCCCGCGCGCCGTCGCGCCCCTCCTCAAGCACTTCGGCGCCGAGGATGTCGGCGGGCATCAGGTCGGGCGTGAACTGCACGCGCTTGGCGTCGAGGCCGAGCACGACGCCGAGCGTCTCCACCAGCCGCGTCTTGGCGAGCCCCGGCGCGCCCACCAGCAGCGCGTGGCCACCCGAAATCAGCGCCGTCAGCACCAGATCGACCACCAGCTCCTGCCCGATCACGCGCCGCGCGATCTCGGCGCGGGCGCGGGCGAGCGTGTCGCCGGCGCGCTCGATCTCGGCGACGACGTCTGCGGTTTCGGGCTCCATCGGCGGGCTCCTCATGCGGAAAAGACACACGCTTAGCGTGCAGCCTCGTGTCAAACTGACGCGGTTCCTCTACCCTGTCGACTCCGGAAGTGGAGCGCGAGGCCGAGAATGCCAGACCCCGAACGAGAAGCGTCGAAGCCCACCGCCGACAGCCTCGCGGCCGCCGCGTCGCAGGCGGCGAAGAAGGGGCCGCCGCCGGTGCACCTCTGGGACCCGCCGTTCTGCGGCGACCTCGACATCCGGATCGCGCGCGACGGCGCGTGGTTCTACCTCGGCACGCCGATCGGTCGCGAGGCGCTGGTGCGATTGTTCGCGAGCGTGCTGCGCAAGGACGGCGACGCCTATTTCCTCGTGACCCCCGTCGAGAAGGTGGGCATCCGCGTGGACGACGCGCCGTTCGTCGCCGTCGACTTCCGCCGCGAGGGCGACCGTCTGGTGTTCCTGACGAACGTCGGCGACGAGACGGCGGCGGGCCCCGACAACCCGATCCGCGTCGTCCGTGACCCCGAGACCGGCGAGCCCTCGCCGTACGTCCACGTCCGGCGCGGGCTTGAGGCGCTGATCGACCGGAAAACCTTTTACCGGCTGGTCGAGATCGGCGAGACGCGTCCTGTCGACGGCGAGCCGTGGTTCGGCCTCGCCTCGGGCGGCGCGTTCTTCCCGGTGATCCCCGCGGCGGAGCTGCCGGCGTGAGGCGTCGTCAGAGCTTGACGTCGAGGGCCGCGCGCTCGGCGGCGAGGGATGCGTCGGAGAGCGACAGGCTGCGCCCGTCGGCGAAGACCAGCGCCATGGATCGGGCCGCGTCGAGCCCCGTCGTCGTCAACCGCCGACCGTCGGGAAACCGCACGATCAGAGCGCCCTGACCGGGGCGCATGAGCGTCGCCGCGTCCGCCGTCTCGGCGAGCGCCGGTCCGATCCGCGCCACGGCGACGGCGCCGGGGGCGAGGGCCAGCCGGTCGTCGCCGCCGCCGACGCCGAAGACCACGCCGGAGGCGGCTTCGTCGGCGCCGATGAAGCGCCGGGCGATCGCCGTCAGGGCCTCCCGGGCCAGTCCGCTCCGCAGCGCCGCGGGGCGCAAGGGCGCGCCGTTCAGCGCGACCGCGGCGCCGCCCTCGGCGTCGGCGACCACGAGCAGCGGCGCGTCCCGCAACCCGGCCTCGAGCGCGAGAAGCCGCGCCAGCGTCTCGATCATGCCTTGCAGCCGGCGGTCGGCGAGCCGGCGCCCCTCCCGGTCGGGCGCGCGTGGCGCGGCGGCGCCGTAGGCGGCGGCGACGCTGCCCGGCCGCAGCCGGTCTGCGGCGGCGCCGAGGCGCTCGGCCTGTTCGGCGGGCGGCCTGACGAGGGCGGCGCGCGGTCCGTCAGGCCCCGCCTCCGCGCGGGCCCCGGTCGCCGGCGCGCGGGTCGCGGCCTGGGCGCCCGGGAACATCTTCACGACCGTAGGCGGCATCATCGGCGGCGCCTCCCGTCCCGTCCACCCCGACGCGGCACGGTCGGCGGTTCCGGTTATCGAAACGTCAACGCCGCCGGTCGATCTTGGCGGTGAGGTGGATCAGCGACTCCATGCCCCGCACGCCGTCCAGCGCCCCGATCCGGTCGAGCGCCGCGTCGAGCTGCGGCGTGCCGGGCGCGGCGAGCTGGATGGCCATGTCGAAGCGGCCGGCGGTGGTGAACAGCCCCTCCACCTCGCGCATCTTGCCGAGCGCGCCGACCACCGATGCGGTGCGGCGGGGCTCGACCTGGATGAGCACCGTCGCGCGGATCACCCCGGGGTCGTAGCCCTCGCCTGTCTGGATCGTGTAGCCGGTGATGGCCCCGGAGCGCTCCAGCCGCTCCAGCCGCGCCTGCACGGTGGTGCGCGACACGCCGAGCCGGCGCGCGAGTTCGGCGGTGGGCGTGCGCGCGTCGCGCCGCAGGAAACGAATCAGGGCGTGGTCGATGTCGTCGAGCTGTCCGCTGGTCATTTCGCAATTCTATCGGCGGAATGACGCAAAATCGACGGCGTTCTGACGATATGAGTGGTCACATCTGACGATCCGTTCGGCTATACCCTGCGTCCGGGCGATTGGCCGCCCGTCGATCAGCGCTTCGGAGAAGGAGCCCCGACCGATGACGACCATCGCCCCCATCTGGCGCACGCCCGAGCACTGCCTTTCTTCCGAGCGCCCCGACGCGCCGTCGCTGTTCTTCGCGCCGTCGGAGCTGACGCGGACGGCGCGCCGATTCCTCGCCGGCTTTCCCGGTCTCGTCACCTACGCCGTGAAGGCGAACGCCGAGCCGGCGGTCGTGATGGGGCTGATCGCGGCCGGGGTGCGCGCTTTCGACGTGGCTTCTCCCGCCGAGATCGCGCTGATCCGCCGGCTGGAGCCGGCCGCGGCGCTCCACTATCACAACCCCGTGAAGTCGCGCGGCGAGATCGCCTTCGCGCTCGCCGAAGGCGTGCGTGTCTTCGCGGTGGACAGCTTCGCGGAGCTCGCCAAGCTCGAAGCGGCCGCCGGCGGGCGCGAAATCGAGGTGTCGGTGCGGTTCCGCCTGCCGGTGGCGGGGGCGGCCTACGACTTCGGCTCGAAGTTCGGGGCCGATCCGGCGCAGGCGGCCGACCTGCTGCGGCGCGTCGCGGCGCTCGGCTGGCGCGCGAGCCTGACGTTCCATCCGGGCACCCAGTGCGAGCGCGCCGAGGCGTGGGTCGCCTACATCCGCGAGGCCGCGCTGATCGCGACCGCGGCCGGCGTCACGCTGCACCGGCTGAACGTGGGCGGCGGCTTTCCCGCCACGCTCTACGGCGAGGCCTTCGACCTCGAGGCGATCTTCGCCGCCATCGGCGCGGCGCGCGACGCGGCCTTCGGCGTCGACGGCCCGCGGCTGGTCTGCGAGCCGGGGCGCGCGATGGTCGCCTCCTGCATGGCGCTCGCCGCGAAGGTGAAGCTGGTCCGCGAGGACGGCGCGGTGTTCCTCAACGACGGCGTCTACGGCGCGCTCGACGAGTTCCCGGTGCTCGCCCGGACGCACGCCTTCCGGGTCGTCGCGCCGGACGGGCGCGCGCGCGCGGGCGCGACGCGGCCCGCGGTGCTTTTCGGCCCGACCTGCGATTCGCTCGACCGGCTGCCCGGCGAGCCCGTCGTGCCGGTCGAGATCGCCGAAGACGACTACCTCGTCTTCGAAGGCATGGGCGCCTACGGCTCGGTGACGGCGACCGGGTTCAACGGCTACGGGTCGTTGCGCACGGAGACCGTGGCGCGGCTCTGAGCCGCGCCGCGTCAGCGCCGCTCGTTCAGCGCGTCGACGGCCTGAGCGACTTCCTCGCGCACGAGGACCCGAAGCTTTCGCGTGAGGTCGCGGCCGAAGTCGCCGGCGAACTCCTCGCGCAGCACCGCCCGCGCGATGTCGGCGATCTGCGCTTCGTCGAGCGACAGCTCAAGCTCGTCGGTCTCGATGTCGAGCGCGGTCGCCGCGGGCGCGTCGAGCACCCGCATGTCCGGCGTCAACTCCAGCACGTCCTCCTGCAGCAGAGGCGGCGGCGTCGCCCGCTTGTCCTCGTCCGCCACGATCCGGCGGATCGAGGCGAGGATCGCCGCCATGTCCTCGTGCGGCGAAGGCGGCTTGTCGCCCGTCATGACGCGTGGCTCCCTCTCCGGCTCACGGTCGCCAGAGTTCTTCCCATACCGTATCCTCGGTCCGTTCGAAACCGATGAACCGCGCGGCGTTCGCGTCGAAGTTGACGTCGGGGTCGTAGACGTCGACGGGAATGTCGAGCGCGGCGGTCGTCAGCCCTCCTGTCGCCGACAGCAGGCTGTAGGCCGCGATGAACTCGTCGCGGACCGACGCCACCAGCCGAACGCTGGCGTCGAGCACCTCCTGCTCGGCGTCGAGCACGTCCAGCGTCGTCCGCGCGCCGACGTTGGCCTCCTCCCGCACGCCTTCGAAGGCGAGGGTCGCCGCCGCCACCCGTTCGCGGTTGGCGCGGATGTTGGCGCGAGCCACCTGAAGCTCGGTCCACGCGGCCTCGGCGAGGTTCTGGCGCTCCCGCGCCGTGGTGGTCAGCTCGGCGCGGGCGGCGCTGGCGCGGGCCTGAGCCTCGCGCACGCGGCTGTACTCCGCGCCGCCCTGATACAGCGGGATCGCCGCGCGCAGGTTCACCGACAGCGACGTGTCCCGGTCCGCGCCGCTGCGGCCGCCGCCCGGCAGCCTGCGGCCGGAGTCGAACACGCTGTCGCCGTAGTCGGCCGAGGCGCCGAGCGACACCGTCGGCAGAAGCTCGCCGATCCGCGCGCGGATGTCGCGCGACGCCGCCGCTTCATCGAAGCGCGCCGCGATCGAGAGCGGATGGTTCTCCAGGGCCATCGTCACCGCATCGCTCATCGAGCCGGGGAGAGGGGGCGTGACGGTCGGTTGGGTCAGGTTGCGCGGCTCGGCGCCCACGACCCGCACGAACGCCTGGCGCGCGCGGTCGAGCCGCCCCTGCGTCACGATGAGGTTGGCGTTGGCTTCGGCGAGACGGGCCTGCGCCTGGCTGACGTCGGTGCGGGTCACCTCGCCGACCTCGAACCGATCCTGCGCCGCGCGGAGCTGCTCGCTGATCACGCGCACGTTGTTCTGCGCCAGCCGCACGAACTCCTGCTCGGCGAGGATGTCGAGATAGGCGTTGACCACGTCGAGGGTGACGTTCTGCTCGAGCGCGGCCAGCCGGGCGCGCGCCGCGGAGACGTTCGCGATGCGGGCGCGCACGGTGTTCTGGGTGCGCCCGCCGTCATAGAGCGGCTGGGTCGCGTCGAGGCCGGCGCGGAAGGCGTCCGTCGAATCGGCCGGGCGGCCGCGGCCGTCGGTGCGCTGCGCCCCGTAGCTCACCGCGCCGTCGACCCGCGGCCGCAAGCCGGCGCGCGCCTGGTTCACCGCCTCGTCCGCGGCGCGCAGGTTTGCGCGGGCGGCGAGAAGGTCGGGATTGCTTTCGTAGGCGGCGGCGATCGCCTCGGAGAGGGACATCGCCTGCGCCCCGCCGGCGAGGCTGAGCGCGCATGCGATGGCGCACGCCTGTCCTAGGCGTCGAATGCCTGTCATCGGGCCTGCTCCTCGTGGGTCGTTGTTGGGGCGCAGCCTAGCGTGGACGCGCGCCGCCGCAACGAAACGCTCGGCCTAGAACGAGAAACCTTTCGGCGCGTCGAAACCGGGCAACACCGGGGCGAGCGCGTCGAACACCCGCCGGTGAGACACCACGGACCCCGCGCGCCGGTAAAGGCGGGCGTGCCCCGCCGGGCCGTCCGCCCACACGGCGACGAGACGCCCGCCGTCCTTCAGCTGGTCGAGCAGCCTGGCCGGCGGCGTCTCGATGGCTCCCTCGACCATGATCACGTCGAAGGGCCCGGCGTCCGGCGCGCCGTCGGCGAGCGGGCCGCGCTCCAGCGCGACGGTGTCGGCGCCGAGTTCGGCGAACAGCGCGGCGGCGCGGTCGGCGAGATCGGCGTTCTCCTCGAGCGCGATCACCGCCGCCGCCACCTGCGCGATCACCATGCTCGAATAGCCGTAGCCGCATCCGACGTCGAGCACGAGGTCGTCGGGCTTCGGTTCGGCGGCGTCCAGCATCTTGGCGAAGGTGCGCGGATCGAGCAGCACCCGCCCGGCGCCCAGCCGCGGCTGCGCGTCGGCGTAGGCGATCGGGCGCAGTTCGGCGGGCACGAACCGTTCGCGCGGCACCGTCAGCATCGCCGCCTGGATGTCGCGCCGCGTCACGTCGGCCGGCCGGATCTGCCCCTCGACCATCGCCTCGCGCGCGGCCTCGTAATCGCCCATCGCCCGCTCCACCAGCGCCCCCCGTCAGTGCGTCCGGGCCTTCCGGCGGCCCCGGCCTTCGCGGGCCGCGTGCCACAGAGCGGCCACCCCCGCAACCGGCCGCCGCGCCGCAGCCGCCGCGCCGGGGCGTCGCGTCGCGGCGTCAATCCGATTGACCCTGCGGGGAAAATCGCGCAGTCGCATCGGTCGGGGCGGACGCGCCCGATGCGGATCGAGGATCGCGCCATGGCGCAGCCGGACGGAGAGCGGCGGGAGGGCGGGACGACCCCGGTCCTCTCGGTGCGCGATCTGGTGGTCGAGATTCCGTCGCGCCGGGGGGTGGTGCGGCCGGTGGACGGCGTCTCGTTCGACATCGCGCGCGGCGAGATCCTCGGCGTCGTCGGCGAGTCCGGCGCCGGCAAGTCGATGACCGGCGCCGCGGTGATCGGGCTGATCGATCCGCCGGGGCGGATCGCGGGGGGCGCGGTCCTGCTCGGGGGCGGGCGCATCGACCGCCTGCCGCCCGCCGAGATGCGCCGCATCCGCGGCAAGCGCGTCGGCATGGTGTTCCAGGATCCGCTGACCTCGCTCAACCCGCTGATCCCCATCGGCGACCAGATCGCCGAGACCATCGCCGCGCATCTGCCGGTCTCCGCCGCCGAGGCGCGCCGGCGCGCGCTGGCCGCGCTCGAGGAAGTCGGCATCCCCGCCGCCGCCCGGCGCATCGACAGCTATCCGCACGAGTTCTCCGGCGGCATGCGCCAGCGGGTGGTGATCGCGCTGGCGCTCGCGGCCGAACCGGAACTCGTCATCGCCGACGAGCCCACCACCGCGCTCGACGTCTCCGTCCAGGCCCAGATCATCGACGTGCTGAAGGAGATCTGCGCCGAGCGCGGGGCGGCGGTGATGCTGATCACCCACGACATGGGCGTGATCGCCGAGACCGCCGACCGCGTGGCGGTGCTCTACGCCGGCCGGCTGGCGGAGATCGGGCCGGTGCGCGAGGTGATCGCGGCCCCTCGCCACCCCTACACCCGCGGTCTCATGGCCTCGACGCCCTCGGCCGCGGCGCCTGGCGCGCGGCTGCGCCAGATACCCGGGGCCATGCCGCGGCTCGACGCCATCCCGCCCGGCTGCGCCTTCCATCCGCGCTGCCCCGACGCCCTCGCGCGTTGTCGCCGCGAGACGCCGCCGCCCATGCCCACTCCCGCCGGCGTCGCAGCCTGCTGGCTGGCCGGAGAGGCCGAGCCGATCGGGGCAGGGAGGGCGGAGGCGTGACGGCGGCGCCGCTCGTCCGCGTCGCCGGTCTCGAACGGCGCTTCGATGTGTCGAAGCCGTGGCTCAACCGGCTGATCGAGCGGGAGCCCAAGCGGTTCCTCACGGCGGTCGCCGGGGTGGATTTCGAGATCCCCGCGCGCACCACCTACGCCCTCGTCGGCGAGAGCGGGTCGGGCAAGTCGACCATCGGGCGGATCGCGGTCGGGCTGCTCGGCCCTTCGGGCGGGTCGGTGGAGATCGGCGGCGTCGACCTGCACCGCGAGCGCGACGGGGCGGCGGTGCGGCGGGCGCGGGGCCGCATCCAGATGATCTTCCAGGACCCCTACGCCTCGCTGAACCCGCGCTGGCGGGTGCGCGACATCGTCGCCGAGCCGTTGGTGGTGGCGGGCCGCGGGGCGGAGGCGCCCGCCCGCGTCGCCGCGCTGCTGGAGCAGGTCGGGCTCTCGGCGCGCGACGCGGAGAAGTTCCCGCACGAGTTCTCGGGCGGCCAGCGCCAGCGCCTCTGCATCGC
>RECW01000203.1 GCA_007693835.1 Paracoccaceae bacterium | reverse complement strand
GGCGCTCGCCCTCGCCTGCGGCGCGCCGCCCGCGGCGCTGGCGGCGGCGGCGCTGGCGGCGGCGGCGCTCTACGCGCTCGCCCGGCGGCTGATCGGCGGCTGGACGGGCGACGTGCTGGGGGCGGCGGCGCTGCTCGCCGAGATCGCGGCGCTCGCGGCCATCGCCTGACCGCTCAGCGCCGCGCGGCGAAGAAGGCCCGGAGCAGCGCCGCCGACTCGCGCTCCCCGAGCCCGTCGTAGATCTCGGGCCGGTGGTGGCAGGTCGGGTGCGAGAACACGCGCGCGCCGTGGGCGACGCCGCCGCCCTTCGGGTCGGGCGCGGCGTAGTAGAGACGGCGGAGCCGGGCGTGGGCGATCGCGCCGGCGCACATCGGGCAGGGTTCGAGGGTGACGTAGAGGTCGCAGCCGGTCAGCCGCTCGGCGCCGAGGGCGGCGCAGGCTTCGCGGATGGCGAGGATTTCGGCGTGGGCGGTGGGGTCGGCGCGTTCGCGGGTGCGGTTGCCGGCGACGGCCACGATCTCCCCGGCGGCGTCCGCCACGGCGGCGCCCACCGGCGTCTCGCCGCGCGCGGCCGCGGCGCGCGCCGCGTCGAACGCCGCGGCCATCGGCGGCGGCAGGAGGAGACCGGGCTGCATCGCCTCCCTGTGACGCGCCGCGGGGGCCGGCGCAAGCTTCCCGCGCCGCCCCTCATCAAGTATGGCTCGACGATGACGACGAAGGACACCGCCGCCGACGCCCCCGAGCGCATCGCCAAGCGCCTCGCCCGCGCAGGCGTCGCCTCGCGCCGCGACGCCGAGCGGCTGATCGCCGAGGGGCGCGTGCGCGTGAACGGCGCGCGGCTCGACACCCCCGCAACGCTCGTCGGCCCCGGCGACCGGATCGAGGTGGACGGCAAGCCGCTGGCCGAGGCCGAGCCGCCGCGGCTCTGGCGCTATCACAAGCCCGCCGGCCTCGTGACCACGGCGCGCGACGAGAAGGGCCGCGCCACCGTGTTCGACCGGCTGCCCCCCTCGATGCCGCGGGTGATGAGCGTCGGGCGTCTCGATCTCACCTCCGAGGGCCTGCTGCTGCTGACCAACGACGGGGCGCTGAAGCGCCGGCTGGAGCTGCCCTCGACCGGCTGGCTGCGCAAATACCGGGTGCGCGCCCACGGGTCGGCCTCGGAGGCCGCGCTCGACACGCTGCGCAGGGGCGTGACGGTGGACGGCGAGCGGTTCAAGCCGATGACCGTCGCCTTCGACCGGTCTCAGGGCGCCAACTCGTGGCTGACGATCGGGCTCCGCGAAGGCAAGAACCGCGAGATCCGCCGCGCGCTGGAGACGGTGGGGCTGCGGGTGAACCGGCTGATCCGCGTCTCCTACGGCCCGTTCCTGCTCGGCGATCTGCCCGAGGGGGAGGTCGAGGAGGTGAAGCCGAAGGTGCTCGCCGACCAGCTCGGCCTGTCGCGCGAAGGCTGGGCCGAAAGCGCGAGGCCGCCGAAGCGCCCGCCCCGCAAGACCTCGTGACGCGCACCCTCGACGTCATCGAGGCCCCGTCGCCGAACCACGGGCCGCGCCGCGGACCCGGGCCGGACATGGTCGTGATCCACTACACGGCGATGGCGACGGCGGAGGCGGCGCTCGCGCGCCTGCGCGATCCCGCCGCGGAAGTCTCGGCCCACTATCTGATCGCCGAAGACGGAAGGGTCTGGCGGCTGGTCGCGGAGACGCGCCGGGCGTGGCACGCGGGGCGCGCGGCGTGGGGCGGCGAGACGGACGTCAACTCGCGCTCGGTCGGGATCGAACTCGCCAACCCCGGCGACGCGCCGTTCCCCGAGCCGCAGATGGCCGCGCTCGAACGCCTGCTCGCCGCGCTCGCGGCGCGCTGGCCGATCCCGCCCGAGCGCGTGCTCGGCCACGCGTGCGTCGCCCCGGACCGCAAGCGAGACCCCGGCGGTCGATTCGACTGGCGCCGTCTCGCGCGCGGCGGCTTCGCGGTGTGGCTCGATCCGCCCTACGGCGCGCCGGAGCCCGGCGGCGAAGCCGGCCCCGACGCCTTCGCCGCCGCCGCCCGCCGGTTCGGCTACGGCGACGCCCCCGGCGCGCTCGCCGCCTTCCGCCGCCGCTTCCGCCCCTTCGCCGACCCCCACGCGCCGCTGACGGGCGCCGACGTCGCCCACCTTTCGGCGCTCGCCGCGCGTTGGCCGGCGTTGCGCGCCGCGCCGTCAGGGGCTACCTGAGTCGCGCGGGCGGTTGGATGGCCGCGCCCGGCGTTCCGCTCGCGGGACGGCCGGGTGAGGAAAGTCCGGGCTCCACGGAGACACGGCGCCGGGTAACCCCCGGCCGGGGAGGACCATGGGACACCATGGGACGAACCCGAGGGAAAGCGCCACAGAGAACAGACCGCCCGAAGGGTCCGCCCCGAGGGCAAGGGTGAAACGGTGGGGTAAGAGCCCACCGCGCCCCCGGCGACGGGGGCGGCGCGGCAAGCCCCGCCGGGAGCAAGATCGCATAGGGACCGCGCATCGGGCGTCTCCGCCCGGCGGTCCGGGTTGATCGCGCGAATCCGCCGGCGACGGCGGATCCAGATGAATGGCCATCCAGGCCGATTCCCGATTGATTCGGGGCGGCTGGACAGAACCCGGCTTACAGACCGCCCGCACCTTTTCCCCATGAGCCGCGCTTTCCCCACAGGGAAAACATGGGATTGCTTGGTTCAAGCCGCATGAGAACAAAAATAGAATATAAATGAACTTACATCGAACATATGTGGATAACATGTGGGCAAAATAAAGACTTCGGTAACGATCGGCGCTGAATCGGTGGAAATTCGCCCAAAGCGCCCCACAGACTTGTCCACATGCCTGAGAAAAATCCCCTTGCGTCCCAAATCATCCCATGAGACAAAAATCGGGCAGGGCCAGCCGGACCAGCCAAAACAAGAACTGAGGCAGGTTTCACAGGCGATCCGGGTGGCGAAGTCGAAGACCGGAACGACCGCACAAAAGCGGCGCGGCGCGAAGTCGATTGCAAGGGGCAGTGGAACGAGCCGCGCGCTGTATTCTGCGCGCGGCTCGTTTCGTCGAAAAAAGACCGGGATTGTTCGGGGTGTCGCCCGAGCAGCGGAGGTGAACGGCGGGCTCAGGGCGAATGCGGTTCTTCTCCTCCACATTCACCAACCCGATCGACAAGAAGGGCCGCGTGTCGATTCCGGCTCCGTTCCGCAAGGTGCTGGAGCAGGAGGCGCAGCCCGGCCTCTGGCTGATCCCGCAGGTGAACGGGGAGCCTGCGGTCGACGGGCTGGGCGCCGAGCAGTTCGGCCGCATCGCCGACGCGCTCGCCTCGATGAACCCCTTCGACCGTGTGAACCGGGCGCTCACCGCCAAGACCATCGGCCGCGCTGTGCAGGTCACCATCGACGACACCGGGCGCATCGTGCTGCCCGAACCCCTGCGCGAGCTTCTGGAGCTCGACGACAAGGTGCTGTTCGTCGGCATGATCCACACCTTCCAGATCTGGAAACCCGAGACCCACGCCGCCTGGCAGGAGGAGATCGAGGCGACGGCGCTGGCGAACACCGACCGCCTGCCATGGGGCCGAACGTGAGCGGCGCGGGGCATGTCCCGGTGCTGGCGGACGAGGTGGTGCGCGCCCTCGATCCCGGTCGCGGCGGCGTCTACGTCGACGCGACGTTCGGGGCCGGCGGCTACACGCGGGCGATCCTCGCGGCCGGGGCCGACCGCGTGCTGGCCATCGACCGCGACCCCGACGCCATCGCCGGCGGCAGGGCGCTCGCCGATGCGTCCGGGGGACGACTGACGCTCGTGCAGGGGCGGTTCGGGGATCTGGACGGCATCGCCGAGGCGGCGGGCGCGGCGCCGGCGCTAGGCGTGGCGCTCGACGTCGGCGTCTCCTCCATGCAACTCGACGCGGCGCCGCGCGGCTTCTCCTTCATGCGCGACGGACCGCTCGACATGCGCATGGGTCAGGCGGGGCCGAGCGCGGCCGACCTGGTCAACACCGCGCCCGAGCGCGCGCTCGCCGACGTGCTGCACCATTACGGCGAGGAGCGCGCGGCGCGGCGCATCGCCCGCGCCATCGTCGCCGCCCGCGCCGAAGCGCCGATCGAGACCACGGCGCGCCTCGCCGCCGTGGTCGCGGGCGCGCTGCCGCCGCAGCGGCCGGGCCAGATCCATCCGGCGACGCGGTCGTTCCAGGCCATTCGCATCGCGGTGAACGACGAACTCGGCGAGCTCGCCCGCGCCCTCTCCGCCGCGGAGCGTGTGCTCGCCGAAGGCGGCGTGCTGGCGGTGGTCACCTTCCATTCGCTCGAGGACCGGATCGTGAAGCGGTTCCTGCAACTCCGCGGCGGCCGGGCGCCGCGCGGCTCGCGTCATGCGCCCGAGACGCCCGAAGTCGAGCCGGGCTTCGCGCCGCTGACGCGCAAGGCGGTCGAGCCCTCGGCGGCTGAGACCGCGCAGAACCCGCGCGCGCGCTCGGCGCGGCTGCGCGCGGCGCGGCGCACCGCGGCGCCGGCGCGGGCGGTCGACCCCCGCGCGCTCGGCGTCCCGCCTGTCGGAGCCGCGGCGTGAGGGGGGCGCTGCACTTTCTGGCGGCCGCCGCCGTGGCGCTGCTCGCGTTCTGGGCGTATCAGGTGACCTACGATGCGCAGGCCGCGCTGGACCGCGTCGCGGCGCGGCGGGCCGAGATCGCGCGGGAGCGGGAGGCGATCGCTGTCCTCGAGGCGGAGTGGGCGTGGCTGAACCGCCCGGATCGGATCGCCGAACTCACCGCCCGCCATGCCGACGCCCTCGCCCTCTCGCCAATGGCCGGCGCGCGCTATCGGCCGTTCTCCGACGCGCCGACGCGGCCGCCCGATGCGCCGGCGGCGGCCGATGGGTTCGGCGGCGCGGACGCGGATGTGGCCGCCATGTCCGACGCCGAAGGGAGGCCGAGGCGATGATCGATCCGGTCGACGATGGTCCCGCGCCGCAGGACGCCCACGCCGCGCCGCCGCTCGCCGCGATCCTCAACGGACGCGCCCGCCGCGACGAGCCTCCGGCCTACGCCGCGCCCGCGCCCGACACGGACCGCGCCGACTGGCGCCTTCTGCTCATCGCCGTCGCCTTCGCGCTGGGCTTCGGCGCGGTCGGGGCGCGCATGGCGGCGGTGACGCTGTCGACCCCCGCCGAACCGCGGCTCGCGGCGACCGACGCCGAACGCCACGTCGCCCGCGCCGCCATCGTCGACCGCGCCGGCCGGACGCTGGCGCGCAACCTCCCCGCCTGGTCGGCCTACGCCCACCCCCACGAACTCGACGATCCGACAGCCGCGGCCGAGGCGCTGGCCTCGGTGCTCGACGGGGTCGACGCAGCCACGCTCGCGGCGCGTTTCGGCGGAGAGCGCCGGTTCGCCTGGATCAAGCGGCCGATCAGCCCCGAGGAGCGGCAGGCGATCCACGACCTCGGCCTGCCGGGGGTCTATTTCGGCGCACGCGACGTGCGGGTCTATCCGGCAGGCCGCATGGCGGCCCATGTCCTCGGCGGCGCGCGGGCCGGCGACGAGGGCGTGCGCTTCGCCGAGATCGCCGGGCTCGCCGGCGTCGAGCGGTTCCATGACGAGGCGCTTCGCGATCCGGCGCGCGACGGCGCGCCGCTGCGCCTCTCGCTCGACCTCACCGCGCAGGCGGCCCTCACGGAGGTGCTCCGTGACGGGGTGGAGCGGTTCAACGCCGTCGGCGCGGCGGCGGTGCTGATGCACGCCCGCACCGGCGCGGTGGCGGCGCTGGTCTCGCTGCCCGATTTCGACCCGAACGCCCGCCCCGACCCGAACGATCCTTACGTGGCGCGCGTGCGGCCGATGATGAACCGCGTCGCGGAAGGGGTGTTCGAACTCGGCTCGACCTTCAAGCCGCTCGTGGCGGCGCTGGCCATCGACCGCGGGCTTGTGACGGCCGACACCAAGGTCGACGCCCGCGGGCCGCTGGTCTGGGGGCGCCACCGGATCCGCGACTTCCACCGGATGCCGAACGAGATGACGGTGGCGCAGGCCATGGCGCGCAGCTCCAACGTGGTGAGCGCGCGGCTCGGGCTGATGGCGGGAACGCCGGCCGTGCGCGACTATTTCCAGCGTCTCGGCTTCTTCGAGCCG
Source organism: Paracoccaceae bacterium (assembly GCA_007693835.1). Lineage (GTDB taxonomy): Bacteria > Pseudomonadota > Alphaproteobacteria > Rhodobacterales > Rhodobacteraceae > Rubrimonas. Next base: position 3,757 of record RECW01000203.1, on the reverse strand, counting down.
ACCGGGCTCGAGATCGCCGAGGCGCGGCTCGGCCAGCCGCTGCTGCCCGCGCGATGGGCCGACATCTCGACCATCACCATCAGCTTCGGCCACGGCCTCGCCGCGACGCCGCTGCACCTCGCGGTCGGCTATGCGGCGATGGTGAACGGCGGCTTCCGCGTGCGCCCGACCCTCGATCCCGACGCGCCCGACGTCACCCTGCCCGGGCCCGACCAGGCCGCGCAGGTCCTCTCCGCCGAAGCCTCGAAGGCGATGCGGCGCATCCTGCGCGAGTCGGTGACGAACGGCACGGGGCGCTCGGCGGAGGCGCCGGGCTACGAAGTCGGCGGCAAGACCGGCACGGCCGACAAGCCGCGTCCCGGCGGGGGCTACTTCCGCGACCGCGTGATGTCGACCTTCGCGGCGGCCTTCCCGATGTCGGACCCCGAGTGGGTGCTGGTGCTGACCCTCGACGAGCCCGAGGACCGCTCGGGGCCTGTTCCCCGACGCACCGCGGGGTGGACGGCCGCGCCGGTGACCGGCGAGGCGATCCGCCGGCTCGCGCCGCTGCTCGGCCTGCGCCCGGCCCTGCCGCCGGACCCCGAGCCCGCGCCGACGGCCGACGCGCTGGTGGCGGCGCGGCCCGTGGCGACCGCGCCGGCGACGACGCAGGCGGCGGCGCAGCCCGCCGCGACCCGGCCGTGAGCGCGACCTTCGCGAGCCTCGGCCTGCTCGACGGCCCGGCGCTCGGACCCCGCCCGGCGCCCGACGCGCCGGTGACCGGCCTCTGCGTCGACAGCCGCGAGACGAAGCCGGGCCATGTCTTCGCCGCGCTCAAGGGAGCCGCGCTCGACGGCGCGGAGTTCGCCCAGTTCGCCGTGCGCATGGGCGCCGCGGCCGTGCTGACCAGTCTCGACGGGGCGCTCCGGGCTGCCGAAACCGTGGGCGGCTTCCCGATCCCGTTCATCGTCGACGAAGACCCGCGCCGGCGCCTCGCGCTGGTCGCCGCCCGGTTCTTCGGCGCGCAGCCGGCGACGATGGTCGCGGTGACCGGCACCAACGGGAAGACGTCGGTGGCGAGCTTCGCGCGTCAGCTCTGGGCCGCGATGGGCCGTTCGGCGGTGAACATCGGCACCACCGGCGTCGAGGGGGCGGCGAGCGCGCCGCCCGGCCACACCACGCCCGAGCCCATCGCGCTGCATCGCCTGCTCGCCGATCTCGCCGCGCAGGGGGTGACGCACGGGGCGCTGGAGACGTCGAGCCACGGCCTCGCCCAGCGCCGCGCCGACGGGGTGCGCTTCGCCGCCGGCGCGCTGACGCTGATCGCGCGCGACCACATGGACTACCACGCCGACCACGCCGACTACGCGGCCGCGAAGCTGCGGCTGTTCTCGGCGGTGCTGCCCGAAGGCGCGGCGGCGGTGGTGAGCGCGGACGACCCGGCCTTCGAGGCCGCCGCCTGCCTCGCCCGCGACCGGGGCCTGCGGCTGATCCCGTTCGGCCGCGCGGCCGAGGGCGGCCTGAGGCTGCTCGACGGCGCCTACCACCCCGAAGGCCAGACCCTGCGCTTCGCGTGGGAGGGCGTGGAGCACGCCGTCGATCTGCCGCTGATCGGCGGGTTCCAGGGTATGAACGCGCTGGCGGCCCTCGGTCTCGTGATCGGGGCGGGCGCCGAGCCTGCGGCGGCGATCGCCGCGCTGCCCCGGCTGACGGGCGTGCGCGGGCGGATGGAGCCGGTCGCGCGCCGCGCCAACGGGGCCCGCGTCTTCGTCGACTACGCCCACACGCCCGACGCGCTGGCCGCCGCGCTCGACGCGCTGCGGCTGCACACGCCGGGGCGGCTGGTCGTCGTGTTCGGGGCCGGCGGCGACCGCGACCCCGGCAAGCGGCCGCTGATGGGCGCGGCCGCGGCGGCCCGCGCCGACAGCGTGATCGTCACCGACGACAACCCGCGCTCCGAGGACCCCGCCGCCATCCGCGCCGCGGTGCGGGCCGGCGCGCCGGAGGCGGAAGACTGCGGCGACCGGGCCGAGGCGATCCTCCGCGGCGTCGACGCGCTCGGCCCCGACGACCGCCTCTTGATCGCCGGGAAGGGCCATGAGACGGGGCAGACCGTCGCCGGGCGCACGATTCCCTTCGACGACGCCGAACAGGCGCGCGCCGCGGTGATCGCCCTCGACGACCCTCTCCCGGGAGCTTCGCCGTGACCCAACCCCTCTGGTCCGCCGCCGAGGCCGCCGCCGCGACGGGCGGCGCGACGGCCGGCGCATGGACCGCGACGGGCGTCTCCATCGACACCCGCAGCCTTGCGCCGGGCGATCTGTTCGTGGCGCTCGACGGCGCTCGGGACGGCCACGCCTTCGTCGCCGACGCGCTCGCGAAAGGCGCCGCGGCCGCGATGGTCTCACGCCCCGCGGGGCTGCCAGCGGAGGCGCCGCTGCTGACCGTCGACGACACGCTCGCGGGGCTGCGCGCGCTGGGCGCGGCGGCGCGGGCGCGGGTCGCGGCGCGGGTGATCGGCGTGACCGGCTCGGTCGGCAAGACCGGCACCAAGGAGATGCTGCGCGCCATGCTCGCGCCGCAGGCGTCGACCCACGCGCCGGAGCGGAGCTTCAACAACCACTGGGGCGTGCCGCTGACGCTGGCGCGCATGCCCTGCGACACGGCCTTCGCCGTGATCGAGATGGGCATGAACCACGGCGGCGAGATCGCGCCCCTGTCGCGCCTTACCCGGCCGCATGTGGCGCTGATCACCACGGTGGAAGCGGTGCACATCGAGAATTTCGAGAACGAGCAGGGGATCGCCGACGCCAAGGCGGAGATCTTCGCCGGTCTCGAGCGGACGCCGGAGGGCGCGGCTCCGGTCGCCGTGCTGAACCGCGACAACCGCTGGTTCGACCGGCTCGCGGCGGCGGCGGCCGCCGCCGGCGCGCGGGTGGTGGGGTTCGGCGCCGACGCGGGGGCCGACGCGCGGCTGATCTCGGCCGAGGGGCGCGGCGGGGCCACGGTGGTCCGCGCCGCTCTGTCGGGCCGCGAGATCGTGTTCAAGCTCGCAGCGCCCGGCCGCCACCTCGCGCTCAACGCGCTCGGCGCGCTGGCGGCGGCGGAGGCCGCGGGGGCGGACGTGGCGCGCGCCGCCATGGGCCTCGCCGGCTGGCGCCCGCCCGAGGGGCGCGGGGCGCGGTGGACCGTGGCGCTCGGGCCGAACGGGGTCGACGGGACCGTGCGGGTGATCGACGAGAGCTACAACGCCAACCCGGCGTCGGTCGGCGCGGCGCTCGCGGTTCTGGCCGCGGCCCCGGTCGAGCACGGCGTCGGACGGATCGCGCGCGGGCGGCGGATCGCCGTGCTCGGCGACATGCTGGAGCTGGGGCCGCAGGCGGAGGCGCTGCACGCGGCGCTGGCCGAGCATCCGGCGATGGCGGGGGTCGACCTCGTGGCGACCGTCGGCGCGCGGATGCGCGCGCTCGACGCGGCGCTGCCGGCGGCGAAGCGCGCCGGATGGTTCGAGACGGCCGCCGAGGCGGCCGAGCGCGTGCGGCGGCTGGTGGACGCCGGGGACGTGGCGATGGTGAAGGGATCGAACAGCATGCGCATGGCGACGGTGGTCGACGCGCTGAAGGGGCTCGGCGCGGCGCGGGCGGACGACAGCGCCGAGGGCGGGTCCGCCGACGTTTCGAGGGGGAACGCCTGATGCTCTATCACCTGCTGTTTCCGCTCTCGCAGGGCGGGGACGTGTTCAACCTGTTCCGCTACATCACCTTCCGGGCGGGCGGGG
>RECW01000129.1 GCA_007693835.1 Paracoccaceae bacterium | reverse complement strand
GATCGGCAGGCCGAAGCCGCCGCAGACCACGTCGCCGAGGAAGTCGAGCAGGACGAAGTCGAAGTCCCAGTCGTGGAAGCCGAGCTTCTCCAGCGTCTCGAAGCCGTGGATGATGCCGCGCCCGCCGCAGCCGCGGCCGACTTCCGGCCCACCGAGCTCCATGGCGAACACGCCGTCGCGCTTGAAGCACACGTCCTCGACGCGCAGTTCCTCGCCGGCGAGCTTCTTCTTCGTCGAGGTCTCGATGATCGTCGGGCAGGCCTTGCCGCCGAACAGCAGCGACGTGGTGTCGGACTTCGGGTCGCAGCCGATCAGCAGCACGCGCTTGCCCTGCTGGGCCATCATGTAGCTGAGATTGGCCAGGGTGAACGACTTGCCGATGCCGCCCTTGCCGTAGATCGCGATGATCTGCGTATGCTTGGTGGGCTCGGCGGCCGGAATCTCCGTCATGTCCTGCGACGCCTCGGCGCGGAGATTGGCGTCGTAATCGCGGAGCGACGGCGGGGGGGCTCCGTCGGGGCTCATGCGGCTGTCCTCCAGTCCAGGATCATCTTCAGGCAGGCGGGATCGCCGAAGGCGGTGCGGTAGGCCGCGTCGGCCTCGCGCGGGTCGCCGTGATGGGTGATGAGGCCGTCGAGGCTCAGGAAGCCTTCCTCGATCAGCGCCTTGGTGGCGGCGAGGTCGCTCGGCTGCCATTCGGCGGCGACGCGGATCCGCGCCTCCTTCATGAAGGCGGGCGGGAAGGCGAAGCTCAGCGGCTGCTCGTAGAAGCCGGCGAGGCAGACTTCGCCGCCTTTCGCGAGCCGGCCGATCAGCGTGTCGAGCAGCTTCGGGTCGCCCGAGACGTCATAGATCGCGCGATAGTCGCGGCGCTCGTCCTCATCCGGATGAATGACGCGATAGCCCTCGGCGCCGCCCATGCGGGCCGGGTTGGTCTCCCACACCGTCGGCTCGGCGCCGATGGCGACCGCGACGCGGGCCAGCAGCCGCCCGAGGACGCCATGGCCCACGATCAGGTCCGGCTCGGCGTCGACGCCGTCGGCGATGGCGTGGCGGGCGGTGGCGGCGAGCGCGATCAGCGCGCCGGCCTCGCCGAGGCTCGCGTCGATGGGAATCGACCGCGCGCCGGGCAGCACCAGCCGCTGCGCCGCGCCGCCGAACAGCCCGCGCACCGGGCCGAAGCAGCGCGCGCCGGGCACGAACACGGTCTCGCCGACCTGGCGGCCCGAGCCGGGGCGCGCCTCGACCACGGTGCCGACGGATTCGTAGCCGGGGACCAGCGGATAGCCCATGCCGGGGAAGTGCGGCATGCGCCCCGACCAGAGCAGGCGCTCGGTGCCGGTGCTGACGCCGGAGAAGGCGATGTCGACGACGATGTCGCCGTCGGTGGGGTCGTCGAGGGCGAGGCGCTCGAGCGCGAGGCGCTCCGGCTCCTCCATCACGATGGCGAGGGTGTCCATCAGTTCCTCCTCTGGGTGGGGCGTCGACCCGGCTCCCGACCGGCCCGCGACCCGCCTCGTTTCTGCCTAGTCATGGTAATTTGACGGCCACTCATGTCAAGCAATGTTTACAGCCCAAAGTCTCGACGGTGTGACGCTCACGGCCGCGCCACCAGCATGCGCACAAGCATCGGGCGCGCAGTCCGCGCTTCGCGGACATGGGAAAAGCCCGCCTGTTTCAGAAGGTTGGAAAGCTCCTCCGCCGTGCGCGGCCGCCCCGAGCCCATCGCGAGCAGGTAGAAGCCGAAGTAGGCGTCGCCCACCGGCTCGGCGCCGGGCGTGCCGGCCATGGTCTCGGCGACGAGCAGCGCGCCGCCGGGCGGCGTCGCCTCCCGGATGCGGGTCAGCAGCTTAAGGCAGGGGCCGTCGTCGTGATCGAAACAGACGCGGATCAGGGTGTGGAGGTCGGCCTCGGGAATCGGGTCGGCGAAGAAGTCGCCCCCGATCGCCTCGGCGCGGTCGCCGACTCCATCAGCCGCGAATCTCTCGCGGGCCAGCGCCGCGACGCCCGGCAGATCGAACACGGCGAGGCGCAGCTCCGCGAAGCGCTTCGCCAGCGCCCGCACGAACTGGCCCTCGCCGCCGCCGATGTCGACGATCCTCGCGTGGTCGCCGAACGGGTGCGCCGCCAGCACGTCCTCGACGAAGGTCGCCTGACTCGCGGCCATCAGGGCCGAATAGTCGGCGACCTTCTCGGGCGTCAGCTCGCCCGCCGCCTCGTTGCGCGAGTAGCGCCAGAAGGCGCCGACCTGCCCGCCGCGGTTCTTCAAGAGCGCCACGGGATCCTTCAGGTCGTCGTAGAGGGCGGCGTGGTGGTCGACCATCTCGGCCACGCCGGGCGCGCCGAGCATCGCCGCCCCGAGATCGCCAAGCCCCCAGCGCCCGTCGTCGCGCCGCTCCATCAGCCGCAGCGTCGCGGCGGCGCGCACCAGGCGCTCGGTCGCCTCGCCCGACAGGCCGATGCGCCCGGCGATCTCCTCCAGCGTGAGCACCTCGTGGCCGACGCGGCGGAACAGGTCGAGCTTCACGCAGGCGAACAGGATCTGGCTGTAGACGAAGCCCGCCGTGACGTCGAACAGCGCCCGCGCGTTGCCGAGCGCGATGCGGCGCGTCAGCGGGAACAGCGCCGAGCCGCGCTGGAACCGCGGGTCGGCGATGCAGCGGTTGCGGAAGGCGCGCCAGCGGTCGAGCAGGCTGGGGGAACGGCTCGGCGGGGCGATGCTATGCGACGTGCTGGACAAGGTCTTTCGGCGCGAGCCGCTTCGCCTGGAGGAAAACGAGGTCGCGGAGCGCCCCGGCGCCCGGGCAGGGCGGGATCGCGCCCGCCGCCTCCGCGATCAGAGCTTCGAGCCGCGCCACCGCCCCGCCGACGCCCAGCGCCGTCACGGCGTTCGGGCGGGCGTGGGCCGCGTCCTGGCCCGTCGGCTTGCCGAGCGCCTTCTCGTCCGCGAGCGCGTCGGCGAGGTCGTCGGCGACCTGATAGGCTTCGCCGAGCTTGGCGCCGACCGTCCGCCACGGCGCCGGGTCTCGGCCGGCGGCCACGGCGCCGGCGGTGGTCGCGGCGATGAACAGCGCCCCGGTCTTGGCGCGGTGGTAGGCGGCGACGTCGATGCGCGCCTCGCTCTCCCACGCCTGACCGGCGGTGATGCCGTGCGGCATGCCGACGGCGCGCGCGAGGATCAGCGTCAGCGCCGCGGCGGCCTGCGCGTCGGCGGGGGCGGCGCGGGCCACGGTCTCGAAGGCCGCGACGATCAGCGCGTCGCCCGCGAGCAGCGCGAGCGGCTCGCCGAAGGCGGCATGCACCGAGGGCCTGCCGCGGCGCGTCGGCGCGTCGTCGAAGCAGGGCATGTCGTCATGCACGAGCGAGGCGCAGTGCAGGAGTTCGAGCGCCGCGGCGGCCGAATCGGACAGCGTCGGCGCAGGGTCGCCGCAGGCGCCGGCGACCGCCAGCAGCAGCTTCGGGCGCACGCGGCCGCCGCCGGGAAACACGGCGTGGCGCAGCGCAGCGGCGAGTTTCGGGGGCGCGTCCGGGCCTTCGGCGCGACGGATCGCGGCGTCGAGGGCGGCGTCGATGCGGCTTCCGGTCTCCATGGATTCCTCCCTCCGCGGCGCTGTCACTACGCCTTGTCGCACCATGTGTCAATCAGAGTGGACAGTTGCCGAGCGCCTGTCAACCGCCCTAAACAGGCGGCGCGACAGACGGCCGAGCGGGGTTGGGCGATGCCGAGGGATGGCGCGGCGGAACGGGGCGCGGTGGTGATCGGCGCCGGGATCGGCGGCCTGTCCGCCGCCGCCGCCCTCGCGGCCCAAGGCGTGCCCGTCACGGTGCTGGAGCGCGCGGCCACCCCCGGCGGCAAGATGCGCGAGGTGACGGCGGGCGGCGCGGCGCTCGACGCCGGTCCGACAGTCTTCACCATGCGCTGGATCTTCGACGGCCTGTTCGAGGAGGCCGGCGCGCGGCTCGACGACCATCTGCGGCTTCTGCCCGTCGACCGCCTCGCACGCCACGGCTGGACCGACGGATCGCGCTTCGACCTCTACGCCGACCCCGACCGCGCCGCCGCGGCGGTCGCGGACTTCGCCGGCCCCGCCGAAGCGCGGCGCTATCTGGCGTTCCGCGACCGGGCCCGGCGCATCTATTCGACGCTGGAGGGTCCGTTCATCGCCGACCAGCGGCCGAACACGCTCGACCTGATCCGGCGCGTCGGCCTCTCGCGGCTCGGCGCGCTGTTCGAGACGACGCCGTTCCAGACCATGGCGAAGGCGCTCGCGGCCTCGTTCGAGGACCGGCGTCTGCGCCAGCTTTTCGGCCGATACGCCACCTATTGCGGCTCCTCGCCCTACGCCGCGCCTGCGACGCTGATGCTGGTCGCCCATGTCGAACTCGCCGGCGTCTGGCTGGTCGAGGGCGGCATGCACCGCGTCGCCCGCGCCGTCGAGGCGCTGGCCAAGGCCAACGGCGCCGCGTTCCGCTACGGCGCCCATGTCGAGGCGATCGAGACCGAAGGCGGCCGCGTCTCGGCGGTGCGGCTTGCGGGCGGCGAGCGGGTGCCGGCGGATTTCGTGGTGGCCAACGCCGACGCCGGCGCGCTCGGCGCAGGGCTCTTCGGCCCCGAAGCCGCCGCCGCCGTGCCGAAAGTCGCGCGGCGCGACCGCTCGATCTCGGCGATGGTGTGGTCGGCGCGGGCCGAGACGCGGGGTTTCCCCCTCACCCGCCACACGGTGTTCTTCGACGAAGGCGACTACGCGCGCGAATTCGACGCGATCTTCCGCAGCCGCCGCACGCCCGAGGCGCCCACCGTCTACATCTGCGCGCAGGACCGCGGGGAGGACGCGCCCGACGCAGCCCTCGGCCCCGAGCGGCTCCACATCCACGTGAACGCGCCGGCCGACGGCGACGCAGCCCCCATCACCGACGAGGACATCGCCCTATGCCGCACACGGACGCTGACGCTGCTGGAACGCTGCGGCCTGACGCTGGACCTGACGCCGGACAACAGCGTGCTCACGACGCCGACGGGGTTCGAGGCGCTGTTTCCGGGGACCGGGGGGGCGCTGTTCGGCCCGGCGACGCACGGGGCGTTCGGGGCGTTCGCGCGGCCGGGGGCGCGGACGCGGCTGCCGGGCCTCTATCTGGCGGGGGGCTCGGTCCATCCGGGGGCGGGCGTGCCGATGGCTGCGATGGGGGGCCGGCTGGCGGCGGCGGCGGCGCTGCAGGATCTGGGACGGCGGGACCGCGCTTCGATCAGCCGGTCGGCCCCCAGGGCTATCTCTGGTGGTACGTCGACGCCCTCTCCGACGACGGCGAGCGCGGGCTGACGCTGATCGCCTTCGTCGGCTCGGTCTTCTCGCCCTACTACGCATGGTCGGGCCGCAACGACCCCGAGAACCACCTCTGCCTCAACGTCTGCCTCTACGGGCCGCGGGCGCGCTGGGCGATGACCGAACGCAAGCGCGCGGCCGGCGAGCGCACGGCGGACTTCTACCGCGTCGGCCCGTCCTCGCTGCGCTGGGAGAACGACGCGCTGGTCGTCGAGATCGACGAGATCGCCGTGCCGCACCTCTCGCGCATCCGCGGTCGCGTGCGGCTGACGCCCGAGACGCTGAACGACCGCGTGTTCGATCTCGACGCCCCGCGCCGACACCATTGGCGCACCATCGCGCCCATCGCCCGCGCCGAAGTCGAAATGGACAATCCGGCGCAGCGCTGGTCGGGGTCGGGGTATCTCGACACCAACTGGGGCGAGGAGCCGCTGGAGGCGGGCTTCCCGCGCTGGGACTGGTCGCGCGCGGAAGGCAGGTTCGGCTGCGCGGTGCTCTACGACGCGACGCGGCGCGACGGCACCGACCTCTCGCTCGGCCTGCGCTTCGACCGCAAGGGCGGCCTGACGGAAGTGACGCCGCCGCCGCGCATGGCGCTGCCGACGACGCTCTGGCGCGTGAAGCGCAGCATCCAGTCGGAGTCGACGCCGAAGGAGCTGAAGCGGCTCGAGGACGCGCCGTTCTACGCCCGCGCCGAGATCGAGACGACGCTGTTCGGCGAGCGGGTGCGCGCGGTGCACGAGACGGTGGACGGGAACCGTTTCGGTTCGGCCTGGGTGAAGACGCTGCTGCCGTGGCGGATGCCGCGCACCCTGTGACGCGGACCCTGTGACGCGGACCCTGAGAGCGGGTCGCCTCAGGGCCGCTGCACCAGCACCCCGCTCCAGCCGAGACCCGCGTAGGTCTCGTAGCCGGGCGTCAGGTGGTGCGCCCAGAGGGCGCCGTCGCGGTCGCGCCACAGGCCGCTCGGCCCCGACACGGCCTCTTCCGGAACCACCTCCGGGGTCTGCCCGTCGGCCGCGGACGCCGCGATGACGCGCCGCGCGGCGTCGACGAGGAGGACGCGCGTGCGCGGGCGCTCCGTCTCCGTGAGGCGTACGCCGTCCACCACCGCCTGCGCCTGCGGCGCCCAGTCGAAATGGATGCCGAGGACGCCGACGGCCGGGCCGCGCGTCTCCCCGCCCCGCCGGATCGCGGCGCTGTAGGTGGCGACGACGGCGCCGCCGAGCCCCGGTTCGGCCGCGACGTCGGCCACGGCGTAGTCGTCGCCCGAGCGCGTCGCGAGGGCGTCGCGGAACCATGCGCGGTCCGCGACCGACGCGCCCAGGGCGCCCGGATAGCGTTCGGGCCGCCCGGTCGCGACGACGCGCCCGGTCCGGTCGGCGATCCAGAGATCGAGATAGACCGTGTAGGCGGAGAGGATGACCCCGAGCCGCCGCGACGCGTGGGCGAGCGCCTCGGCGCTCGGCGCCTCGAGACAGGCCGCAACGGCGGCGTCGGTCGCCCACCAGCGCACGTCGCAGGTGCGCTCGTAGAGATTGCGGTCGATGATCTCGACGGCGTTGAGCGCCAGATCGATCAGCCGCTGCCCGCGCACCTCCTCGCTCATGCGTTCGCCGAGGCGGCGCAGCGCGCCGAGCGCCTCCGAGACCTCGCGCTCCATCTCGGCGGCGAGCGTCTCGACGTCGGCCGACAGCGCCTTGACCTCGGCGGCGACCACCTTTAAGCCGGCCCCCGAGACGCCGGCGCGGGCGGCCTCGATGGCGGCGTTGAGCGCGAGAATGTTCGTCGCGTTCGTGATCCGCTGGATGCCGCGCACCTTCGAGACAGCCGTGGCTTCGGCCTTGCCGGCGAGGGCCACGACGTTTTCAGGCGTCGCGTCAAGTTCGGCCGTGGGAACGACGACGGAGGGTCGGAGAGCCGAAGAGAGAGACATGGCCGCTTTCCCGGAACAGGAGCGACACGAGTAAGACCCCGAGTGGTTGACGGAGTCTGAGCGCGCGGCGTCGCCGGAGGCCGCCTGACCTGCGGCCGGCGGCTCTCGCGCATAGACTGGGTCGGAAGCTAAAACAGAGCGACGGGCGATGCGCGATTTCCGCCGGTTCTCGAAACCGAAGCGCCTGCGCCCTAGTTTACGACATGTCCACGCCGTGTGGGCGCGGCCGAAGCAACGGGGATTTCTTTCAATGATCCAGGCGCAAGCCATCGCGTTCGCCCGGACGGCGCCGGCGCCGCTGCTGCCGACCTGCCTCGGCCTGATCGGGCTCGGCATGGTCTGGCGCAAGGCGGCGGCGTATCTGGCGGCGCCCTACTGGCTCGGCGAGGCGGCGGTGATCGGGTCGCTCGCGGTCTTCGCGGCGGTGGCGACCCTCTATCTGTCGAGCACGCTCTCGCAGCCCGGCGCGCTTCGCGCCGACGTGCGGGCGAAGGCGGGTCGGAGCGCCGTGCCGGCGGGGTCGGAGGCCTTGATGCTGTCGGGCGCCGCGCTGCTGCCGCTGGCGCCCGGGGTGGCGCCCTTCGTGTGGACGGCGGGGATCTTCCTCCATGTCTTCCTCATGACGCTCGTGTTCCGGGAGTTGCGCGCCATGGGGCCGGCGGAGTGGGCGCCCACCGGCTTTCTCGTCGTGCCTTTCGTGGGGCTCATCGTGGCCCCGATCGGCGGCGGGCCGCTCGGCGAGCAGGCGCTGGGCGCGCCGGGAATCGCGGCGGCGCTGTTCTGGTGGTCGCTGCTCCTCTACCTCGCGCTGTTGCCTGCGGCGGCGTGGCGGCTCGCGACCCAGCCGACCGAGCCGCGCCTGAGGCCGGGGGCCTATGTCCTGCTGGCCCCGCCGTCCGTCGCGGTGATCGGCTACGACAAGCTGGACCCGGAGGGCGGCCTCACCGTGGGCCTTTTCGCGCTGTCGCTGGTCATCCTCGCCGTGCTGGCGCGCCATCGCCGCTGGCTGATGGGCGACGGCTTCGCGCCGACATGGGGGTGCTTCACCTTCCCGTCCGCCGCCTTCGCCGGCGCGTGCCTGACGATGGCCGCGCGCAACCCGGACCTGCTGTGGCGCGGCGTCGCCGCAGCGGCGACGCTCGGCGCCACGGCGATCACGACCTATGTCGCCCTGCGGATGCTGGCGGCGTGGCGGGCGGGCCGGATCGTGACGCTCTGACCGCTCTTCAACCGCCGGTCGATAAGCGCCATAAGCGCGCCGAACGCAGCGCACCCCCGGAGGCGGCCATGGAGATTCGCGAAGCCCTCACCTTCGACGACGTGCTGCTCGAGCCGGCCGCCTCCGAGATCATGCCCGCTGACGCCGACACGCGCACCCGCGTGACGCCCTCGATCGCGCTCAACATCCCGCTGATCTCCTCGGCGATGGACACGGTGACCGAGGCCGACATGGCCATCGCCATGGCGCAGGCGGGCGGGCTCGGCGTGATCCACCGCAACCTCGACGTGGAGACGCAGGCCGACCAGGTGCGACGCGTGAAGCGGTTCGAGAGCGCCGTGGTCCACAACCCGATCACCCTCAAACCCGACGACACGCTGGGCGACGCCCGAGCGCTCCAGCGCCGCTACGGCGTGACCGGTTTTCCCGTCGTGGACGAGGACGGCCGCCTCGCCGGGATCCTCACCAACCGCGACATGCGTTTCGCCGAGGACGAGACGATCCCCGTGCGGCTGCTGATGACGTCCGACAAGCTCGCCACCGTGCGCGAGCCTGTGGACCTCGCGGCCGCCAAGAAGATGCTCCACGCGCGCCGGATCGAAAAGCTGCTGGTGGTCGATGCGGCGGGCCGCTGCGTCGGGCTGCTGACGGTGAAGGACATCGAAAAATCGGTGCTGAACCCGCAGGCCTGCAAGGATTCGATGGGCCGCCTGCGCGTCGCCGCGGCCTCGACCGTGGGAGAGGACGGTTTCGCGCGGTCGGCGGCGCTGGTCGACGCCGGCGTCGACCTGATCGTCATCGACACCGCCCACGGCCACGCCGCCGCCGTCGCGCGGGCGGTGGAGAGGATCAAGGCGCACTCGAACGCCGTGCAGGTCATGGCGGGCAACGTGGCGACCGCCTCCGCCACGCGGGCGCTGCTCGACGCAGGCGCGGACGCGGTGAAGGTCGGAATCGGGCCCGGCTCGATCTGCACCACGCGGATCGTCGCGGGCGTGGGCGTGCCGCAACTCACCGCCGTTCTCGACTGCGCCGAGGAGGCCGCGCGCTCCGGCGCGCCGGTGATCGCCGACGGGGGCATCAAGTACTCGGGCGATCTGGCCAAGGCGATCGCCGCGGGAGCCGCCTGCGCCATGGTGGGCTCGATGCTCGCAGGCACGGACGAGGCGCCGGGCGAGGTTTTCATCCACCACGGCCGCAGCTTCAAGGCGTATCGCGGCATGGGCTCGGTCGGGGCCATGGCGCGCGGGTCGGCGGACCGCTACTTCCAGAAGGAGGTGTCGGAGCAGAAGCTCGTTCCCGAAGGCATCGAGGGGCAGGTGCCCTACAAGGGCGCGACTTCGGCCGTGCTCCACCAGCTCGTCGGAGGCCTCCGCGCCGCGATGGGCTACACGGGGTGCCGCACGATCGCCGAGATGAACCGGGGCTGCCGCTTTCTGCGGATCACCGGCGCGGGGCTGCGCGAGAGCCACGTCCACGACGTGCACAT
>RECW01000196.1 GCA_007693835.1 Paracoccaceae bacterium | reverse complement strand
TTCACCCTCGGCTGGCTCAGGGAGCACCTGGAGACCGACGCCTCCGTCGATGCGATCGCCGAGGCGCTGACCGATCTCGGGCTCGAGGTTGAGGGGGTCGAGGACCCCGCGAAGACGCTCGGGGCCTTCACCATCGCCCGCGTGATCGAGGTGGTGAAGCACCCCGACGCCGACAAGCTGCGTCTCTGCCGCGTCGAGAGCTGGCCCGACGGGCCGGATGCGCCGTCGCGGGAAGTGCAGGTCGTCTGCGGCGCGCCGAACGCGCGCACCGGGCTCGTCGGCGTCTTCGCCGCGCCGGGGACGCACATCCCCGGCACCGGCGTCGACCTGAAGCCGGGCGTGATCCGCGGCGTCGAGTCGAACGGCATGCTCTGCTCGGAGCGGGAGCTGATGCTGTCGGACGCCCATGACGGGATCATCGAACTGCCCGAGGACGCGCCGCTCGGCGCGCGGTTCATCGACTACGCGGGCCTCGCCGACCCGGTGATCGAGATCGCGGTCACCCCGAACCGCCCCGACGCGCTGGGCGTCGCCGGGATCGCGCGCGATCTCGCCGCCCGCGGGCTCGGGCGGCTGGTCACGCCGCCGGTCGCGCCGGTGAAGGGCGGTTTCCCGTGCCCGGTCGCCGTGACGCTCGCGGGAGACGTCGCGGACGGCGCCTGTCCGCATTTCGTCGGGCGGCTGATCCGCGGCGTGCGCAACGGGCCGAGCCCCGCGTGGATGCAGAAGCGGCTGCGCGCCATCGGGCTCCGGCCGATCTCGGCGCTGGTCGACGTCACCAACTACCTGTCGCACGACCGCGCCCGGCCGCTGCATGTGTTCGACGCCGACAAGCTGAGGGGCGACGTGCGTGTGCGCCTGTCGCAGCCGGGCGAGCGGCTCGCGGCGCTCGACGGCAGGGACTACGCGCTCGACGACGCGATGACGGTGGTCTGCGACGCGGCGGGGCCGCAGGCGCTCGGCGGCGTCATGGGCGGCGAGGCGACGGGCTGCACCGAGGAGACCACGTCGGTCTTCATCGAGTCGGCGTGGTTCGACCCCGACCGCACCGCCGCGACGGGCCGCAAGCTGAAGATCGTCTCCGACGCGCGCTATCGCTTCGAGCGCGGCGTCGATCCGGCGTCGGCCGAGCCGGGGATCGAATACGCGACCCGGCTGATCCTCGACATCTGCGGCGGCGAGGCGTCACACCTGGTCGTCGCCGGCGCGCCGCCGCTCGCGCCGCGGCGCTTCGGCATCGCCTATGGCCGCGTCGTGAGCCTCGTCGGCATGGCGATCGCGCCGGAGACGCAGGTCGAGACGTTGCGGGCGCTGGGCTTCGACGTCGAGGCGGACGCGGAGGGGCTGACGGCGGCGCCGCCTTCCTGGCGGCCCGACGTCAAGGGCGAGGCCGATCTGGTGGAGGAGATCGCCCGCGTCGCGTCGCTGACCAGACTGGTCGCGCAACCGCTGCCGCGCGGGGCCGAAGGCGTGATGGGCGCGGCGCTGACGCCGCGCCAGCGCCGGATGCGCCGCGTGCGCCGGGCGCTGGCCGCAGCAGGGCTCGACGAATGCGTGAGCTACGCCTTCGTCGGCGAGCGGGAGGCGGCGCTGTTCGGCGGCGGCGGTGCGGCGATGGCGCTGGAGAACCCGATCTCCTCCGAGATGTCGCACATGCGCCCTTCGGCGCTGCCGGCGCTGATGGCTGCGGCCGCCCGCAACCAGGCGCGGGGCGCGCAGGAGATCGCGCTGTTCGAGCTCGGACCCGCCTTCCACGGCCCGGAATCCGGAGAGCAGGCCGACGTGGCCGCAGGCCTGCGCGCGGGCGCCACCGCCGCGCGGGACTGGTCCGGGGCGCGTCGGCCCGTCGACCTCTGGGACGCGCGCGCCGACGCCGAAGCGGCGCTGGCGGCCGCGGGCGTCGCGGTCGGCAAGTTGACCGTGGCGCGGGAGGCGCCCGACTGGCTCCATCCCGGCCGCTCGGCGGCGCTGAAGCTCGGACCCAAGACGACCCTCGCGGTTTTCGGCGAGCTTCATCCCAAGACGCTCGCGGCGATGGACGTGAAGGGGCCGGCGGTCGCGTTCCTCGCCTATGTCGAGGATGCGCCCTATCCCAAGTCGAAGGGCGCGGCGCGACCGGCCCTTTCGGCGTCGACGCTCCAGCCGGTCGAGCGGGATTTCGCTTTCGTCGTGGACGCGCGCGTGGAGGCCGAGGCCCTGCTGCGCGCCGCCTGCGGCGCAGATCGCAAGCTGATCGCCGACGCTGCGGTGTTCGACGTCTTCGAAGGAGCGCGCGCCGCCCAGCAACTCGGCGAGGGTCGGAAGTCGGTCGCGTTCTGGGTCAGGCTCCAGCCGGTCGACCGCACGCTCACCGAGGACGATATCGGGGCGGTGTCCGCGAAGGTGATCGCCGCGGTCGAGAAGGCGACCGGCGGCGTCCTGCGCGCCTGACGGCGCTCAAGGCGGCGGCGCTCACGCCGCCGTCGCGGCCGAGTTGTCATTCAGGACCAATTTACGCGATTTTAAATCAACTCAGGGTAGAAGGCGCGCAGTCTTGCGAGGAGTGCGCGCTTCATGTTTCCCGCCTTCGTAGAGAACGAGATCCGTGCGGTGGCCGCCGCGCGGGGCATCGAGGCCGCGTCGTTGCTCGCGGTGGTCGAAATCGAGAGCGGCGGGCGCGCGCTCTACGAAATCGACGGTCGGCTCATGCCGGCGATCCTCTACGAGTTCCACGTCTTCCATCGCCGTCTGCGGCCCGAGGCGCGCGCGACAGCGATGGGCGCCGGCCTCGCCGCGCCGCGCTGGGGTCAGCTCCCGTATCCGCGCACCATGCGCGAGCGCTACGCGCTGCTGGCGCGCGCGCAGCGCATCGACCGCGAGGCGGCCTTCGCGGCCTGCTCCTGGGGCGTAGGGCAGGTTCTGGGCGAGAACGCCCGATGGCTGGGCTTCGAGAGCGCCGAGGCGCTGGCGGAGGAGGCGATGTCGGGCGTCGCCGGACAGGTGCGTCTGATGCTGCGCTTCATCGAGCGCCGCGGCCTCGAGGACGCGCTGGCGCGGCGCGACTGGACGGCCTTCGCGCTGGGCTACAACGGCCCATTGCAGGCCCGCCACAACTACGCCGGCCGGCTGGCGCAGGCGCGGGCGCGCTGGGCCGGGCGCAAGCCTGCGGCGCAGTCGGCGGTCCCCCTGACGGTCGGGGCCCGCGGCGGCGAGGTGCGCCGGCTTCAGACGGCGCTCAACGCCGCCGGGGCGCGGCTGGTCGTGGACGGCGACTTCGGGCCGGCGACGCGGGCGGCTGTGCTGGCCTTCCAGACCGACCAGGGTCTCGTGCGCGACGGGATCGCGGGGCCTGCGACTTGGCGCAGGCTCCACGACACCGGGGCGGCGCAGGCCGCCTGACCAGCGCTCACCGCGCCTCCATCGCATCCTTCGCCCGGTAGAGCGCGAGCATGCCGCCGAGCCAGACCTTGCGCAGACCGGGGAGGGGGATGCGCGGCGGCAGGCCGCGCCACGGCGCCGGGATCGTCGCTTCGTCCGCGCCGGCGATCACGGCGGCGAGCAGCCTGCCCGCCACCGCAGCGCCGTTCACGCCCGAGCCGTGCCAGCCGAAGGCGTGGAACACCGTCGGATCGTCGGGCAGGCGGCCCACCGCGGGCCGGTAGGCGCGGGTCATGCAGACGGGGCCGCGCCAGAAGTGCTCCAGCTCCACGTCCCGCCATTCCGGCAGCATCCGCGCCATGTGGGCGCGCAGGTGCGCGGCGAACCGCGGGGCTGAGGCGGCCGAGCCGTCGAGATCGCCGCGCATGCCGAACAGCAGCCGGCGCTGGGGCAACATGCGGAAGTAGTAGAGCATCCGCCGGGTGGTGCAGAGCGGCGCGTCCTCGCGCCACCCATGCGCGGCCATCTCGGCCTGGTTGATCTGGCGCGTGACGCCGATCATCGACAGCACCGGCATCGCGCGTCCGTCGAACGCCGGGTGCAGTCCGTCGGGGGTGAAGCCGTTCGTGGCCAGCACCACCTTCCCCGCGCGGATCGACCCCCGAGCGGTCTCCAGCCGGTGCGTCGCCCCTTCGCGCCGCCATGCGCGGACTTCGGAGCGCGGATGCAGCCTTGCGCCCGCGCGTTCCGCCGCGCGGGCGCGGGCCTGCGCAAGCTGCATCGGGTGCAGGCCGAAGCCCGGCCGCACGATCAGCGCGCCGTGCTGCTCCGGGCCGACGTAGCCCCGTTCGGCGTAGGCCTCGCGCGACAGCAGCGACGCCTCGACGCCCCAGCGCGCCTCCCGCCATTTGCCGAGCCGCTCGAACACGGCGGGGGTGTGCGCGACGTAGGCCTCCGCGTCGCCCTGCGTCTCCACGCCCTCGGCGTCGCAAAAGGCGCGGAGCCGCCGCGCGCCCTCCACCTGGCTCTCGACGTAGCGGCGCGTCTCGTCCTCCCCGAACCGGGCGACGAGCGCCTCGGTCCCGAGCTTGTCGGAGGAGAGGCCGACGATGCCGCCGTTGCGCCCCGACGCGCCCCAGCCGATCTCGCCGGCGTCGAGCGCGACCACGTCGACGCCGCGCCCGGCCAGCGCCTCGGCGCAGGCGAGTCCTGCGTAGCCGGCCCCGATGATCGCGACCTCCGCCGTCGCGTCGCCTTCCAGCGGAGGGCGCGGCGGCGGCGGGGGCGCCGAGGCGCGCCACCAGCTCTCGGGCCAGCGGGCGACGTCGTAGAGATCGGGGTGGTAGGGGCCTCGCATCGCGCCTCTCCTGCGGCTCGTCCGCAGATGATCCGACCCTGACGGCTGTGGCAACCGGCGCCGCCGCGCCGTTTACCCTTCTTGACGAAACATCACCATGTTCTTGGTTCGTTTTACCACCGATAGCGGTCATCGAAACGTCAAGCGCAAAATGTGGTGGCTGGAGCAGAGAATCTGTTTGACCTCGCGGGTGTCTTGGCCACAGATTGTGGCTCAACGGTTGCGCGCCACAGCATCTGGGGCCCTCGTCTCCTGCTTGTGGTCGCGCAGCAAGCCATCACGCCGCGCCCGGCGCGGCAGACGCGAAGGACAGACCGATGAAGATCGACCGCCGCTTCACCACCGAGGGCGCCGACGCCTACGCCGGCGTCGCCTTCCACGCCGTGTCGAGCGAGATCCGCAACCCGGACGGGTCGATCGTGTTCCGGCTGGAGAACGTCGAGGCGCCGGCGGCGTGGAGCCAGGTGGCGACCGACGTGCTCGCGCAGAAGTACTTCCGCAAGGCGGGGGTGCCGGCGCGGCTGAAGAAGGTGAAGGAGAAGGGCGTGCCGGAATGGCTCGCCCGCTCGGTCGCCGACGAGAAGGCGCTCGCCAAGCTGCCCGAGGCCGAGCGCGTCGGCGGCGAGACCTCGGCCAGGCAGGTGTTCGACCGCCTCGCCGGCGCATGGGCCTACTGGGGCTGGAAGGGCGGCTACTTCACCTCGGAGGCCGACGCCCGCGCCTACTACGACGAGATGCGCCACATGCTGGCGACCCAGCGCGCGGCGCCGAACAGCCCGCAGTGGTTCAACACCGGGCTGCACTGGGCCTACGGGATCGACGGGCCGAGCCAGGGCCATTTCTACGTCGACCACGAGACGGGCGTGCTGCGGTCGTCGCCGTCGGCCTACGAGCGGCCTCAGCCCCACGCCTGCTTCATCCAGTCGGTTCAGGACGACCTCGTGAACGAGGGCGGCATCATGGACCTCTGGACCCGCGAGGCGCGGCTCTTCAAGTACGGATCGGGCACGGGCACCAACTTCAGCTCGCTGCGCGCGGAGAACGAGAAGCTCGGCGGCGGAGGCAAGTCCTCCGGGCTGATGAGCTTCCTCAAGATCGGCGACCGCGCCGCGGGGGCGATCAAGTCGGGCGGCACCACGCGCCGCGCGGCGAAGATGGTCATCTGCGACATGGACCACCCGGACATCGAGCAGTTCATCGGGTGGAAGGTCAAGGAGGAGCAGAAGGTGGCGAGCCTGGTCGCGGGCTCCAAGCTGCACGAAAAGCTCCTGAACGCGATCTTCGCCGCCATCGGGACCTGGGACGGCCGCGCCGAAGACGCCGTCGACCCACGGTCCAACCCGGCGCTCAAGTCGGCCGTCAAGGCCGCGCGCCGGGCCTTCATTCCCGAAAGCTACGTGAAGCGCGTGCTGCAGTACGCGGCGCAGGGCTACACGAGCATCGAGTTCCCGACCTACGACACCGACTGGGACAGCGAGGCCTACGTCACCGTGTCGGGCCAGAACTCGAACAACTCGGTGCGCGTCACCGACGCCTTCCTGCGCGCCGTGCGCGAGGACGCCGACTGGGCGCTGGTGCGCCGCACCGACGGCGGCGTCGCGAAGACCGTGAAGGCGCGGGAGCTGTGGGAGAAGGTGGGCCACGCCGCCTGGGCCTGCGCCGACCCCGGCGTGCAGTTCCACGACACCATCAACGACTGGCACACCTGCCCCGAGGACGGCGCGATCCGCGCGTCGAACCCGTGCTCGGAGTACATGTTCCTCGACGACACGGCCTGCAACCTCGCCTCGCTGAACCTGCTGACCTTCCTGAAGGACGGCGCGTTCCAGATCGAGGATTACGAGCACGCCTGCCGCCTGTGGACGCTGACGCTCGAAATCTCCGTGCTGATGGCGCAGTTCCCGTCGAAGGAGATCGCGCAGCGCAGCTACGACTTCCGCACGCTCGGCCTCGGCTACGCCAACATCGGCGGCCTGCTGATGACCATGGGCCACGGCTACGACAGCGAGGAGGGCAGGGCGCTCTGCGGCGCGCTGACCGCGGTGATGACGGGCGTCGCCTATGCGACGTCCGCGGAGATCGCGTCGGAGATCGGGCCGTTCCCCGGCTACGCGAAGAACGCGGCGCACATGCTCCGGGTGATCCGCAACCACCGGCGCGCGGCGCATGGCCATGCGGACGGCTACGAGGGTGTGGCGACGCCGCCGGTCGCCCTCGACCACGCCAACTGCCCCGACCAGCGGCTGGTCGCCCGCGCCGCAGCCGCCTGGGATCTGGCGCTCGCCCTCGGCGAGGCCCACGGCTACCGCAACGCGCAGGCGACGGTGGTCGCGCCGACCGGCACCATCGGCCTCGTGATGGACTGCGACACCACCGGCATCGAGCCCGACTTCGCGCTGGTGAAGTTCAAGAAGCTCGCCGGCGGCGGCTACTTCAAGATCATCAACCAGTCGGTGCCGGCGGCGCTGGCGACCCTCGGCTACGGCGAGAACGCGATCCGCGCCATCGTCGACCACGCCGTCGGCCGCGGCACGCTGGCCGGCGCGCCGGCCGTGCACCACGCGGCGCTGGAGGCGAAGGGCTTCGGCCCCGCGCAGATCGAGAAGGTCGAGGCGGCGCTCGGCTCGGCCTTCGACATCCGGTTCGTGTTCAACCAGTGGACGCTCGGCCTCGACTTCGTCACCGGCGCGCTCGGCGTGCCGTCGGAGAAGCTGGCTTCCCCCACCTTCGACCTGCTCCGCGAGATCGGCTTCACGCGCGAGGAGATCGACGCCGCCAACGCCTACGCCTGCGGGACCATGACGCTGGAGGGCGCCCCCGGCCTCGACCCGGCGCATCTGCCCGTCTTCGACTGCGCCAACCCCTGCGGCAAGACCGGCAGGCGCTATCTCTCGGTCGAGGCGCACATCCGCATGATGGCGGCGGCGCAGAGCTTCATCTCCGGCGCCATCTCCAAGACCATCAACATGCCGAACGACGCGGCGATCGAGGACTGCCTCGCGGCTTACGAGCTGTCGCACCGCCTCGGCGTGAAGGCCAACGCCCTCTACCGCGACGGCTCGAAGCTGTCGCAGCCGCTCGCCGCGCAGCTGATCGACGAGGACGACGCCGACGACCTGATCGAGGCGAGCGCGCCGGAGCGGGCGCAGATCATCGCCGAGAAGATCGTGGAGAAGATCATCGTCCGCGAAGTCGCCGCCGGCCGCGCCAAGCTGCCTGACCGGCGCAAGGGCTACACCCAGAAGGCGATCGTCGGCGGCCACAAGGTGTATCTGCGCACCGGCGAGTACGAGGACGGCCGCCTCGGCGAGATCTTCATCGACATGCACAAGGAGGGCGCGGCCTTCCGGGCGATGATGAACAACTTCGCCATCGCGGTGTCGGTCGGCCTGCAGTACGGCGTGCCGCTGGAGGAGTTCGTCGACGCCTTCACCTTCACCCGCTTCGAGCCCGCGGGTCTGGTGCAGGGCAACGAGGCGATCAAGAACGCCACCTCGATCCTCGACTACGTGTTCCGCGAGCTGGCGATCAGCTACCTCGACCGCGCCGACCTCGCCCATGTCGAACCCGAGGGCGCGCGCTTCGACGCCCTCGGCGGGGGCGAGCGCGAGGGGCGGCAGGCGGCGCGCGAGCCGGACGCGGCGATCGAGATGATCCGGCAGGTGTCCTCCACCGGGTATCTGCGCAAGCGTCTGCCGCAGGAGCTGGTGGTGCTGCAGGGCGGCGCGGTGGCTGCGACCAACCTTGCCCCGCTGGCGGTGGAGACGGCCGGCGCGGCGCTGGCGACCGCCTCCGTGGTCGGCGCCGCGGGCGCGGCGGTGATGAGCCGGGCCGCGGTGGCGCGGATGAAGGGCTACGAAGGCGACCCCTGCGGAGAGTGCGGCAACTTCACGCTCGTGCGCAACGGGACGTGCCTGAAGTGCGACAGCTGCGGATCGACCAGTGGGTGCAGTTAAGTGTCCACTTAACTGATGTTATGAAAGGCCAGAAAGCATTGCCATTGGTCACGCAAATCGTCCATTTTCGGTCAGAGTGATCGTCCATCGGGAAAAAATCCGATGAAATTTTTCCGAGAGAGCGCCCCGGCGACTAACCACCGCCGGGGCGACGGTAAGTGAGTACGCAACTGGTTTATTCCATCACTTCATTCTCAGCTGAATGGTACTAATAAAAGTACGGCATTGTAAGCTTCTTTCTCTGTTGAGGTGGTGCCTCTGCCTCTCTTGAACGTCCGCCCACAGATGAGAGCTCACACTTTGTCGGGCTCACGACGAGTGCAGCAGCCCTTGCCGCCCGGCACAGATGAGTAAGTAGAGCAAAAGGTCTATGTGCGCACTCATCGCCACCCAGATCGCCAAGCCTCGCGACGAGCAGGTCTTCGAGGACGCCTGCATCGAGTTGTGGCGCGACCTGATCAACGACCCGAACGTCCAGGCCAACGGCCGCCGTGGCCAGCGGCAGAACGGCGTCGATCTTTTCGGCAGCCGCGGCAGTGATCCTCGGCGGCAGGTGGGCGTCCAATGCAAGCTTAAGGGGCCTGATCAACACCTCACCGAGAAGGAGGTTCGGGAAGAGGTTAGAAAGGCTCGCACCTTTCGCCCGCCCCTGAGCGAGTACGTCATCGCCACCACGGCGCCGGACGACCAAGCGCTTCAGCGGCTGGCCCGTGAGCTTGAGCTCCAGTTTCACGACACTGATCACCCGATGACGGTCGCCGTCTGGGGCTGGGGCACGATGGAGCGGTACATCGCCGACAGCCCACGTGGTCGGCGCGCGTTCGAGGCGGGCCACTTCCCGCAGGGCGAGCAGATCCTTGCGTCGATCGAAGGCGGAAGTTCGGAGAACCGTGAGAGCTTTGCTGCGATCCTTGAACAACTCACTGTCCTCCAGGCTCAGGTGTCGGTGCTGGCCCCGCAGGGTGCTGACGCCACCACTGCTGCCCGCCCCGACGTCGACGCCGTCCTCGACGCCCAGATCGACGACCTGCGGGACATGGCGAACAGGGGTCGGCCGCGCGAGGCGCTCGACCCGCTCAACCGGCTCCTGGATCGTGTCCGCAGCACAGCCTCGGGCCGCCTTCTCTTCCGCATCACGGCCAACATCGCCTTCTGCCACTTGGGGCTGGGCGAGCAAGCCGAGGCGGCACGTCTTCTTATTGAGGCCTATCATCACGCGCCGAACGAGCCGAAAGCCGTCGCCAATCGCGTGCTGGCCGATCTCCTGCGAGGCGATTGGCGGGGTGCTCTGGCCTT
>RECW01000193.1 GCA_007693835.1 Paracoccaceae bacterium | reverse complement strand
GCGTCCATCAGTTCGGCGGCGAGGCGCTCTTCCATCGTGTTCTCGTTGCGCTTGCGCGAAGCGTCGATCAGCCAGCGGATCGCCAGGGCCTCGCGACGCTCGGGGCGCACCTCGACCGGCACCTGATAGGTGGCGCCGCCGACGCGGCGCGAGCGCACCTCCACCGCCGGCTTGATGTTGTCGAGCGCCTCGTGGAACACCTCGGCCGGCGCGCGGCGCAGGCGGCCCTCGACGCGACCCAGCGCGCCGTAGACGATGCTCTCGGCGACCGACTTCTTGCCGTCGTACATCAGGTTGTTCATGAACTTGGTCAGCACGCGGTCGCCATACTTGGCGTCCGGCAGCACTTCCCGTTTTTCGGCGCGGTGACGACGCGACATCGTATTCTCCTGTTCAGCCTGAGGCCGCGATCACTTCGGACGCTTGGCGCCGTATTTCGAGCGGCGCTGCTTGCGGTTCTTGACGCCCTGGGTGTCGAGCACGCCGCGCAGGATGTGGTAGCGCACGCCCGGCAAGTCCTTCACGCGGCCGCCGCGGATCAGCACCACCGAGTGCTCCTGCAGGTTGTGCCCCTCGCCGGGGATGTAGCTGATCACCTCGAAGCCGTTGGTCAGCCGGACTTTGGCCACCTTCCGAAGCGCCGAGTTGGGCTTCTTCGGCGTGGTGGTGTAGACGCGCGTGCAGACCCCGCGCTTCTGCGGACACGACTGCAGATGCACGGACTTGGAGCGCTTCACTTTCGGCTGCCGGGGCTTCCGGATCAGCTGCTGGATCGTCGGCATCGGGCGTCCACCCTCTTGAGATTCGTCGACAGCGGCGCTCAATTTCAGACACGCAAAACGCCGCGAGGCGGTTTTCCCGCCGCGGCGTCCGGCAGAGGATCGGGGTGGTCGACCCGGATCATGCGCGCCAAAACAAAGCTGCCCTCCCGCGCGGACGCCTCGTCCGCTCGGGATGGGCGGCGTTTATAGAGGGGGCCGAGTCATGTCAAGCGCGGTGGAGCGCCCTTCGCGCCACGCGGCGAAGCGCTATATGCACAGGATGACATCAGGAGAGAGGCTTCGTGGCGCGGCGGTCGCGCTTGTCCTTCTGACGGCGGGGTGTTCGGTGTTCGGGGACAGGCGCACGCCCGAGCCGCCTCATGCGGTCGTCGAACTGCTCGCGGGCGACGTCGAGATACGGCGGTACGCCCCGCAGGTGGCCGTCGAGGCCCCGATGACGGACGGGCGCAACCGCGCCTTCGGCCTGCTGTTCGACTACATCGGCGGCGCCAACGACGGCGGCGACAGGATCGCCATGACCGCGCCGGTCGCGACCGGCGGCGAGGGCGCGCGGATCGACATGACGGCGCCGGTCGCGACGTCGGCCGCCGACGGCGCGGCGGTGATGCGTTTCTTCCTGCCGCCGGATTACGACCTCGGCAGCGCGCCCACGCCTCTCGATCCGCGTCTGCGCCTCGTCGCCACGCCCGAGACGCACTACGCGGTGGCGCGATTCCCGGGGCTCGGCTCCGACTACGCGGTTGCACGCGCCCGAGACCGCGTTGACGCGGCGCTGGCCGCGTCCGCGTGGGAAGCCGCCGGACCGGCGGAGACGTGGTTCTACGACCCGCCCTGGACGCTGCCGCCTTTCCGGCGCAACGAGGCCGCCGTCCCCGTCTCTCCGCGATGATCGGCGCGCCACGATGATCTGGCGGCCCTGCGCGCGAGAGCGCCAGGCCCGGCGGCGCGCCGGGCCGTCAGAAAGCCGCCACGCCGTCCTTCAGCGCCTTGACCGGCTTGAACCCGGCCACGGTGGTCGCAGGCTTCTCGATCTCGGCGCCCGTGGCGGGGTTGCGCATGGTGCGCGCCTCGCGCTTCTTCGCCTCGATCTTGGCGAGGCCCGGCAGCGTGACGACGCCGTGCGCCTTGAGCCCGTCGAGCACGACGCCGGGGAGCGCGTCGAGCACGGCGGTCACGGCGGCTTTCGACTGGCCGGAAGACGCCTCAAGCGCGTCGACGAGCTCCGATTTCTTCATGGGGCGATGATCCTTCGATGACTGCGGGCCGCGTCGGGCCCGCCTTGGACGCCGCCACTGAATCGGAGCCTCGCCGGTCGATCAAGCGAAATGCGTCTGGGTTGCGGCGGCGACGCGGTCGAATCCGCTGCGGCGGCGCGAACCGTTGCCCGTCGGCAACCCTCGCCAACTTCTTGCATCGCAACGGAGGTCGCCGCAAGCTGGAGCCACAGCCCGCTTTCATGGGCCAGTCAGCTGAAGAGGCGCCGGATGGGTCGGCTCACAACCCACGTGCTCGACACGGCGGCAGGGCGGCCGGCGGCCGGGCTCGGCGTCGCGCTCTACCGGATCGGGCCGGACGGCGCGCGCGAGCCGGTGGCCCAGGCGGCGACCAACGCCGACGGGCGGCTCGACGCGCCGCTGCTCGCCGGCCCCGCCTTCGCGCCAGGCGTCTATGAACTGGTGTTCGACGCCGGCGCCTATCTCGCCGCGCAGGGCGCGACGCTGACCGACCCGCCGTTCCTGGAGCAGATTCCCATCCGGTTCGGCATGGCGGAGGACGGGCACTATCATGTGCCGCTGCTGCTTTCGCCCTACGGCTACGCGACCTATCGGGGTAGTTGAGATGGACGACGCGATCCGCTTCGCGCTGAACGGCGCGCCGGTCGCGGTGCGCGGCGTGCGCCCGACGACGACCCTGCTCGACTGGCTGCGCGAGACGCGGGGCCTCAAGGGAACCAAGGAGGGCTGCGCGGAAGGCGACTGCGGCGCCTGCACCGTGGCGGTGCGCGAGGTCGGGCCGGACGGGCGGCTGCGCACCGTGCCGATCAACGCCTGCATCCAGCTTCTGCCGATGATGCACGGCCGCGACGTCGTGACGGTCGAGGCTCTGGCGGGACCGGACGGCGCGCTCTCGCCCGTGCAGCAGGCGATGGCGGAGCTGCACGGGTCGCAATGCGGCTTCTGCACGCCGGGGTTCGTGATGACGCTGTGGGCCGCAAGGCGCGCGGGTCTCGCGCCCGAGCCTGCGGCGGTCGCCGAGGCGCTCGCCGGCAACCTGTGCCGCTGCACCGGCTACGGCCCGATTCTGGCGGCGGCGGCGCGGAGCCTGTCGCAGCCGGTCGCGCCGTGGGAGGAGACCGACGCGGCCGTCGCCGAGCGCCTGAGCGCCCTCGGCGCCGACGGGCCGCTCGACTATGCGGCGGAGGGGCGGCGCTTTCTGGCGCCGACCGACCTCGACGCCCTCGCCGATCTCGCCGCGGCGCTCCCGGAGGCGACGCTGGTCTCCGGCGCGACGGATGTGGGCCTCTGGGTCACCAAGGCGCTGTTCGATCCCGAGACGATCATCTGGACCGGCCGCGTCGCCGAGATGAAGGCGATCCGGCGGGAGGGGGACGCGCTTCTCATCGGCGCGGGCGCGACCTACGCCGAGGCTTTGGCGGAGATCGAAGCGCCCTACCCCGACATCGGCGCGCTGATCCGGCGCATCGGCGGCGGGCAGGTGCGCGCCGCCGGCGCCGTCGGCGCCAACATCGCCAACGGCTCGCCCATCGGCGACATGCCGCCGGCGCTGATCGCCGCCGGCGCGAGGCTGCTGCTGCGACACGGGTCGGCGCGGCGCGAGATGCCGCTCGAGGCGTTCTTCCTCGACTATCGCAAGCAGGACCGCCGCCCCGGGGAGATCGTCGAGGCGGTGCGGCTGCCGTTGCCCGCCGAGCCGGGGCGGCTGCGCTGCCACAAGGTCTCGAAGCGGTTCGATCAGGACATCACCGCCGTGCTCGGCTGTTTCGACGTGGCGGTTGAAGGCGGCGTCGTCGCCTCGGCGCGGCTCGCCTACGGCGGCATGGCGGGCGTGCCGAAGCGCGCAGCGGCTGCGGAGGCGGCGCTGGTCGGCCGGCCGTGGACGGAGGAGAGCGTGCGCGCCGCGATGATCGCGCTGGAACGCGACTTCGCCCCGCTGACCGACATGCGCGCCTCCGCCGCCTATCGGATGACCGTGGCGCGGAACCTGCTGATGCGCCACTTCATCGAAACGACGCAACCCCATGTGGAGACGCGGCTTTCGCGGAGGCCCGCTGCGTGATGGACGGAACTCTGGAGCCGAAAGCCGCCATCGACGGCGCGGCGGGCGAGGCGCGGCGCCACGACAGCGCCGACCGCCACGTCGCCGGCGCCGCCCTCTACGCCGACGACGCCCGCGCGCCGGCCGACCTGCTGCATGTCGCCGTCGCGCTGTCGCCTCTCGCCCATGGGCGGATCGTCAGCGCCGATCTCTCCGCGGCGCGCGCCGCGCCGGGCGTGGTCGCCGTGCTCGACGCAGGCGCCGTCCCCGGCGAGAACGACACGGGGCCAGTGGCGCACGACGAGCCGATGCTGGCGCTCGGACCGGAGGGCGGCGTGGCGTGCTACGCCGGCCACCCGCTGTTCCTCGTGGCCGCCGAAACGCGCGACGCCGCCCGCCGCGCCGTGGGCCTCGCGCGGATCGAGTGGGAGAAACTGCCGGCGATCCTCACCGTCGAGCAGGCGATGGCGGCCGAGAGCCACGTGGCGCCGCCCTACCGCATGGCGCGCGGCGACGCGGCCGCCGCCATCGCAGCCGCCCCCCATCGCGTGGCGGGAAGCATCGAGATCGGCGGGCAGGATCACTTCTATCTCGAAGGCCAGATCGCGGTCGCGACGCCCGGCGAGGACGGAGAGATGCACGTGCTCTCCTCCACGCAGCACCCGTCGGAGACGCAGGTCATCGTCGCCCGCGTGCTCGGCCTGCCCGCAAGCGCGGTGACGGTGGAGGTGCGCCGCATGGGCGGCGGCTTCGGCGGCAAGGAGACGCAAGGCAACTTCTGCGCCGCCGCCGCCGCGCTGGTCGCGCGCGCGACGGGCCGGCCCGCGAAGCTGCGGCTCGACCGCGACGACGACATGACGATGACCGGCAAGCGCCACGCCTTCGTCATCGACTACGAGGCGGGGGTGGACGCCGAGGGGCGCATCCTCGGCGTGCGCTTCGTGCAGAAGGCGCGGTGCGGCTGGTCGCTGGATCTGTCGGCTGCGATCTGCGACCGGGCGATGTTCCACGCCGACAACGCCTATTTCTACCCGGCGGTCGAGATCGTCTCCTACCGGCTGCGCACCAACACCTGCTCCGACACCGCTTTCCGGGGTTTCGGCGGGCCGCAGGGGATGCTCGGCGCCGAGCGGCTGATGGACCATATCGCCCACGCGCTCGGGCTCGACCCGGTCGAGGTCAGGCGGCGCAACTTCTACGACCGGCAGGCGGGGGCGCGCTCGGTCACGCCCTACCACATGCGCGTCGAGGACAACGTGATCCACGAGATCGCGGCGGAGGTTCTGGCGTCGTCCGACTACGCCGCGCGCCGCGCGGAGATCGAGCGCTGGAATGCGGAGAGCCCGGTGCTGAAGCGGGGGCTGGCCTTCTGCCCGGTGAAGTTCGGGATCTCCTTCACCACGACGTTCCTGAACCAGGCCGGCGCTCTGGTGCATATCTATCAGGACGGGTCGGTGCTGCTGAACCACGGCGGGACCGAGATGGGGCAAGGGCTCTATCAGAAGGTCGCGCAGGTGGCGGCGTCGGAGCTGAACATCGACCTCGGGCGCATCCGTCTGTCTTCGACGCGCACCGACAAGGTGCCGAACACCTCGGCCACCGCGGCCTCCTCGGGCTCCGACATGAACGGCATGGCGGTGCGCGACGCCTGCCGGAAGCTGAAGAACCGCCTCGCCGCCTTCGCCGCCGAACGCTTCGGCGTCTCGACGGACGCGGTGCGCTTCGAGCCGAACGCGGTGCGGGCGGGCGCCGAGACGATCCCGTTCGAGGCGCTGGTGAAGATGGCCTACCTCGCGCGCACGCCCCTGTCCGCGACCGGCTTCTACGCCACGCCGAAGATCTGGTGGGACAGGCCGGCGGCGAAGGGGCGGCCGTTCTACTACTTCGCCTACGGCGCGGCGGTCTGCGAGGCGGTGATCGACACGCTGACCGGCGAGAACCGCATCCTGCGCGCCGACCTGCTGCACGACGTCGGCCGCTCGCTCAACCCGGCCATCGATCTGGGGCAGGTCGAGGGCGGCTTCATCCAGGGCCTCGGTTGGCTGACGACCGAGGAACTGTGGTGGGACGACGCCGGGCGGCTCCGCACCCACGCGCCGTCGACCTACAAGATCCCCACGGCGGGCGACCGGCCGGAGATGCGCATGGCGCTCTGGGCGAGGGGCGAGAACCGCGAGTTCACCATCCGCCGCTCGAAGGCGGTCGGCGAGCCGCCGCTGATGCTGGCGAACGCCGCTTTTCTGGCCCTGTCGGACGCAGCGCGGGCGGCTGGGACGGGCGGCTATCCGGCGCTCGACGCGCCGGCGACGCCCGAGCGCGTGCTGGCCGCCGTCGCTCGGGCGCGAGCGTGACCGGGGCCGAGATCGCGGCGGCGCTGGCGCCCGACGGCGGCGTGGTCGCGCTGGTGACGGAGACGCGGGGCTCGGCGCCGCGCGCGGCGGGCGCGGCGATGGTGGTGACGGCGACGGACGCCCGGGGCACCATCGGCGGCGGCGCGGTGGAGCACCGCGTGATCGCCCACGCCCGCGCGATGCTTGCCGGGGGCGAGGCGCGCGCGACGCTCGACTTCCCGCTCGGGCCGGCGCTCGACCAGTGCTGCGGCGGGCGGATGACGGTCGCCCTCGCCCTTGTCGCGGCCGCGGACGCGCCGCGGTTCGCGCGCGGCGCAGCGGCGCTCTGGCCGGACGGGCCGGTGTTTCGGGATCCCCCCGCCCCGCGCCCGGTGTTCGTCTACGGGGCCGGCCACGTCGGCGCGGCGCTTGTCCGCGCGCTCGCGCCGCTGCCCTTCGCCGTCAGGTGGATCGACGCGCGCGCGGGCTTCACCGCCGGTGCGCCGCCGGGCGTCTCGCCCGTCGAGACGCCGTTGCCCGAGGCCGAAGCCGCCGCCGCCCCGCGTGAGGCGCTCCACCTCGTGCTCACCCACAGCCACGCGCTCGACCTCGAGATCGTCGCGGCGGCGCTGGCGCGGGGGACGGCCTTCGTCGGGCTGATCGGCTCGGCGACGAAGCGCGCGACCTTCGCGCGCAAGCTCCGCGCCCGCGGCCTCGATCCGGCCTGCCTGACCTGCCCCATCGGCCTGCCGGGGCTGCACGACAAGCGCCCCGCCGTCATCGCCGCATCGGTCGCGGCGCAGATGCTCCTGGTGGACGCGGCCGAGGCGACGCGATCGAGCGCCGCATGACCACGATCCTGCGCGGAAAGCTGCTGCGGTGGGCGGGCGACCCTTTCGAGATCGGCGACGCCGCGCTGGCGTGGGACGAGGATGGCGCCGTCGCCTTCGCCGACGGTCGAATCGCATCCGCCGGACCGGCCGACGCCGTGCTCGCAGCCCATCTCGGCGCGACGGTCCACACCCAGCCCGACGCGCTGATCGCCCCCGCCTTCGTGGACTGCCATCTCCACTATCCGCAGACGCACGTCATCGCCTCGTGGGGGGCGCAGCTCATCGACTGGCTCAACCGCTTCACCTTCCCCGAGGAGTCGCGCTTCGCCGACCCCGAGCACGCCGCCGCCGTCGCCCGCGCCTTCTTCGCCGAGACGCTTCGGAACGGCGTCGGCACAGTCTGCTCCTTCTGCACCTCGCACCCCCAGTCTGTCGACGCCTTCATGGCGGAGGCCGAGCGGCGCGGCCTGCGCGCGGTCGCCGGCAAGGTGCTGATGGACCGCCACGCGCCCCCCGCCCTGCTCGACGACGCGACCCGCGCCTTCGACGAGACCGAGGCGCTCATCGCCCGCTGGCGCGGGCGCGGCCGGCTGCAGGTGGCGATCACGCCGCGCTTCGCCCCGACCTCGACGCCCGAGCAGCTCGACGCCGCCGGGGCGCTCGCGGCGGCGCACCCGGACTGCCCGGTGCAGACGCACCTTTCCGAGAACACAGCCGAGATCGCATGGGTCGCGGACCTGTTTCCCGAAGCGCGCGACTACCTCGACGTCTACGACCGCCATGGCCTTCTGCGCCCGCAGACGGTGTTCGGTCACGCCATCCACCTGACCGCGCGGGAACGGGCGCGGCTGGCGGAGGCGGGGGCGGCGGTGGCGCATTGCCCGACGTCGAACGCCTTCCTCGGCTCGGGCGCCTGCGACGTGGCGGGGCTGAAGGCCGACGGCGTGCGCGTGGGCCTCGCCTCGGACGTCGGCGGGGGCACGTCGTTCTCGCCTTTCGCCACGATGCGCGCGGCCTACGAGATCGGGCAGAGCCGCGGCCGCGCGCTGACGCCGGTCGAACTCTGGTGGCTGGCGGGGCCTGGAGCGGCCGGCGCCCTCGGCCTCGGCGACCGGGTGGGGAACCTCGCGCAGGGCTTCGACGCCGAC
Organism: Paracoccaceae bacterium; assembly: GCA_007693835.1. Classification (GTDB taxonomy): domain Bacteria; phylum Pseudomonadota; class Alphaproteobacteria; order Rhodobacterales; family Rhodobacteraceae; genus Rubrimonas. Next base: position 1,607 of record RECW01000193.1, on the reverse strand, counting down.
GCGGTGGTGATCGACCTCGCCGCGACGCCGCTCCTCGCCGCCAGGACGGCGCGCGCCGAGAACCCGGCGGAAGCGCTGTTCGCCCTCGCCGTGCTCGGCGACGATCGCGCCGTGCGGGAGACGTGGAGCGGGGGGCGGCGCGTCCACCGACGCGCCGACGCGCGGGACGGATAGGCTTCAGGTCCAGGCCACGGCCGCGCCGGCCGTGATCATCCCGATGCCGGCCAGCTCACGGGCGGTGAACCGCTCGCCGAGCCCCCAATGGGAGACGAAACCGAGCATGACCACCTCCGCGCCAAGGATCGCCGCGTAGACGAACCCGAGCCGGTCGAGCCGCAGGGCGAATATCTCGAAAACGACGGCCCCGAAGAGCGCGGCCGCGATGAAGGCGGCGGCGGGGAGCGCGGGCAGGCCGTCCCAAAGCTTCATGGCGACCATCGAGGCGACGTAGCAGCCGGCGGAGGCGATGATGAAGAAGGCGCCGGTCGCGGTGCGCACCCCGCCAGCGGCGAATTCCGGTTCCATGGTGTTTTCCTTGATCTTGACGCAGTTCCCCTTTTTGGACTGCGGATCGTCAGCACACCGTCAATCCGCCCCGAGCCGGGCGAGCGCGCCGAGCGCGGCGGCCCGGCCCGTGGCGAAGCAGGCCTGCAACAGGTAGCCGCCCGTCGGCGCCTCCCAGTCCAGCATCTCGCCGGCGGCGAAGACGCCGGGGCGCGCGCGCAGCATCAGCCGGTCGTCCACCGCCGACCAGCGCAACCCGCCGGCGGAGGAGATCGCGCGCGCCATCCCCGTCGGGCCGTCGAGCGTGATCGCGACCGCCTTGAGCCGCGCTGCGAGCGCCGCCGGGTCGCGCGGCAGGGGGCCGGCTTCGCGGGCCAGCGCCGCGGCGAGGGGCGAGAGGCCGACGCGGCGCAGCCGGTTCGCCGTCGAGAGGCCCGGCGCCCCGCGCGCGAGCTTCGCCGCCAGCGCGTCCGCCCCCGTGTCGGGCTTCAGGTCGACGGCGAGGGTGGCGCGCCCCTCGGCCTCGACCGCCTCGCGCAGCGCCCGCGACAGGGCGTAGATCGCGCCGCCCTCGATCCCCTGCGCGGTCGCCGTCGCCTCGCCCTTCAACCGCCGGCCGCCGAAGCCGAACGCCGCGCCCTTCAGCGGCGCCCCGGCCCAGCGCGCCGCGAAGGCCGGCGACCAGGCGACGCGGAAGCCGCAGTTGGCGGGAACCAGCGGCGCGACGTCGTCGAGCAGCCCCGTCCACGCGCCGTCCGATCCGAGCCGCGGCCAGCTCGCCCCGCCGCAGGCGAGAACCACGGCGTCGGCCGCCAGCGGCGGACCGGAGTCGAGCGCCAGCGCGCCGTCCCCGGTCCACCCGGTCCACCGCGTGCGCAGCCGGAACACGACCCCGAGCGCGTCGAGCCGCGCGCGCCAGGCGCGCAGCAGCGGCGAGGCCTTCATCTCCCGCGGAAAGACGCGCCCCGAGGTGCCGACGAAGGTCTCGACGCCGAGCCCGGCGCACCAGGCGCGCAGCGCCTCGGGCGGGAAGGCGCGGATATGGGGGGCCAGCCGGTCGGCTTCGGGACCGTAGCGGGAGAGGAAGGCGTCGAGCGGTTCGG
>RECW01000097.1 GCA_007693835.1 Paracoccaceae bacterium | reverse complement strand
GCGCCTTGGCGTCCGTGACCGAAATCTCCATGGCGTCCCCCATTCGGATGGACCATCGATATGGTCCATCCGCGCGCCAGCCGCAATCAGACGAGCACGGCCCCGGCGGCCTCGATGGCCCCCTCCGTCGTCGCGTCGCCGAGCAGCATCTCGTTGTGCGCCTTGCCCGAGGGGATCATCGGGAAGCAGTTCTCGTCGCGCGTCACGAGGCAGTCGAAGATCACCGGCCCGTCGTAGGCGATCATCTCGCGGATCGCCGCGTCGAGGTCGGCGGGGTCCTCGCAGCGGATGCCCTTCGCCCCGAACGCCTCGGCGAGCTTGACGAAGTCGGGCAGGGCCTCGGAGTAGCTGTGGCTGTAGCGCTCGCCGTGGAGCAGCTGCTGCCACTGGCGCACCATGCCGAGCCGCTCGTTGTTCAGGATGAACTGCTTGACCGGCAGGCGATACTGGATCGCCGTGCTCATCTCCTGCATGTTCATCATCCACGACGCCTCGCCCGCGACGTTGATCACCAGCGCCTGCGGGTGCGCCATCTGCACGCCGATGGAGGCCGGGAAGCCGTAGCCCATGGTGCCGAGGCCGCCCGAGGTCATCCAGCGGTTGGGGTCCTCGAAGCCCATGAACTGCGCCGCCCACATCTGGTGCTGGCCGACTTCCGTGCAGACGTAGCGGTCCATGCCCTTGGTCAGCGCCTCCAGCCGCTGGATGGCGTATTGCGGCTTGATGCTGTCCTTCGAGGGCGCGTAGCGCAGGCAGTCGACCTTCCGCCACAGCCCGATCTGTCGCCACCACTTGGCGACCGCCTCCGAGCGCGTCTTGCGGCCGCGCGCCTCCCAGAGGGCGAGCATGGCGCGCAACGCCTCGGCGACGTCGGCGACCACGGGCACGTCGACGCGCACGTTCTTGTTGATCGAGGAGGGGTCGATGTCGACGTGGATCTTGCGGCTGCCGGGGCTGAAGCTGTCGAGCCGCCCGGTGATCCGGTCGTCGAACCGCGCGCCGATGTTGATCATCACGTCGCAGTCGTGCATCGACCAGTTGGCCTCGTAGGTGCCGTGCATCCCCAGCATCCCGATCCACGCCTCGCCGGAGGCCGGGTAGGCGCCGAGGCCCATCAGCGTCGAGGTGATCGGGAAGCCGGTTCCGGCGACGAAGCGGCGGAGCAGCGCCGAGGCTTCCGGCCCCGAGTTGATCACGCCGCCGCCGGTGTAGAACAGCGGCCGCTCCGCCTGCTCGATCAGCTCCACCGCGGCGAGGATCGCGTCGGCGTCCGGCGCCGTGCGGGGCTGGTAGGTCGAGCGCCGCGCCTCCTCCGGCGCCTTGTAGGCGGCCGTGGCGAACTGCACGTCCTTCGGAATGTCGATCAGCACGGGGCCGGGGCGGCCGGACGTCGCCACATGGAACGCCTCGTGGATCGTGTCGGCGAGCTTCCCCGTGTCCTTCACCAGCCAGTTGTGCTTGGTGCAGGGACGGGTGATGCCGATGGTGTCGGCCTCCTGGAAGGCGTCGTTGCCGATCATGAAGGTCGGCACCTGTCCGGTGAGGCAGACCAGCGGGATCGAGTCCATCAGCGCGTCGGTCAGGCCGGTCACCGCGTTCGTGGCGCCGGGGCCGGACGTCACCAGCACCACGCCCGGCTTGCCGGTGGAGCGGGCGTAGCCTTCGGCGGCGTGGGCCGCGCCCTGCTCGTGGCGCACCAGCACATGCTGGATGTCGTTCTGCTTGAAGATCTCGTCATAGATCGGCAGGACGGCCCCGCCCGGATAGCCGAACACCACCTCGACGCCCTGATCGCGCAGGGCCTTCACCACGATTTCGGCGCCGGTCATCTCTCGGGCCGTCCGGTCTTGGGCCATCTGGTCTTGGACCATTGGGGGCCGTCTCCTTGCTTGCCTGACGTCAGGTCGTCCCATAGCCAACAAAAAAGGCCCCGGAGGGCCTGTCGCGCGCGCAGAAGGGCGTCGGGGTCAATCCCCGCGCCTGTCCGCGCGCCCACCGATGACTACGAGAAAAGCCATGCCGTTCGTCCTTCGTGTATGGCCGAGGGTATGGCGCGAGCCGAAAGGCGGGTCAAGGCCGTTCGCCCGCATAAAGTGTCGCCGCGGCCAGATTTTCGGAACTTTCTTTCGCCGAAAGCGCCTGCCACGCAATCATGCGTTTTCGGAACCAGGTGATCTGGCGTTTGGCGTAGTTGCGGGTCGCCGCCTTGGCCGCGTCGGCGGCTTCGGCCAGCGATGAGTCGCCCCGGACATGGGCGATCAACTCCCGCCCGCCGACCGCCTTCAACCCCGGCGCGGTCTCCGGCAGGCCGAGCGCGGCCACGGCGCGCGCCTCGTCGAGCGCGCCGCCCGCCAGCATCGCGTCGAACCGCGCGTCGCACCGGGCGTAGAGCGTCGCGCGGTCGGGCGAGAGCAGCAGCGGAACGGTCCGGTCCAGCGGCAGGGGCGGCGGCGGGGTGCGCGCGTGCCAGGCGGCGAGGCCCTCGCCGGTCTGCTCCAGCGCCTCCCACGCCCGGAGCAGGCGGCGGGGGTTGGCGCAGTCGAGGCGCGCCGACGTCTCGGGGTCGCGCGCGGCGATCTCGGCGGCGAAGCCCGCCACGCCGAGAGCCGCGAGCCGCGCCTCGGCCGCCGCGCGGATCTCGGGCGTCGGCTCGGGGATCGGCGTCAGCCCTTCGGTGAGCGCGCGGAAATAAAGCCCCGTGCCGCCGACGATGATCGGCCGCAGACCCTCCGCCGCGCATTCGGCCAGCACGCCCTCGACCGCCCGCAACCAGCGCCCCACCGAATAGGGCGCGTCAAGCGGCAGGAACCCGTAGAGCCGGTGCGGCGCGCGGGCCTCCTCCTCCGCAGCGGGTCGCGCCGTCAGCACGCGCCATCCGGCGTAGACCTGCAGCGCGTCGGCGTTGATCACGGCGCCGCCGAGCCTTTCCGCCAACGCCAGCGCCAGACCTGATTTCCCCGAGGCGGTCGGTCCGGCGATCAGGATCGGCCGCGCCGCCGCGCCCTCAGGGGGCGACGAGAGCGAGGAGGACATAACCGTAGGCGTCGGAGAACCGCTCGAACACCGCCATTTCGCGCTCGGATTCTGCGATGGCTTCGGCGAGCGCCTTGTCGGCGCCGGGCTTCAGCGCGGCGATGCGCGCGCGGAGCGGGTCGTAGTAGCTGGTCCACCACGCCGCCGCGGGCAGCCGTTCGGCGGCGGCGAAGCGCCAGCCGGCCTGCTCGGCCGCAGCCAGCGCGTCGGCGACGCTCCCCATGCCGGGATAGCCCTCGGCCCAGAAGCCCGCCGCCTCCGCCGGCCGGTCCGCCCCCCACCAGACGCATTCCGACACGACGCAGCCGCCGCCGGGCCGCACAAGGGGCCGCCACGCGGCCAGCGCCGTCTCGAACCCCACGGCGTAGGCGGCGCCTTCCGAGACGATCAGATCCAGCGACCCCGGCGCGACCGGCGGCGCCAGCATGTCGCCGAGCACCGGCGTCACGCGCCCGGCGACCGGCCGCTGCGCCTCCAGCCGGTCGGCGAGGGCGGCGATGAAGGGCGCCGCCGCATCGACCGCCAGCACCGACGCGCCGAGCCGCTCGGCGAGGCGGATCGCCGTCGCGCCGGTCCCGCAGCCGAGGTCGGCGACCTGAGGCGCGAACGGCGGCTTCACCGCCGCGACCATGCGGTCGAGCAACGCCGGGTCGCCCGGCCCTTGCCGCGGCGTGTCCAGGTGCAGGCGGATCAGAGCCTCGACCGCGCTCACGGCTTCGGCTCCCGCTTCAGCGCCCAGGCGATGCGGGCCGCGAGGCGGGCGTTGTTCTCGATCAGCGCCACGTTGGCGTCGAGGCTGCGCCCGCCGGTGGCCGCGAGGATGCGCGACAGCAGGAACGGCGTGACCGCCTTGGCCGACACCCCTTCCGCCGCCGCCTCGGCCACCGCCGCCTCGATCAGCGGCGCGATCTCGGCGTAGGGGATCTCCGCGTTCTCCGGGATCGGGTTGGCGACCAGTTGTCCCCCCTCCAGCCCCAGCGCGGCGCGGAGGCGGTGCGCCTTGGCCACCTGCTCCGCCTCGTCCATGCGCAGCGGCGCGGCGAGGCCGCAGTCGCGCGACCAGAAGGCCGGAAAACGGTCGGTGCGCCAGCCGATCACCGGCACCCCGCGGGTCTCCAGCGCCTCCAGGGTCTTCGGCAGGTCGAGGATCGCCTTGGCGCCCGCGCTGACCACCGTGACCGGCGTCTTCGCCAGTTCGTCGAGATCGGCCGAGACGTCGAACGAGGTCTCCGCGCCGCGGTGCACGCCGCCGACGCCTCCGGTCGCGAACACCTCCACCCCGGCCAGCCGCGCGCAGATCATGGTGGCGGCCACGGTGGTCGAGCCGTCGGCCATCAGCGCCATGCGCGCGGCGAGATCGGCGCGCGACAGCTTCGCCACGTCCGACGCCTGCGCCAGCCGCTCCAGCGCCGCGCCGTCGAGCCCGACATGCACCCGCCCGCCGACCACCGCGATGGTCGCGGGGCAAGCGCCCTCCGCACGGACCGCCGCCTCGACCAGCCGCGCGGTCTCGAGGTTGCGCGGCCATGGCAGGCCGTGGGTGACGATGGTGCTTTCGAGCGCGACGACCGGCAGCCCGTCGCGCGCGGCCTCGGCGACTTCGGCGCTTTGCGTCAGCGGGATCATGCGCGCGCGCGGACGGCGACGGGCTCCACGCCGGCATGGGCGCCGGCCGCGGCGAGGCCGGCGGCGAGCGCCTCCTCGGGGCGCGCGCCGCCGAGGTGGGCGGCGAGATGGGCCGCGATCAGCGCGTCGCCGGCGCCGGTCGCCGAGCGGAGCGCGCCCGCCGCAGGGCGCAGGGTGACGGCTGCGTGCGGGCCGGCGTCGGCGGCCGCCTGAGGCCCGTCCGTCACCACGGCGCGCGCCGCGCCGCGGCGGACCAGCGCCTCGGCCGCCGCCCGCGCGGCGTTGAGGCCCGTGGCGCAGATCGCCTCCGCCTCCGAGCGGTTGCAGTAGAGGGTGGCGATCTGCCCGAGGTGCGGGCGCAGCTTTGCGGCCTTGGCGACGGAAACGGCGTCGGCCATCAGCGGCGGGCGGTCGGGCGCCGCGGCGAGGGCTTTCAGCACGGGCGCGGGCAGATTGGCGTCGACGAACCATGCCGTCGCCGGCGGGAGGCCTGCGAGCGGCAGATGCTCGGGCGCCATCGCATCGAGGGCGCTCGCGTCGTGGACCGCCGCGAGCAGGTCGCCGTCCACGCGCTCCATCGCCACGTACCGGCCGGTGGCCGCGCCTTCGTAGGTCATCAGACCGTCCACGCCGACGCCCGCCGCCCTGAGCCGCGCGGCGAGCAGCCGCCCTTCGTCGTCGTCGCCCACCGCGCCGATCAGGCTGACGCGGAGGCCCGCCGCGGCGAGCGCCAGCGCCACGTTGAGGGCCACGCCGCCCGGGCGCGTCTCGACCGAGCCCGGCACGTCGGCGCCCCGCCCGCCGGCGCGCGGGCGGGCGATCACGTCCCAGCACGCGGCGCCGAAGCACGCGACATGGAGCTTTGTCGGGTCGCTGTCGAAGCTCATGCGCGAAGCGTGACGCACACAACCCTGAGGCGCAAGGAAAAAACCGCGTCGATCCTAGCGGTTGCCGCGCGCCGCGAAGCGCGCCGCGTCCTCCGCGGCGCGGATGAGCGCGCGCGCCTTGTGCACCGTCTCCATCCGCTCCGCCTCGGGGTCGCTGTCATAGACCACCCCGCCGCCGGCCTGCACATAGAGCGCGCCGTCCTTCACCACCGCCGTGCGGAGCGCGATGCACATGTCCATGTCGCCGCCCGAGGCGAGGTAGCCGACGCCCCCCGCATAGACGCCGCGCTTCTCCTTCTCCAGCTCGTCGATGATCTCCATCGCCCGCACCTTCGGCGCGCCCGACACCGTGCCGGCGGGCAGGCCCGCAAGCAGCGCGTCGATGGCGTCGAGATCGTCGCGCAAGGTCCCGTCGACGTTGGAGACGATGTGCATGACGTGGCTGTAGCGCTCGATGGTGAACTGGGCGTTCGGGTCGACCGTGCCGATCTTCGCCACGCGGCCGACGTCGTTGCGGCCGAGGTCGAGCAGCATGAGGTGCTCGGCGCGCTCCTTGGGGTCGGCGAGCAGCTCCGCCTCCAGCCGCCGGTCCTCCTCGGGCGTCGCGCCGCGGGGGCGGGTGCCGGCGATCGGGCGGATGGTGACGGTGCGCCCGCGCAGCCGCACCAGCACCTCCGGCGACGCCCCGACCACCTGGAAGCCGCCGAAGTTGAAGAAGAACATGTAGGGCGAGGGGTTGGTGCGCCGCAGCGCCCGATAGAGCGCGAAGGGCGGCAGCGGGAAGGGGACGGTCCACCGCTGGGAGGGGACGACCTGAAAGATGTCGCCGGCGCGGATGTAGTCCTGCGCCTTGCCGACCATCGCGCGATACTCGTCGTCGGTCGTGTTCGACACCGGCTCCGGCGCGGGGCCCGGCGGCGGGGCCGGGCTGCGGTCGGCGCCCGGCGCCCGGTCGAGCAGGGCGACGGCGTCCGACAGCCGCTCGGCGGCGCGGGCGTAGGCCGCGCGCGCGCTCTCGCCGGCCGCGGCCCAGACCGGCGCGACCAGCGTCACCACGTCCTTCACCGAGTCGACGATGGCGATGATCGTCGGGCGCATCAGCACGGCGTCCGGCAGGCCGAGCGGGTCGGGGTTCGGGGCGGGCAGGCGCTCGACGAGGCGCACCATGTCGTAGCCGAAAAAGCCGAACAGACCCGCCGCCATGGGCGGCAGCGCGTCGGGCAGGGCGATGCGGCTCTCGGCCATCAGCGCGCGCAGGCTGTCGAGGGGCGGGCGCGGGTCGGGCTCGAAGGCGTCCGCGTCGTAGCGGGCGGCGCGGTTGATCTCGGCCTGCGCGCCCCGGCAGCGCCAGATCAGGTCGGGCTTCATGCCGACGATGGAGTAGCGGCCGCGCACCTCGCCGCCGGTGACCGACTCGAGCAGGAAGCTGTCCGCCCGCGCCTCGGCGAGCTTCAGCATGATCGAGACGGGCGTATCGAGGTCCGCGACCAGAGTCGTCCAGAGCGCCGCGTTCTCGCCGGCCGCGAACCGCGTCTCGAAGGCGTCGAAGCCGGGCTGGATCTCCATCTCAGCCGCCGACCTGGGAGATCACGCTGTCGAGCACCGACGGGTTGAAGCGCACGCCCGCCGCATCCTCCAGCGCCCGGCCGAGCAGTTCGGCCTGATCCTCGGCGACCGACGCCGCGAGGGCGCGCCGGATCGACCCGGCGAGCGCGCCGGCGTCGTCGGCCGGCCGCACCTCGCGCAGCACCGCCACCACGGCGCGGGCGGGCGTCGCCGTCACGGCGACCGTCCCCGGCTCTCCGGCGAAGAGCGCGGCCCGCGCCGTCTCGCCGATCCGCGGCTCGGGGTCCTGCCGGCGGATCGGCCCCGCCTGGCCCGGCGTGACGCCCAGATCGGCCGCGACCGCCTCGACGCTCTCGCCTTCGGCGATCCGGGCGCGCGCGCCCTCCGCCGCTTCGGCGAGCGCCGCGCGCCGCGCCTCGGCCCGCCAGTCCTCCGCCACCCGGTCGCGGATCGCATCGAGCGGCGGGGTCGCCGGCGGCGTCACGGCGTCGACGCGCACGAGGAAATAGCCGCCGTCCGGCGCGAAGGCCATGCGCCGCTCGGCGCCCGGTTCGGCGGCGAAGGCCTCGTCGAGAAAAGCGTCGCTCGCGACCAGCCCGTCCGCCCGCGCCCCGCCCGGCAGCGAGCCGTCGCCGGCGAGACCCGCGATCCGCCCGAAGGCGAGATCGAACTCGCCCGCGGCCTCCTCGATGGTCGCGCCGCCGGCCCGAAGATCCTCGACCGCCTCCGCGATCCGGTCGGCCTCGGGGCGCGCGCGCTCGGCGCCGAGCTCCGCGGCGAGGTCGTCGCGCACCGTCTCGAAGGGAACCTCCGATCCCGGCGTGATCTCCCGCACGTCGAGCAGCGCGAAGCCGCCGGCGGCGGGCGCCGGCCCGACGACGCCCGGCGCAGGGTCGCGGAACGCGACGTCGGCCCGCTCCCCGCGCAGGTCGCGCCGCGTCACGACGCCGAGCGACGCGTCCCGCCGCGTCAGCCCGCGTTCGGCGAGCAGGCCGTCGAAGTCCGTCTCGCCGGCCTCGATCCGCGCCAGCGCCGCCTCAGCCGCCGCCGCTTCGTCGAACACGATCTGGTCTACCGCGCGCCGTTCGGGCGTCGCCAGCCGATCACGCTCCTCTTCATACAGCGCGCGGACTTCTTCCTCGGGAACCTCCACCCCTCGCGCCAGCGCCGCGAGATCGATGTGGAGCCACGTCACGTCGCGGCGCTCGGGGTCGGTGAAGCGCTCGGGATGCGCTTCGAGGTGCGCGGCCAGCGCCGCGTCGTCGGGCTCGGGCGTCTCGCCGGCGTGGGCGTCGGCGGTCAGCGTCAGGATGTCGAAGACGCGGCGCTCCTCGCTGAAGCGCGCGATGGCCTCGGCCATGCCGGGGGGCGGCGTCGCGCCGAGCAGCGCCGCCTCGGAGATCAGGGCGCTGGCGAGCGAGCGGCGCACCGTCTCCTCGAAGGCCCCGACCGACGGATAAACCCGGCGCACGGCGTTCTGATACTGCGTCGCGTCGAACTGGCCGCCCACAAGGAACGAAGGATCGGAGCGCACTGTCCGCGCCACGGCCGAATCGGGGGCCGACACGCCGAGGCCGGCCGCCGCTTCGGCCAGCGCCGCTTCGCGCACCAGCCCCGCGAGCACGAAGCGGTCGAGGCCCGAGGCGCGGATCATCGACGGGTCGAGCCCGAAGCGCTGCTGCTCCGAGCGCAGTCTGCGGGCGAAGGCGTCGGCCTCCACCGCGCGGTCGCCGACGGTCGCGACGCGGGTCGAGAACCCGGCCCCGATGTCGCCGATCCCCCAGACGGCGAAGCTCGCGACCAAGAGGCCCAGCAGGACCTTGGCCACCCAGGAGCGGACGCCGCGGCGCAGAAGATCGAGCATCGGTCGGCCTTGCGGTTGCTCGCCGGACCCTGTCTCCGGCGCGCGGACCATATGGGGGCGGTCTGCGCCGGACAAGCGGCCGCGCCGCGTCCGACGAAAGGCTCGCGCGCCGTCTTGCGCCGTCTTGACCGGCGTCAATTCGCCGATGCGCCGGTCCTGTCAGGTTGCGCTGACAAATCTCACCGGCTCGGGAGGCCCTGCGATGCGCATTCTGCTGATCCACCCCAACTATCACTCGGGCGGCGCGGAGATCGCTGGCAACTGGCCGCCGGCGTGGGTCGCGTATCTGGCCGGCGCGCTCAAGGCGCAGGGCTACGAGGACGTCACCTTCATCGACGCGATGACCAACCACCTCACGGACGATCAGGTCCGCGAGATGCTGCGCAAGCAGGACGTCGACATCATCGGCGCCACGGCCATCACGCCGTCGATCTACAAGGCGCAGAATCTGCTGAAGATCGCGAAGGAGGAGCAGCCGAACGCGGTGACGCTGCTCGGCGGCATCCACGCCACCTTCATGTATCAGCAGGTGCTGACCGAAGCGCCGTGGATCGACGTCATCGCCCGCGGCGAGGGCGAGAACATCATCGTCAACATCGTGCGCGCGGTGGAAAGCGGCGAGTGGGCGACGAAGCGCAAGGCGATCAAGGGCCTCGCCTTCGTCGAGGACGGCAAGATCATCGCCACGCCCGCCGAGCCGCCGGTGAAGGATCTCGAGGCGATCAAGCCCGACTGGTCGGTGCTCGAATGGGAGAAGTACATCTACATCCCCATGAACAAGCGCGTCGCGATCCCGAACATGGCCCGCGGCTGCCCGTTCACCTGCAGCTTCTGCTCGCAGTGGATGTTCTGGCGGAACTACCGCATCCGCGATCCGAAGGCGGTGGTCGACGAGATCGAGGATCTGGTGAAGAACCACGACGTCGGCTTCTTCATCCTCGCCGACGAGGAGCCGACGATCAACAAGAAGAAGTTCAAGGCGTTCTGCCAGGAACTGATCGACCGCGACCTCG
>RECW01000202.1 GCA_007693835.1 Paracoccaceae bacterium | reverse complement strand
ACTGCCAGGCCTCGACCTCGCCGCCCTGGCTGACCAGCATCACCCCGTCCGAGCGGGGAAAGATCATCGCCGTGGACTCGGTGTTCACCGCGCTGGTGCGGGCAAGCTGGAACAGCACCCGGTCGGCGGTGGACTGGTAGACCCAGACGTTGCCCTCGGCGTCGGTGGCAACGAACTCCTTCTGCCGCTGCGCTTCCGAGAGGTCGACGATGGCGGCGGGCATCGACGCGTGCGTCCGCGCGCGGACAAGCTCTCGCCCGTCGGTCGTGTCCGGCGTGCCGGTCTGCAGACGGAAGTAGACGGTGACGCCGCCGTCCTCGCTGCCCACCACCAGCGCCTCCTCGCCCGACAGGAAGGTCATCGCGGTCACCGCGACCCCCTCGTCGCCGACGCGCCGTCTCTCCGCGAGCTGCGGGTCGTCGAAGTTGCGCAGGTCGTAGCGGTAGACGAAACCGTTGTCGGCCGCGACGATGGCGCGATCGGCGCTGCCGGAGAGCAGAATCCCTGTGACGGACACGCCGGGCTGCAACGGGAGGGGCGGCGCCTCCACCGTCGTCGTCGTCACCGTCTGCTCGCCGGTCATCATGTTCATCTGGACGCGGGAGCGGCTGACGCGCACGGCGCCTTCGGCGTCAACGGTCGCGAAGGCCAGCACCGGCCGCTCGCGCGTGCCGCCGACGCGGTAGTCGATGGCGACGATGGGAAAGTCTGAGACGCGCTCGCTCGCGCCCAGTTCGTTGACGGCGGACAGCGTCCGGAAATCCCCGGTGCCGACTTCGGTGAACACGCGCCCGTCGAGCATCCGGTCGCGCTCGTCCAGGTCGATCAGACCGGCGGGCAGATTGCGCCGCGCCGTGCTCCGGGACTCGAATCCGAGCGTGGCGAAACGCACGGTGCCGTCGTCGAAGCCGAAGGCGACACGATCGCGCTCGAGCGTGCCGGAAACCGCCGTGACGACGGCGCCGTCGAAATCGAACTCGCTCCGCGAAACCTCGACGCCGGTCGGGATGTGGAAAGTGATGACGCGCCCTTCCGCGCCGACGACCGCGCCGAGCGTCTGGAACTCGTCGCCGTTCACCCAGATCACGTCCTGGTCGGTGACGAGCTGGTGCCGGACGCTGCCGAGCTCCTCGCCGCCCGCGAGCAGCGGCAGCACCACGCGGAACAGGAAAATCATGATGCCGAGCACAGCGACGATGACGAGCAGCCCCCCCAGCGTGATGACCCACTTCGCGATGTTGTCGCCGAGCTTCACGCTGGTCCGCGTCTCCATGCTGCGCTGGCGCAGCCGGGATGCGATGGCGCTGGCGGACTGCTGGTTGTTCAGCTCCTCGCCATAGTCGTCCGAATGGGCGTCCGTGCGCGTCGTGTCGGCCATGGTGCCTCCCGGTGGCCTTGTCGCCCGCACCCCGCGGGCGGAGACGTCGAAGCCGGGGCGGCTCGCGCCGCCCCGGCCGATGCTGTCGACGGCGGCTTAGTCGAGCAGCCCGAACGCCTGCAAGTCGGCGTTGGCGATGGCCGCCACGACCGGAATGAAGCCGGCGCGGATCACGTCCGCCTGGCCCGACTGGCTGTAGACGTAGCGCACGAACTCGGCGCGCAGCGGCTCCAGCGGCTCGTTCGGGTTGACGTTCATGTAGACGTAGAGGAAGCGCGCGATCGGATAATTGCCCGACCCCGCGTGCTCGGCGGTCGGCTCGAAGCATTCGCCGCCCGGCTCGGCCGAGATGGCGATGGCGCGCACGTCCGCGGTGGCGTAGCCGATGCCCGAATAGCCGATGCCGCCGATATCGGCGGCGACGCCCTGGATCACGGTCGAGGAGCCCGGCTGTTCGCGCACTTCGGCGCTGAAGTCGCCGCCGAACAGCGCGACCTCACGGAGGTAGCCGAAGGTGCCCGAGGCCGAGTTGCGGCCGTACATGGCGATCGGGCGCTCGGCCCACTCGCCGGTCAGCCCCGCTTCGCCCCAGGTGGTGATCGCCGCATCGGCCCCGCCCGACCGGGTGCTGGAGAAGATCGCGTCGACCTGCTGCAGGCTGAGGCACTCGATCGGGTTGTCCTTGTGCACGAACACGCCGATGCCGTCGATGGCGCCGCGCAGCGGAATCGGGGGGTAGCCGAACCGCGCCTCGAACTCCTCGATCTCGGTGCCGCGCATCGGGCGCGACATCGGGCCGAACTGGGCGGTGCCCTCCACGAGGGCGGGCGGCGCGGTGCCCGAACCGGCGCCCTGAATCTGCACGGCGACGTTGGGGTAGAAGCCTCGGAAGCCTTCCGACCACAGCGTCATCAGGTTGTTGAGCGTGTCCGACCCGATCGACACCAGATTGCCCGAGACGCCCGAGACGGCCTCGTACTCCGGGAGATTGGGGTCGACGGTCTGCGCCACGGCCGGCGCCGCCATCAGCGCCGTCGAGGCTGCAAGCAGGGCAGCGATGCGTGTCATGGTCTCTCCACTGGTCAACTTGGATCGCATCTCTGCGATCGGCGAGGCCATACCGCTTTCGTATGTCGCCGACACAACGGTTGCATGAAGGAATTGTGACACGGCCGCGTCTTCGACCGGCTGCCCGATGCGACGCGCCTGCACCGGTCGAAATCCGCCTGCGAAGCCGCAGCGTTAACATGCGAAGCGGCCTGCTCGAACCAGAGCAGCCCGACAAGCCTCTGTTTTTGCAGCCCAAAGACAGTTGGCCGACGGGAGAAACCGCTCCTGGTCGCGAAGCGCCCTCACCGCCCGCCATCGCGCACCGAAGGAAAAGCTGCGGCGCCCGGCGATGGCCGACCTCGGCGGCGGCTCGGGGCGTTCTGCGTCGGCGAACGCCCCTGCGAACGCGCGGTCGCGGGCGTCCGGCGGAGAGCCGCCGGACGCCGCGTCAGATCAGACGAACCACCAGCGCTCGCCGTTCTTGTGGCCGTCGAGCTCCCAGTTGCTCGCCAGAACCTCGGGCATGCCGACGTTCGTCGTCACCGCCTGGGTGAAGGCGAGGAACAGCGGGATCACCGAGCCGCCGTCGTCGCGCACCAGCCGCTGCATCTCGACGTACAACTCCCTGCGCCTCGCCTGGTCGAGTTCGACGCGCGCCTCGACCAGAAGCTGGTTGAAGCGCTCGTTCTCCCACCGCGCCTCGTTCCAGTCGGCGCCGGAGGAGTAGACCTGGGAGAACATCCAGTCCTCGGTCGGCCGGCCGCCCCAGTAGGAGGCGACCCACGGCTTCACCAGCCAGACGTCGGACCAGTAGCCGTCGTCCGGCTCGCGCACCACGCGGATGTTGATGCCCGCGGTCCGCGCCGTCTCGGCGAACAGCTGGCCGAGGTTGATCGCGCCGGTGAAAGCCGAGTCGGCGAGATGGATGTCGACCGACAGGTTCTCCAGCCCGGCCTGGCGCAGGTGGTAGCGGGCGCGATCGGGGTCGAACTCGCGCTGCGGAATCTCGTCCTCGGTCGCGCGGAAGATGTTCGCCGGCCCGATGGGATGGTCGTTGCCGAGTTCGCCGTAGCCGAAGGCGATCTTGTCGAGCGCGTCCTTGCGGTCGATCGCGTACTTCAGCGCGAGACGGACGTCGTTGTTGTCGAAGGGCGCGAGGGTCGTGTTCATCGGCAGGGTGCCGTGCTTGTTGCCGTAGGTCGGCACGACGCGGATGTTCGGGTCGCGCCCCATCAGCCCGGCGACGGACGGGTCGAGGTTGGTGATGCAGTCGACCTCGCCCGAACGCAGCGCGTTGGTCCGCGCCGTCGGGTCGGCGATGAACAGGTTCTCGATCGAGTCGAAGAACGCCGCGTCGGCCTTCCAGTAGTTGGGATTGCGCCGCACCAGCGTGCGCCCGCCGGGCTCGTAGCTCTCGACGATGTAGCCGCCGGTGCCGACGCCCGAGTTGGCGTCGATGCCGCCGCCGTCCACCGCCGGGCAGATCGCCAGGTGATAGGCGGAGACGAGATAGGGGAAGTCGGCGTTGCCGCCCTTCAGCACGAAGACGACGCGATCCGGGCCGTCGGCCTTGACCTCCTCGATCTGCGCGACGATGCCCGCGGCGCCCGAGGCGGCGTCGGGGCCCATGTGGTGCCGGAAGCTCTGCACCACGTCCTCCGTCGTCAGGCTCTTGCCGTTGTGGAACTCGACGCCGTCGCGCAGCTTGAAGGTCCAGGTCGCGGCGTCGGGCGTCGCCTCCCACTCGGTGGCGAGTTCGCCGCGGAGCAGGTTGTCGGGGCCGATCTCCGTCAGGTTGTTGCGCAGCTGCGAGCTGACGTTGATCATGTAGCTGTCGAGGATCGTCGCCGGGTTCATGCTGTCGCTCGACGACCCGCCGGTCAGCGCCTGGCGGAACGTGCCGCCGGTCTGCGGGGTCGCGGCCTTCGCCTGCGCCATCAGCCC
The DNA here is from genome assembly GCA_007693835.1 of Paracoccaceae bacterium. Taxonomy (GTDB): domain Bacteria; phylum Pseudomonadota; class Alphaproteobacteria; order Rhodobacterales; family Rhodobacteraceae; genus Rubrimonas. The sequence continues at coordinate 5,626 of RECW01000202.1, read as the reverse complement.
TTCGGCGGCCGGCACGGCGAGACCGAGGGCGAGCGCGCCCTCCATGAAGCGGCGGCGGCTGACGCGGCCTGCGCGCAGATCCGCCTTCAGCTTGTCGAGGGGTGTCATCGAAAGACCTCTCCGTTGTCGCGCGTTATGGTTGGGGCGCACCTTAGCAGCCGTCCGCGCCGGGTGAAGCTGAATTTCACCGACGCGACAGGGCGGTTCGCAAATCCGCGCGCGCGACCGCGCCGAACCCGAAAGCCGCCCAGGCGTAGGTTCCCGCGCCGACCGCAACCACGGCGAGCAGGGCGAAGACGCGCGTGTCGCCCCGCGCGAAAGCCGGGGCGAGCAGCCACGCCAGCCCGTATATGGCCGCCCCCATCACGAGCGCCGCGAGCATCATCCGGGGCGCGCGAGACGCCAGCCGCGCGTCCAGCAGGTCGGCGCCGTGAAGCCGCGCCGCGCCGCGCCAGAGCAGCCAGAGATGCACCCAGCCGGCGACCGATGTGCCGAAGGGGATCGCCAGCCAGCCGACCAGCGGGGCGCCGCCGAGCGCGATCGCCGTGTTCACCACGACCGAGACCGTCGCGTAGCGCAGCGGAGAGACCATGTCCTCGCGCGCGAAGAACGCCGGCTGCGCGACCTTCTGCAGCACGAAGGACGGCAGGCCGACGGCGTAGAGCGCCATGGCGGCCGCGACCGCGTTCGTGTCGGCGCGGGTGAACGCTCCGCGCTCGAACAGCCCGGACGCGATCTCGACGGGGATGACCAGCAGGGCGACGGTCGCGGGCAGGGTGAGCAGCAGCGCGAACTCGGCGGCGCGGTTCATCGCCTCGCGCACGCCGGCGTGATCGTCGGCGCGCACCCGGCGCGACAGCTCCGGCAGCAGCACCACCCCGATCGCCACGCCCACGACCCCGAGCGGCAACTGATAGAGCCGGTCGGCGTAGCTGAGCCACGAGACCGCCCCGGCGAAGAACGACGCGATCACCGTGCCGATCAGCAGGTTGATCTGCACCACCCCGCCCGAAGCCGCGCCGGGCACGCCGAGCCTGATCAGCCGCCGCACGCCGGGCGTCAGCCGCGGGACGCGGAGCCGCAGCGTCATGCCGGCCTCGCGCGCGGCGAAGGCGACGAGCGCCACCTGCGCGAAGCCCGCCGCGAACACGCCCCACGCCAGCGCGTCGCCCACCGGCCACGCGAAGGCGGCCGCCAGCGCCATCGCGCCGATCAGCGCCGCGTTCAGCAGCATCGGCGCGGCGGCGGGCGCGGAGAACCGCCCCATGGCGTTCAGCATCCCCGAGAACAGCGCCGTCAGCGACATGCAGAGCAGATACGGGAACTGGATGCGCCCGTAGACCACGGCGAGGTCGAACCGCTCCGGGTCGTCCGCGAAACCGGCCGCCAGCAGGAAGACCAGCGTCGGCATGAAGACGAGCGCCAGCGCCGTCATCGCGAGCAGCGACGACAGCAGGACGGCCAGCGTCTCCTCTGCGAACCCCCGCGCCGAGGCCCGCCCCTCCCCCGCCAGCCGTTTCGCATAGAGCGGCACGAAGGCCATGTTGAAGGCGCCCTCGGCGAAGAAGCGGCGGAACATGTTGGGCAGGCGGAAGGCGACGAAGAACGCGTCCGCCACCGGCCCCGAGCCGAGGAAACCCGCGATCATCACGTCGCGGACGAAACCGAGGATGCGGCTCCCCAAGGTCCAGCCCCCCACCGTGGCGAAGCTGCGGGCGAGGCGGATCGGCGTGTCGGGCATGACGGGTCCTAGGCGACGGGTCGGGTGTCCTCGGCGGCGCGGTCGATCGCGGCGCGGAGCTTTCGGGCGATGGTCTGCTGCTTGGCCGGCGAGCGGACCTTCAGCCCGAAGAGGTCCTTGACATAGAACACGTCCACGGCCTGCTCGCCATAGGTCGCGATCACCGCCGAGAAGATGTTGATGCTGGCGTCGGCCAGCGTGCTGGTGAGGTCGTAGAGCAGGCCGAAACGGTCTCGGGTGTCGACCTCGATCACGGTGTAGATGTCCGAGGCCTCGTTGTCGAAGGTGATGCGCGTCGGCGCCTCGAACGGCCGCTCGCGCTTCTTCACCGCGCGCCGCTTCTCGGCGAGCGCCGCCCGCGGCGCCAGTTCGCCCTTCAGCGCGCGGCGGATCGAGCGCTTGAGCCGGTCGAAGTCGTCCGGGTCGTAGGCGCGCCCTTCGAGGTCCTGGATCCAGAAGGCCGACGTCGCCATGCCGTCGGCGGTGGTGAAGGTGCGCGCGTCGACCACCGAGGCGCGGGCGAGCGCCAGCGCCGCGGCCATCCGGCTGAACAGGCCGGGATGGTCGGCCATGTGGATCAGCACGCGGGTCGCGTCGCGCTCGGGTTCGGGGTCGATGGCGAGGGCCGGGGCGCGACCGTCGTAGCCGTCGGCGAGGCGGGCCTGGGCGGCGTGGGCGGAGGCGTCGAGCCCGAGCCAGTAGGGCGGATAGTGCCGCGCGATCTCCGCCGCGACCTTCGCGGCCGGCCAGTCCGCCAGCGTCGCGGCCAGCGCCTGCTTCGCCTCCTCGACGCGTTCGGCGCGCGACAGCCGCTCCGCGCCGCCCGTCAGCAGCGTCCGGGTGTCGAAGTAGAGGTTGCGCAAGAGCTGCGCCTTCCAGTTGTTCCAGGTCCCCGGCCCCACGGCGCGGATGTCGCAGGCCGTCAGCACCACCAGCAGCCGCAGCCGCTCGGGCGTGCGCACCACGTCGGCGAAGGCGCGCACCGTGCGCGGGTCGGCGATGTCGCGCTTCTGGGCGACGTCCGACATCAGCAGGTGATGGCGCACCAGCCAGACCACCATCTCGGTCTGCGCCGCGTCGAGACCGAGGCGCGGGCAGAGATGCTCCGCCACGCGCGCGCCGACTTCGGAGTGGTCCTCCGGCAGCCCCTTGCCGATGTCGTGCAGGAACAGCGCCGTGTAGAGCACCTCCCGGTCGAAGCCCGCCCGGAGGATCTCCGAGGCGACGGGCAGTTCGGCGTTCAGCGCGCCCTTCTCCAGCCGCTTCAGCCCGCCGACGGCGAGGATGCTGTGCTCGTCCACCGTGTAGTGGTGGTACATGTTGAACTGCATCATCGCGACAATGCGCCCGAAGGCGGGCACGAAGCGCCCCAGGAGCCCGCATTCGTTCATCCGCCGGAGCGCGCGCTCGGGGTCGTCGGAGCGGGTCAGCAGCTTGAGGAAGATGCGGTTCGCGGCGGGATCCGCGCGGAGCGCGTCGTCTACCTTGTCGAGCCGGGCTGCGATCATCCGCATCGCGCCGGGGTGGACCAGCGCGCCGGTCCGCAGACCTTCCTCGAACAGCCGCAGCATGTTCGCCGGATCGCGGTCGAAGGTCTCGGGCCCCTCGACGTCGATGCGGCCGTCGCGCAGACGGAACCCCGGCGCGAGCACCGGCTGCCCGCCGAGGCCGAACAGCCGCGCGATCATCGGCGTGGCGGGTTTCGTCTTCTTCTGCGCCTGTTCGAGCGCCGCGCAGAACCAGCGCGTGAGGTCTCCCACGTCCTTCGCGGCGCGGAAGTACCCCTGCATGAACCGCTCGACGGCGCGCAGGCCGCCTTCGGCCTTGAAGCCCATCTCGTCGGCGATCTCGACCTGCAGGTCGAAGGTCATGTGCTCCTGCGCCCGGCCGGCGACGAAGTGCAGATGGCAGCGCACCGTCCAGAGGAACCGCTCGGCGGCGTCGAAGGTCGCCACCTCGTCGCCGGTGAAGACGCCGCGCGCGACCAGATCGCCCACGCTGTCGCAGTGGTAGAGATACTTCGCGATCCAGTAGAGCGTCTGCAGGTCGCGCAGCCCGCCCTTGCTCTCCTTCACGTTCGGCTCGACGAGGTAGCGCGAGCCGCCCTGCCGGGCGTGGCGCGCGTCGCGCTCGGCGAGCTTGGCTTCGACGAAGGCCCGGCCGGTCTTCTCGAACAGCTCGCTCCAGAGGCGTCGGTCGAGCGTCTCGAACTGCCCTGCGTCGCCCCAGATCAGGCGCTTCTCCAGCAGCGCGGTGCGGATGGTGACGTCGCCGCCGGCGAGCCGCAGGCATTCGTCCACCGTGCGCACCGAATGGCCGACCTTCAGGCGCAGGTCCCAGAGCAGGTAGAGCGCCGTCTCGATCATGCTCTCGCCCCACGCCGTGTTCTTGTAGGGCCGCAGGAACAGCAGATCGACGTCGGAGAAGGGCGCCATCTCGGCGCGCCCGTAGCCGCCGACGGCGCAGACCGACAGGCGTTCGCCCTGAGTCGGGTTCGGGTTGGGATGGAGCACAGAAGCGACCGCCATGGCCCCGCGCACCACCGCGTCGGTGACCGCGGCGAGGGCCCGGGCGGCGCCGAGCCCGTCGACCGCCTGCGCGCGCAGCGCCGCGCGCACCGCCGCGCGCCCCTCGGCGATCGTCGCGCGCAGCACCGGCGCCGCGGCGCGCCTGGCGGCGTCGGGGCCCCCGTCGCGCAGCGCCGCGGAAACGTGCGCGACGAGGGCCGCCTCGTCGAGCGCGGGACATGGGGGGGCGTGGCCGTCCAAGGGCGGGCTCAGGACCCGGGAGCGAGCGACGGCGCGGGGTCGAGCACGCGGAAGCCGTCGGCGCCGACCTGCAAAACCGCCAGCGCGCGGCGGTTCGCGCCGTCGGGGGTGAGGCGGAACGCGCCGCGCGCGCCGTCGAAACCGCGCGGACTGGCGATGGCGCCCGCGTCGAAGCCGCCGGCGCCGCGCCCGGCCATCGCCGCCACCGCGTTGACGGCGTCGTATCCGAGCGCCGCCAAGGGGTTCGGCTCGCGACCGGTCGCCTCGCGGAACCGGGCGCGGAAATCCGCGCCGACGTCCGGGTCGGCCGCGGCGAACCAGCCGCCGTGGAGCACGCTCTCGGCCTGCGTCGCCCGGCTGTCCCACTGGCCGAGGCCGAGGAAGCGCACGCGCGGCTGCATGACGTCGTTGAAGGCGAGGAAGGCGGCCACGGCGCGCAGCGCGTCGCCGCCGTCGGCGATCACCACCGCGTCGGCCCCGCCGTCGCGGATCCGCCCCGCCCCTTCGCCGATGGCCGCCTGAACGCCGTCGAAGCTGCGATCGTAGGGCAGGGTCGCGACGACCCGCGCCCCGTGACGCCGGGCGGCCTCATGCACCGCCGCGTCGACGAGCGCGCCGTAGTCGGTGTTCGGCCGCACCAGCGCCAGCGAGCCGAGGCCGCGCGAGGCCGCGTAGGCGACGATGCGGTCCGCCTCGACGGCGGGCAGTTCGCCCATCACCCAGACCGGCGGCGCGCCGGCCGCGGCGTCGGAGGAGAAGGAGATGACGGGCACGCCGGTCGCTTCGGCGACCGGACGCACCGCCGCGACCTGGGCGCTGAACAGCGGGCCGAGCAGGATCGCCGCGCCGGCCGACGTCGCGCGCCGCGCCGCGGCGGCGGCGCCGGCGGGGTCTCCGCCGTCGTCGTGCACCGTCAGCGCCACCCGGCTTTCGGCCGCCGCGAGCCGGGCCGCGGCTTCGAGATCGGCGGCGAGCGCCTGGGTGCGGGCGTCGGGGCTCGACAGCGGCAGGAGCAGGCCGACCGGGATGGGACGCGCCGCATCGATCGGCGGCGGCGCGGGCGTCACGGCTTGCGGCGCGGCCGGGGCGGCGGGCCCGGCGGGCCGCGGCGGCCGCT
>RECW01000201.1 GCA_007693835.1 Paracoccaceae bacterium | reverse complement strand
CCGAGAGCTTCGAGCGCATCCACCGCTCCAACCTCGTCGGCATGGGGGTGATCCCCTTCGAGTTCACCGGCGGCGACACGCGCAAGTCGCTGGGGCTGACCGGCGAGGAGACCATCTCGATCCGCGGTCTCGACGGAGCCTTGCGCCCGCGGCAGACGGTGGAGGCGGAGATCGTCTCGCCGGACGGCGCGAAGCGCACGATCACCCTGCTCTGCCGGATCGATACCGAGATCGAGATCGAATACGTCGAGCACGGCGGCGTGCTGCACTACGTGCTTCGCAATCTGGCGCGCGCCGCTTGAGCGGCGGGCGGGGCCGCGGCGACGGGGCGCGTCGCGCCCCCGCTTGCGCCGCCGAGGCGTGCGCTCTACTCTTTGTCTGAGTGAAACTCTCAACCACCGGAGCGACCGATGGCGATGGAAGCGGCGGAAATCGAGCGATTGATCCGCGAGGCGCTGCCGGACGCTCGGGTGGAGATCCGCGACCTCGCCGGCGACGGCGACCACTACGCCGCGACGGTTGTCGCGGAGGCTTTCCGCGGCAAGAACCGCGTTCAACAACATCAGATGGTCTATGCGGCGTTGAAGGGGCGGATGGGCGGCGAACTGCACGCGCTCGCCCTCACGACCAGCGCGCCGCAGTGAACCAACCGGGGCAGATCCCAGAGAGGTGAGCATGGCGGACGCCGCCCACGACAAGATACGCTCGATCATCGAGACCAACGACGTCGTCCTCTTCATGAAGGGCGTCAAGACGATGCCGCAGTGCGGCTTCTCTTCCCGCGTCGCCTCGATCCTGAACTACATGGCGATCGAGTTCGCCGACGTGAACGTCCTGGCTGACGACGAGATCCGGGAAGGCGTGAAGTCGTTCAGCGATTGGCCGACGATCCCGCAGCTCTACGTAAAGGGCGAATTCGTTGGCGGGTGCGACATCGTCACCGAGCTGACCCTTTCCGGCGAGCTTGACGACATGCTGGCGGCGAAGGGCGTTTCTTTCGACAAGGCGGCGGCTGAAAAAATTCGCGAAGCCAACGGCTGAGCGCGCCCTTCCGCTGGTTGGAGGCGCGCCGCGGCTTCAGCCCGTCGCTCGGGCGTGGCGCGCGCAGGCGCTTTCGTCTATCGCTTGTCAGGTGCGTTCGGCGCGCTGCGGGCTGGACGCGACCCGGGAACGCGCTTTTCGCGGCGACGCGAACCGCGTGGCCAGGGAGTGCGACGCAGCCGGCGCGAAACGCAGCCTGCCGTCGCGGTGCGGAACCTCCGTTTCTGCTACGGTTTCCGACGCCTCGCCGAGGCCGAAGCATCCGCCGGCGCCCCTGTGCGGATGTCGCCCCTGTACGGTTTCACACGGTTTGTCCCTCGGAGGGTCGGGCGGTTCGCCGCCATCCTCCGCAAACGTTCCTCCGGAGACGTTCGATTTCACCCGGCGTCTCGCGGCGGCCGACGCAGCTGCGCGCGCGGCGTGATTGCTTCTGGCCGGCGTTCGACTTCTCTGACCAGCGGGCGATGGCGGTGAGACGTCGAGCCCTGAGAAGAGGTGCACGTCGGTCATCGGAGATCTCCTCGGTCATGGGAGGGCGAGTATCGGGAGACTTGGCCCCGATGACCGCATCTCCAAGGACGCGCTGCCCGAGGCCGAGGCTGCATCGGGAAGGTCCACCCCGGTGTTTCGGGAAGGCGACCCCTGTCGACCGACCGCGGAGCCCTCCGGCAAGCGGCGGTCCGGTCGAGACCGGGACTCGCATGCTGACTTGACCTGTGCCTACGGCCGTCCGACACCTTTCGCCATCGGGGCGGAGCGATGCGGATGGACGAGCGATCGGCGGCCGAGCAGCGGTTCATCCGCCCGACCACGAGGAGTTGGCTCCGCCTTCAACCTGGGTTTCCCGGAGGACGTCGGGCCGGGCCGCCGTTCCGCTACGAGTTTCCCGTGGCGCTACCCTGCGGCCGCGTGCTGGCGCTGCCCCTGCGCGCTTTGCCGGACGGCAGCGCAGCCGCCTCGCTGATCGCCAACCAGGCCTCGTTCGAGGTGAACGACGCCATCGCGGCAGGCATGGCCGAGCGAGGGCGCGATCTCGATGCGGACCTCGTCGTCGGCCTGCCGACGCTCGGCTTCGTCTATGCGCCCGACGTCGCGCGCCGGCTTGGACACGAGACCTACGCGCCTCTCGGGTATTCACGGAAGTTCTGGTACGATGACGCCCTGTCCGAGCCTGTGGCCTCGATCACCAGCCCCGGCGCGGGCAAGCGCCTCTACGTCGATCCCAACCTCCTGCCACGTCTCGAGGGCCGCCGCGTCGCGCTGGTCGACGACGCCGTGTCGACCGGACGGACGGCCGTCGCCGCCCTGAAGCTGATGGCGCGCATCGGCGTCGAGGTGGCGGGCGTCGTCGTCGCCATGGCGCAGTCGACCCGCTGGCGCGCGGCGCTGGACGCCCAGACGCCGGGGATCGCGGATCGCGTCCGCTTCGTCTTCGGCGCACCCCTCTTCACGTTGGGCCCGGACGGGTGGACGCCAATGCCGGGAACCGACCCCTGCGACCCGCTCTGACAGGCGCTTGCATTTCTTCCGGTTTATGCATTGATAGGATCTCATCCTCGCATGAGGATACGAGATCAATAAGTTAGCAATTGCGCCAAGCTTGGGCGCTGCGCGGGCGCGGAGGAATGCGGATGCGACCGAAAGGGGTGGGCGCCTCTGTCCCGCGGCGCGAGGACGACCGTCTGCTGCGCGGGCGGGGGCGCTTCGTGGGCGACATCCGCATGGCCGGCCAGGTCGAGATCGCCTTCGTGCGCAGCCCGGTCGCGCACGGGCGACTGCGCGGCGTGCGCGCGCCCGAGCGCTTCGCGGGCCGCGTCTTCACCCAGGCCGACATGACGGGGGTGAAGGGCATCCTCGCCCGATCTGGCCTCAAGGGGTTCCGCGTCTCCGAACAGCCGGCGCTGGCGACCGACAAGGTGCGCTTCGCCGGAGAGCCGGTCGCGATGTGCGTCGCCGAGACCCGCGCCGAAGCGGAGGACATCGCCGCCGAAGTCGCGCTCGACATCGAGGCGCTGCCGGCGAACGTCGACATGCTGCGCGCCGCCGCGCCCGACGCGCCGCGCGTGCATGACGACTGGCCGGACAACCTGTTCCTCGAGACCTTCGTCGACGGCGACATCGAGCGCGCGGCGGCCGACGCGGCGATCCGCGTCACGCGCAAGCTGCGCACCAGCCGGCAATGCATGGCGCCGCTGGAGGGCAAGGGCTGCGTCGCGGTCTGGGACCGGCACATGGAGCAGCTGTTGCTCTGGACCTCGACCCAGATGCCCCACATCGTGCGTTCGGGGCTGGCGGAATGCCTCGGCCTGGAGGAACGGCGCATCCGCGTGGCGGCGCCCGACGTCGGCGGCGGCTTCGGCTGGAAGGGCCTCCTGCAACCCGAGGAGGTTTGCGCCGCCTGGCTCGCGATGAAGCTCGACCGGCCCGTGAAGTGGCTGGAGGACCGCCGCGAGCACCTCGTCGCCGCCGCCAACTGCCGCGAGCACCATTACGAGATCACCGGCTACGCCGACGCCGAGGGACGGCTGCTGGCGCTCGACGCGGTCGCCCACGTCGACGCCGGCGCCTACTCGGTCTACCCGTTCTCCGCCTGCCTCGAGGCCGCGCAGGTCGGGTCGATCCTGCCGGGCCCCTACGACTTTCCGGCCTTCCGCTGCCGCACCTATTCGGTCTGCACCAACAAGCCGCCGATCGTGCCCTACCGCGGCGTGGCGCGCACCGGCGTCTGTTTCGCGATGGAGTCGATCATCGACGCCATCGCGCGGGAGGCGAGGCTCGAGCCCTACGAGGTCCGGCTCAGAAACCTCGTCCGCCCCGAGCAGATGCCCTTCCGCAACGTGACCGGCAAGGACTTCGACATGGGCGACTACCCCGAGAGCGTGCGCCGCGCCGTCGCGATGATCGGCCACGACGCGGTGCGCGAACGCCAGAAGGCGGGCGAGCCGGACGGGCGGCGCGTCGGGATCGGCTACGCGACCTACTGCGAGCAGGGCGCGCACGGCACCTCGGTCTATCACGGCTGGGGCATCCCGATGGTGCCCGGCTTCGAGCAGTGCTTCGCCCGCTTCACGCCCGACGGCGGCGTAGAGATCCGCGTCGGCGCGCAGAGCCACGGCCAGTCCTTCGAGACGACGATGGCGCAGGTCGCGCACGAGATCCTGTCGATCGACCCCGACCGCGTGTCCGTCTCCCACGGCGACACGGCGCTCTCGCCCTACTCCACCGGCACCTGGGGGTCGCGCTCGGCGGTGATGGTGGGGGGCGCGGTGGCGACCGCCTGCGAGAAGCTCGGCGCGCGCGCGCTGCGGATCGGCGCGCATCTGCTGCAGGCGAAACCCGACGAGGTGCGGCTGGAGGGCGGCGCGGTGGTCGGGCCAGGGGGGTCGGTGTCGCTCGACGAGGTGGCGCGCACCTTCTACCGCCGCCCGCAGAACCTGCCGGCCGACGTCGACCCGGACGGGCTGGAGCTGACCGCCGGGTATCGTCCGGTGGTCGACACCGGCACCTTCTCCTACGCCACCCACGCCGCCGTCGTGGCGGTCGACGGCGAGACGGGCGGCGTCGAACTGCTCGACTACGTGGTGGTGGAGGACGGCGGCGTGCTGCTCAACCCCATGGTGGTCGACGGGCAGATCTACGGCGGCGCGGTGCAGGGGATCGGGACGGCGCTCTACGAGGCGATGCGCTACGACGCCAACGGCCAGCCGCTCGCCTCGACGCTGGCCGACTACACCCTGCCGGGCGCCGCCGAGACGCCGCCGATCCGCATCGCCCACATGGAGACGCCTTCGCCCAACACCCGGTTCGGCCAGAAGGGGATCGGGGAAGGGGGCGCGATCGCGCCGCCCGCCGCCATCGTGAACGCGATCAACGACGCGCTGGCCCCGCTCGGCGTGGAGATCGGCGCGCTGCCGGCGACGCCGCACGCGATCCTCTCGGCCATCGCGGCCGCTGAGGCCGTGCGATGAAGGCGGCGGCGTTCGAGATCGTCCGCCCCCGCGACCTCGACGCGGCGCGCGCCGCGCTGGGGCGGGAGGGCGCCAAGGCGGCGGCGGGCTGGCAGAGCCTCGGGCCGATGCTGAACCTGCGCCTCGCGCGGCCCGCGGTGGTCGTCAGCATCGCGCATCTGCCGGAATTGCGCGGCGTCTCCGAGACGCCCGAGGGCGTCGTCTACGGCGCCTGCGTCACCCACGCCGAGATCGAGGACGGCGCCGCGCCCGACCCCACCCGCGGCGCGCTGCCGGCGGTCGCCGCCGGCATCGCCTATCGCGCGGTGCGCAACCGCGGCACCATCGGCGGCAGTCTCGCCCACGCCGACCCGGCGGCGGACTGGCCGACGGCGCTCGCCGCCATGGGCGCCCATGTGCGCGTGCTCGGCGCGGACGGGGTGCGCCGCGTCGCGGTGGAGGACTTCGCGCACGGCGCCTTCGCGCCGGCGCTCGCGCCCGACGAGCTGGTCGTCGGCGTGGAGGCGCCGCGGTTCTCGGCCTCGGCGCGCTGGGGCTGGTGGAAGTTCTGCCGCAAGCTCGGCGAGTACGCCGAGGCGATGTGCGGCGTGCTGGTCGACCCCGACCGCGGCGTCGCCCGCGCGGCTTTCGGCGCGACGGACGGCCGCCCGCTGGTGATCGCCGACGCGAGCGAGGCGCTGCGCGACCCGGACGCCCTCGCCGCGCCCTTCGCCGCCGCCGGGCTCGACCATGACCCGGTCGCGCGGCGCCTGCACCGCGCCGCCTTCCGTCGCGCCGCGGCGCGGGCCGGCCTGCTCGAAGATGTCCCCACATGACCCAGGCGACCCTGACGGTGAACGGCCGCCGCGTGGCGGTCGACGCCCCCGCCCGCCAGCACCTCGCCGATTTCCTGCGCGAGCGGGAGATGCTGACCGCGACGCACCTCGGCTGCGAGCACGGCGTCTGCGGCGCCTGCACGGTGCTGATCGACGGCGCGCCGGCGCGGAGCTGCATCGCCTGGCCGGCCGCCCTCGACGGCGCCGAGATCGTCACGGTCGAGGGGCTTGACGACGATCCGCTGGCGGCGCGGCTGCGCGCCGCCTTCACCGCCGAGCATGCGCTGCAATGCGGCTACTGCACGCCGGGGATGCTGATCATGGCGCGCGACATCGCGCGGCGCGTGCGCGAGCCCGACGAAGCGCGCATCCGCGCCGAGCTTTCGGGCAACCTCTGCCGCTGCACCGGCTACGCCGGGATCGTGCGCGCCATCGCGCGGGTGATCGGCGAGGGCGTCGACGCCGCCCCGCCGCGCCGCGCGCTGTCCGGAACCGCGCCGCTCGCGGCGACGGTCGCGGCGGCTGCGGCCCCGCAGAAAGCCGAGCCCGCAGGCGCGATGACCTTCAGCGTCGAGGCGGACGGCTCGACCCGGATCGCGCAAAGCTTCGTCACGCCGTTTCCCCGCGCCGCCGTATGGGCCTTCTTCCAGGACCCGCGCAAGATCGTCGCCTGCATGCCCGGCGCGGCGCTGACCCGCGTCGAGGCGGACGGCCGCATCGAAGGCGAGATGCGCGTGGCGCTCGGGCCGATCTCGGCCGCCTTCGCCGGCGAGGGCGCCGTCTCCGCCGACCCGGCCGCCTTCTCCGGCGCCATCGAAGGTCAGGGCGCTGAGGGCGCGGGCGGCACGCGGGCGACCGGCCGCGTGACCTATGCGCTGCGGGAGGAGGGGCCGGAGGCGACGCGGGTCGACGTCTCGGTGGTCTATGCGCTCACCGGTCCGCTCGCGCAGATCAGCCGCGGCGGCGTCGCGCGCGACCTCGCCGGGCGGCTGACGCGGGTCTTCGCCGACAATCTCGCCGCGAGCCTCGCCGGACGGGCGCCGGTTGAAGCCGCGCCGCTCGGGGCCGGCGCGCTGCTCTGGTCGATGGTGGTCTCGCGGGTGCGCCGCCTGCTCGGCCGATGACCGCCGCTCAGCCGAGCAGGTCGACGTCGAGCCGCACGCAATCTCCGCGGTAGACCACGTCGGCGACGTAGATCGCCCGGCCCGCGCCGTCGTTGACCACGAGATGCGCCTCGACGGTCGGGGACCCGAGTCCGATCTTCAGCATCTCCGCGATCCGGGTGTCCGCCGCGCCGACGACGAAGCTCTGGCGCGCGCCGGTCACCGTCAGGTCGGGCAGGGTCGCGAGCACGGCGATGGTCGGCTCGGCCGCGAAGCGCTCGGGGGCCAGCGCCACGATCTCCTCCGAGACGTGGACGCGCGCATAGGAGAACGGCTGCCCTCGGCGGGACTGCACGCTTTCGAGGTAGCGATAGGGGGCGGCGCGCGGCCCATCCCCCTCGTCGAAGGGGGGCGGGGGCGGCGGGGTGGCGGCCGGCAGGAAGCGCGGCACGTTCCGCCCGATGGTCTCGGCGATGGTGCGCCAGCGCAGGTCGAGCCGCAGCCAGCGGCGGTCCTCGACTTCGCTGGCGACGAAGGTGCCCTTGCCCTGCACGCGGCGGAGCAGGCCCTCGTTCTCCAGCAGTTCGATCGCCTGCCGCACCGTGACGCGCGCGACGCCGAACTCGGCCTCCAGTTCGGCGAGGGTGGAGATCTGCTCGTTCGGCCGCCACGCGCCGTCCTCGATGCGCCGGCGGATGGCGGCTGCGACCTGGAGGTAGCGCGGGGCGGGGCTGCGGCCGTAATCCGGCGCGGCGGCGATGGCTGCGGCTTTCATCGATGGGCACCTCGGAGACGCTCACTCAGTGCAGCCGACCACGCCCGAAATCAAGTTCTCGCGATGCAGCGCCGCTTCGTCGAAGATAGCGCCCTCCACGACGGGAGCCAGCGCGGCGACGGCGGCGGCGAGCGCCGCGTCGGCGGCCCGCGCCGCCGCTTCGCCGGCCTCCACGGAGACGATCTCGAAACGCGCCGCCTGCCCCGGCGTCAGCCGCGCGGCGCGCGGCAGATCGGCGGAGATCACGGTCGCGATCTTGGGATAGCCGCCGGTGGTCTGGCAGTCGGCGAGCAGGAGGATCGGCTGGCGCGACCCCGGCGCCTGGATCGAGCCCGGCAGCACGGCGTCCGACACGATGTCGTGGCTGTCCGCGTGGGTGAGTTCGGGGCCTTCGAACCGCACGCCCATCCGGTCGGCGTCCTGCGTCACGCGGTAGGGGGCGGAGACGAGCGCCGCTCGGGCGGCCGGCGTGAACCGATCCGCCTGCGGCCCGAGCACGACGCGCAGGCGCGCCGGGCGCGCGTCGCGCGGCGGGCGCGGCGCGGCGAGCAGCGGGGCCTCGGCGCTCGGGCCCACCGGCAAGACGTCGCCGGCGCGGAGAGCGCGCCCCTCGAACCCGCCGAAGCCGGCGCGCAGCAGCGTGGCGCGCGACCCCCAGAGCGGCGGCGTGTCGATCCCCCCAGACACGGCGACAGTCGCGATCGCCGAGTCCCGCGGGGCCGAGATCGTGACGAGGGCCCCCTCCGGCGCCGCGACGGCGCGCCACGCGGCGAAGACCCGCGGCGCCGCCCCCTCGACCTGCACCGTCACGTCAGCTTCGGCGCCGGTCACGGCGATGCGCACAGCAGCGCCCTCGACCTTGAACGCGAGGCCGGTGAGGCGCATCTCCAGCACCGCGCAGTCGGGCGCATTGCCGACGAGCGCGTTGGCGAGCCGCATCGCGGGCGGGTCGAGCACGCCGGAGGCCGGCACGCCGAGCCCCTGCACGCCGACGCGCCCGGCGTCCTGCACGGTGGTCTGCAGACCAGGCGTGATGATCCTGAGGCGCGCGGTCACGCGGCGGCCTCTTCCGTCCATTCCGGCGTGAAGGCCCCTTCGGCGACGGCGGCGGCGATCCGGTCGCCTTCGGCCCGGTCGACGGGATCGAAGCGGACCCCGTCGCCGGGGGCGAGCAGCGCGGGCGAGGACGCGGCCGGATCGAACAGGCGCGCCGGCGTCCAGCCGAGCAGCCGCCATCCGCCCGGCGAGGCGAAGGGGTAGACCGCCGTCATCTGGAGCGCGACGGCGACCGAGCCCGCCGGCAGCCGCACCCGCGGCGTTGCGAGGCGCGGCAGGCGCAGCGGCGGGGCCACGTCGCCCATGTAGGCGAAACCCGGCAGGAAGCCGAGCATGTAGACGTGATAGGTCTCGCCGGCGTGGAGCCGCACGACATCCGCGGTCGCGGCGTCGATCTCGGCCGCCACGGCGTCGAGATCGGGGCCGCCCTCGCCGCCGTAGACCGTCGGCAGCCGCCAGACCCGGCGCGTCGCGGCGCCCGTGCCGCTGTCGAGCGGCAGCGCCCCGATGGCCTTGACCAGGCGCGCCGAGCATGTCGCGCGCGGGTCGTATCGCACGAGCAGCGACCGGAACGTCGCCGTGACGGCGACCACGCCCTCCGGCGCCAGCGCTTCGACGGCGGCGGCGGCGCGGACGACCCGGGCGCTCACGGCGCGGTCGATGGCGTCGCCGAACTCGACCACGAGACCGCTGTCGCCCGCGGGCAGGAACCGCGCCGCGTCCGCGACTGTCGCACCGCCGGAGTGGCCCATCGTCTCGTCCGTTCCTGAACCGTCGCGCCGCTTGTGGTCCTAGAAATAGGATGACATGGCCCGAAAGTGAATATAGCCTATCTGCTTATAACCTGAGGCTGGAGGCCGCGCTTGGCGACTCGCATAAACATCAACGCCGACATGGGCGAGGGCTTCGGCCTCTACGACATCGGCGACGACACGGCGATCCTCGGGATCGTGTCCAGCGTGAACGTGGCCTGCGGCTTCCATGCCGGCGACCCCGGCGTGATGCGCGACGTCTGTCTCCGCGCGAAGGCGCTCGGCGTCTCGATCGGCGCGCATCCGGGTTTCAACGACCTCTGGGGGTTCGGCCGGCGGCGGATAGACATGAACCCCGACGACCTCGAATACATGGTCGCCTACCAGATCGGCGCGCTGAAGGCGATGGCGGCCTACGCCGGCGTGGACGTGACCCATGTGAAACCGCACGGCGCGCTGAACAACATGGCGGCCGAGCGCGAGGACTACGCGATGGCCATCGGGCGGGGGATCCGCACGGTCGACCCGACGCTCGCCTATCTCGCGCTGGCGGGCTCGGCGATGGAGCGGGCGGCGGTCGAGCTCGACCTGCCGCTCTGCCGCGAGGCGTTCATCGACCGCGAGTACACGAGCG
>RECW01000199.1 GCA_007693835.1 Paracoccaceae bacterium | reverse complement strand
TCGGCCGTCAGCACGTCGAGCGGGATTTCGATGTGGACCGGGCCGGGCCGGGCGCTCGCGAAGGTGTCGAGCGCGGCGTCGAGCGCCTCGGCCAGCGCCTCCGGCGTCTCGATGCGCCGTGACCAGCGCGCGAGGTGGGCGGCGAAGCCGGACTGGTCGCGCATGTCGTGCAGGTCGCCGAGGCCCTTGCCCTGCCGCGCCCGCGGGTTGTTCGACGAGATCACCAGCATCGGGATCGAATCGTTCAGCGCCTGCCCCATGGCGGTGGCGATGTTGGTCATGCCGGGGCCGGTGATGACGAAGCACGCCGCGGGCGCGCCGCAGGCCCGTGCGTAGCCGTCCGCCATGAAGCCCGCGCCCTGTTCGTGCCGCGCCGTCACGTGACGCAGGCCCGAGCCCGGCAGGCCGCGGTAGAACTCGACCGTATGCACGCCCGGAATCCCGAAGGCGACCTCGACGCCGCGGTCCACCAACAGGCGGGGCAGGTGTTCGCCCAGACGGGCCATGCGCCCGGTCTCCTTCCGATCCGCGCCGCGCAGCGTCCGCCTGGGGGGCGGAGTCTTGCGCCATGTCATAGCGCTATAGGCTAAACATGCAGCCGAGGTTAATGGACAGCCGCGCGCCGCGCGAGGCATGGTGCGAGCCTCGCGACGCGCATCGCAGCATGCCGCGCCGCGCAACAAGGGGCGCGACGGTCGCGCCGACGCACGAGACGTTTCAGACCCGAGGGGGGAGAGCATGGCCCATCTGTCCGACATCGACATCGCCCGCGCCGCGAAGAAGCGCCCCATTCAGGAGATCGGCGCGAAGCTCGGCGTGCCGGCCGAAAGCCTCATGCCCTTCGGCCACGACAAGGCGAAGATCGCGGCGGACTTCATCGCGGGTCTCGCCGACCGCCCCGACGGCAAGCTGGTGCTGGTGACCGCGATCAACCCGACGCCGGCGGGCGAGGGCAAGACCACGACGACCGTGGGCCTCGGCGACGGGCTGAACCGCATCGGCAAGAAGGCGGCCATCTGCCTGCGCGAGCCCTCGCTCGGGCCCTGCTTCGGCATGAAGGGCGGCGCGGCCGGCGGCGGCTATGCGCAGGTGGTGCCGATGGAGGACATCAACCTCCACTTCACCGGCGACTTCCACGCCATCACCAGCGCCCACAACCTGCTGAGCGCGATGATCGACAACCACATCTACTGGGGCAACGCGCTGGGGATCGACCAGCGCCGCGTGGTGTGGCGGCGGGTGCTCGACATGAACGACCGGGCGCTGCGGCAGGTGGTCACGTCGCTCGGCGGCGTCTCCAACGGCTTTCCGGCCGAGGCCGGTTTCGACATCACGGTGGCGTCGGAGATCATGGCGATCCTGTGCCTCGCGACCGACCTCGCCGACCTCGAACGCCGCCTCGGCGACATCGTCGTGGCCTACACCCGCGACCGAAAGCCCGTGACCTGCCGCGACATCAAGGCCGACGGGGCGATGACGGTGCTGCTCGCCCAGGCGATGCAGCCGAACCTCGTCCAGACGCTTGAGAACAACCCCGCCTTCATCCACGGCGGGCCGTTCGCCAACATCGCCCACGGCTGCAACTCGGTGATCGCGACGAAGACCGCGCTCAAGCTCGCGGACTACGTGGTGACCGAAGCCGGCTTCGGCGCCGACCTCGGCGCGGAGAAGTTCTTCGACATCAAGTGCCGGAAGGCGGGGCTCTCGCCGGCGGCGGCGGTGATCGTCGCGACGGTGCGCGCGCTCAAGATGAACGGCGGCGTCGCGCGGGCCGATCTCGGCGCCGAGAACGTCGAAGCGGTGCAGGCGGGCTGCGCGAATCTCGGCCGCCACATCGAGAACGTGCGCCAGTTCGGCGTGCCTGCGGTCGTCGCCATCAACCGTTTCCACACCGACACCGACGCCGAGATCGCCGCGGTGCAGGCCTTCGTCGCCCAGCACGGAACCGAGGCGATCCTGTGCGAGCACTGGGCGAAGGGGTCGGAAGGCACCGAGGCGCTGGCGCGCAAGGTGGTCGAGATCGTCGAGCACGAGGGCGCGCAGTTCGCGCCGCTCTACGACGACGGGATGGGTCTTTTCGACAAGATCGAGGCCATCGCCCGCCGCATCTACCGCGCCGACGGCGTCTCGGCCGACATCCGCATCCGGGAGCAGCTGAAGGCGTGGGAGACGGCGGGCTACGGCCACCTGCCGGTCTGCATGGCGAAGACCCAGTACTCCTTCACCACCGACCCCGATCGGCGCGGCGCGCCGACCGGTTTCACCATCCCCGTGCGCGAGGTGCGGCTCGCCGCCGGGGCCGGGTTCGTCGTGGCGATCTGCGGCGAGATCATGACGATGCCGGGGTTGCCCAAGGCGCCGGCGGCGGAGGCGATCCGGATCGACGACGAAGGCTTGATCCAGGGGCTCTTCTAGGTCCCCCAAGCCCGGCGCCCGCCGGCGCGAGTCTCCCGCGCGGTTCGCCCCGAAGAGGGCGACGCGCGGGGGCTCGTTCGGCGAGCGTAAGCAGGATAGGGTGCGTGCGGTTGAAGCCGGAGCATCGCCATGCGCGTCATCTTGGCCTTCGCACGCATCCTCGTGATCGCGGCGCCGCTCGCGGCGGCGGCGCAGAGCGACGACGATCGTCGGGCGGACTACTACTATCCCTCCATCACGTCGACCGAGCGTTTCGCCCGCGTGATGACGGCGCCGCCGCGCACCGAGCGGTCGGACCGCATGGCCTTCGTCGACGCGTTGACGGCCGACCAGATGGCGGCGGGCCACGCGCCGCGCTTTGCGGTGTTCGCCAAGGGCGACGAGGCCGAACACCTGATCATCATCGCGCTCGACGACGGCGTCTTCGACACCCTGTTCCGCGCGCGCGCCGTTATGGCGCAGCTTTCCGCGCCGGTCCGCGCGACGCGGTTCTTCCAGATGCAGGGGCTCGACGACCGCGCGACCTTCTACGACATGCTGCGCATGATCGGCTTCGCGACGCTGACGCTCAGCGACGGCAAGACGTGGACCCATCGCGTCGTTTTCGGGTGAAGAAAAACCGCCCCTGCAAAACCGATTAAATTCGTCCGGGTCTGCGCATCCCGGACTTAACCTTGTGTTGAGGCCGCACTCCTGAAATTGGCGCGTCGTCCGATGGTCCGGGACGGCGTGGGGAGAGCCTCCGCAATGACCCATCCCGCCGCATCGCATGGCCCCAAGACGGTCGCGACGCGCGCCGCGCCGGCGGCGTCGCACCGCATGAACGACATCGTCGCGGCAGGGGCCGCGGCGCTCGCCGCGCTCACCGTCTGGGGCGCCGTCGGACGCCCCGACGCGCTCGCCCTCGGGGCGGGCGCCGCCGCCGTCGCGCTTGCGGCGTGCGCCGCCTTCGCCGCGGTCGACCTGCGCCGGCGCACGGCGGCTTCGCCCGACCTCGAAGCCGAGCGCGAGGAGGCGGCGCTCAAGGCGTTGGCGCTCGATCATTCGACGTCGAACACCATGATCGCCGACGAGAACCTCGACATCGTGTACGTGCTGCCGGCGCTCGAACGGTCGCTCGCGCAGTCGGCGGCGTGGTGGCGCACGCGGCCCTCGCCGGTGGACGCCACCAAGCTCGTCGGGCTCAACATCGACGTCTTCCACAAGGACGCCGGCCGCATCCGCGACATGCTGAGCCGCATGCAGGACGTCTACACGACGCGCATCACGTTCGACGGCCGCACGTTCCAGCTCCGCGCCACGCCGCTTTTCCACGCCGACGGCCGGCGCAAGGGCTTCGTCGTCGAGTGGCTGGAGAAGACCGAGACGCTGAAGGCGCTCCGCGAGATCGCCGACGTGGTCGCCGGCGTCTCGGCGGGCGACTTCTCGCGTCGGCTCGATCCGGGGAAGGTCGCGCCCGAGAACCGGGAGCTGGTCGAGGGCGTCAACGCGATCTCCGCGACGGTCGGCGAGTTCCTGTCGCGCCTCGACGGCGTTCTGGCCGCGATGGCGGAGGGCGATCTCACGCGGCGCATGGACACGACCCACGAGGGCCAGTTCGGCCATCTCGCCGACGCGGTCAACACCACGATCGCGCGGCTGGCGAAGCTCGTGGGCGAGATCAAGAACACGGGCGTCAACCTGCGCGCGGCGACGGCGCAGATCGCGCAGAGCTCCGGCGACCTGTCGAGCCGGGCGGAGAGCCAGGCGGCCTCGCTCGAGGAGACGGCTGCGACCATGGAGGAGATGGCCTCCACCGTGCGCTCGAACGCCGACAACGCCGACCGCTCGAAGGGCATCGCCGACGGCGCGTCGCTGCAGGCCGACGAGGCGCGCACGGTCGTGCGCGACGCGGTGTCGGCGATGGCGCTGATCGAGTCGAGCGCGGGCCGGATCGGCGAGATCACCACGCTGATCGACTCGATCGCCTTCCAGACCAACCTTCTGGCGCTCAACGCCTCCGTCGAGGCGGCGCGCGCCGGCGACGCGGGCCGCGGCTTCGCGGTGGTCGCCTCGGAAGTCCGGCTGCTCGCGCAACGCTCGGCCGAGGCCGCGCGCGACATCAAGGGGCTGATCTCCGAGAGTTCGGCCCACGTCGGCAAGGGCGTCGATCTGGTGCAGCGCACGGGCGCGGCGCTCGACGCGATCGCCGGCTCCATCGGCGATCTCGCCGACAAGGTGGGCGAGATCTCGTCGGCGACGCGGGAGCAGTCTTCCGGCGTCGAGGAGATTTCGTCGGCGGTCATGCGCATGGACGAACTCACCCAGCAGAACGCCGGTCTCGCCGAGGAGAGCGCCACCGCCGCGCAGTCGCTGGCCGTTCAGGCCGAGCGGCTGTCGGCGCTGGTCGAGGTGTTCCGCGTGGACGCCGCCGTCGCGGCGTCGCGGATGGCGGCCGAATAGGGCGGAGAGCACGATGACGACGAGCGATGATCCCCGACCGGCGCCCGGCGCGGCTGAGGACGCGCGGGCCTTCGCGGTCGCAGGCTGGCCGCTGGGGCTGGCGGCCCTGGGCGTGGTCGCCGCCGCGGCCGCGCAGGCGATGGGGTTCGGCGGGCCGGGCGGCGGGTTCCTCGCGGGGCT
The DNA here is from genome assembly GCA_007693835.1 of Paracoccaceae bacterium. GTDB lineage: Bacteria > Pseudomonadota > Alphaproteobacteria > Rhodobacterales > Rhodobacteraceae > Rubrimonas. The sequence continues at coordinate 5,299 of RECW01000199.1, read as the reverse complement.
CGGCGCCGGCGTCGCGGCGGGCTGCCTGTCCGCCGCGCTGTTCTGGCGGGCTTTGTTCGGCCGGGTGCTGAGCCCCGTCGCCGCGCTGACCGCGCGCCTCGACGCGCTTGCCGCCGGCGTGCGCGCGGCGCCGACGCCTGAAGTCGCGGGAGCAGGGTCTGCGGCGGCCCTCGCCCGCGCCGTGGATCGCCTGCGCGCGGCCGCCATCGCGGCCTCCGAAGCGGATCAAGACGCGCGGCAGACCGACGCGGCCGCCCGCGCCGAACGCGCGGAGGTCGAGACGACGCGCGCGACGGTCGAGCGCGCGCAGCTTCAGGCGCTGGCCGCGGTGCGCGCGGCGGTCGAGGCGCTGGCGGACGGCGATCTGACGCATCGCGTCCCCGACACGCTGCCACCCGACCACGCGCCGCTCCGCGAGGCGCTGAACGCCGCCTTCGCGGGGCTGGAGGACAGCCTCGCGCGCATCACGGCGAGCGCGGAGGCGGTGCGCGGGGCTTCGGGCGAGATCGCCCGCGCCTCCGACGATCTCTCGCGGCGCACCGAGAGCCAGGCCGCGAGCCTCGAGCAATCCGCCGCCGCCATCGAGCAGATCACCGCGACGACGCGCAACACCGCCGAGAACGCGGACCGCGCCCGGGGCGTCGTCGCGCGCGCCCGGTCGGAGGCCGAGGAGGGCGGGGCGATCGTCCGCCGGGCGGTCGCGGCGATGACGGCGATCGAAGGCTCGTCGGAGAAGATCGGCCAGATCATCGGGCTGATCGACGAAATCTCGTTCCAGACCAACCTGCTCGCGCTCAACGCGGGCGTCGAGGCGGCGCGCGCCGGCGAGGCGGGCAAGGGCTTCGCGGTCGTCGCGTCGGAGGTGCGCGCGCTCGCCCAGCGCAGCGCCGACAATGCGCGGGAGATCAAGGGGCTGATCCTTTCCTCCAAGGAGGAGGTCGAGAAGGGCGTCGCTCTTGTCGGCGGGGCGGGCGAGGCGCTCGGGCGCATCATCGCCGGGGTCGTGGAGATCGACGAGGTCGTGAGCGAGATCGCGACCAGCGCGCAGGAGCAGTCGACCGGCCTGCAGGAGGTGAACGGCGCCGTCGGCCAGATGGACCAGTTCACCCAGCAGAACGCCGCGATGGTCGAGCAGGCCACCTCCGCCGTCCGCGACCTGTCGCGCCAGACCGAGGAGTTCGCGCGGCTGCTCGGCCGGTTCCGCACGGCGACGGCTGCGCCGGCCCATCACGCGTCCGCCGCGACGCCGGCCCGCCACCCGTCGCCGCCCCGGCGCGCGCCCGCCGCGACCGTGACGCCGCTCCGGCCCTCTGTCCCCGCCGCGAAGGCCCCGGCTTCGGCGGCCCGGCCGCCCGCGGCGACCCACGCTCCGACGCGCCTCGCCGCCGCGAAGGACGGCGCGAAGACCGCGCCGTCGAGACCGTCCGCCGCACCCTCCGCCGCCAGGAGCCTCGGCGCCACGCGTCCCGCCGCAACACGGCCGGTCGCCAAGCCTGTCGCCGCAAGACCGGCAGGCGCGAACGGTGTCGGCGCGCAGCCGACGCGGGCGACATCCGAGGCGCCGAAACCGCTCCCGCCGAAGCCCGCCGGTCCCGGGCCGGCGACGGGCGAATCCCGGGTCGCGAAGTTCGCCGAGGCGAAGGCCGTCCGCGACCGCGCCGCCGTGAAATCGGGCGTCGGAGCGCGGGGTCCGGCGAAGGCCGAGAGCGGCTCGCCGCCGGCGAGCGCGCCTTCGCGGCGGCCCAAGCCCGAACCGGCGGCGGCGAAGCGGACGCCACGCCGCGCGGCGGCTCTCGCGAAGGTCGATCACGAAGGCTGGGAGGAGTTCTGAGATGGCGAAGGCCCACGCTCCCGTCGCCGACGCGCGGCCCGACGGCGCGCAGGATGGCGGACCATGTCGGCTGGCGCTGCCGGCGGCGCTCACCGCGGTCGCCGCGATCGACTTGGCCGACCGCCTCCGCACGCTCCGCGGCGCGCCGATCGCGCTCGATGCGGCGGAGGTGGCCCGTGTCGGCGCGCAGTGCTTGCAGGTGCTGCTGTCGGCGGCCGCCACATGGCGGACCGACGGCGTGTCGATGACGCTGGCGGCCCCGTCGCCGGCCTTCCTCGAAGCGCTGCGGCTCACGGGTCTGTCGCCCGAAGCCTTCGGCGCGGGAGAAGCATGATGAGCCAGCAAACCATCCTGACGGTCGACGACAGCCGCACGATGCGCCGGATGCTGCGGATGACGCTCGAGGAGAGCGGCTATCGGGTGATCGAAGCCGAGGACGGCCTGCTCGGCCTCAAGGCGCTGGAGGCGGAGGTCCCGGACGTGATCGTCACCGACATCAACATGCCGAACATGGACGGCTTCGGCTTCATCGACGCCGTGCGCGCGCAGGCGAAGTTCGCGGGCGTGCCGATCCTCGTGCTGACGACCGAGAGCGACCGGGCGCTGAAGGACCGCGCCCGCGACGCCGGCGCGACCGGCTGGATCACGAAGCCGTTCGAGCAGAACCGGCTCGTCGACGTGGTCCGCAAGGTCGCGGTCTAGGGGGAGGCGGGGCATGGGCGCGCTCGACGAACTTCGCCAGACCTTCTTCGAGGAATGCGAGGAGCAGCTCGCCGAACTCGAAGCCGGCCTGCTGCGCATGCAGGAGGGCGAAGACGACAAGGAGCTGGTCAACGCCGTCTTCCGCGCCGTCCATTCGGTGAAGGGGGGCGCGGGGGCCTTCGAGCTGACGGCGCTGGTCAGCTTCGCGCATGTCTTCGAGACGGCGCTGGACGAAGTGCGCTCCGACAAGCTCACGCCGGGGCCGGATCTGCTGAAGACGATGCTCCGCGCCGCGGACGTGCTGAACGATCTCGTGGCCGCGGCGCGCGACGGCGACGATCTGGACGAGGGGGTCTGGCGCGCGCTGGCCGACGAGATCGCCGCGTTCTGCGGCGGAGGCAAGCCCGCCGCGCCTGCGGCCCCTGCAGAACCCGCCGCGACGCCGCCCGCCGCCTTCACGCCCGAGCCCATCGGCGGGCTTGCGCCCAGCCCGACGTTCACACCCGCGCCGCTGGCCGATTTCAAGCCCGAGCCGCTTGCGATCTTCACGCCGGAAAGGCTCGACATCGCGCCGGCGCCCGCGCCGGCCGGCCGGCGCTTCGTCGTGATGCTGCGGCCCCATGTGGCGCTTTACGAGAAGGCGAACGACGCAGCGACCCTGCTGCGCGAGCTCGACGCGCTCGGGAAGGCGCGGGTCGAGTGCGACCTGTCCGAACTGCCGACGCTCGACGCGCTCGATCCGCTTGGCGCCTATCTGTCGTGGACCGTGACGCTCGACACCGACGAGACCGGCGACCGGGTCCGCGAGGTTTTCGAGTTCTGCGAGGACGACTGTTATCTCGTCATCCGGGAGGAGAAGCCGCCCGCGCCCGCCCCTGAACCCGCCGCCCCTGAACCCGCCGCCCCTGAGCCGAGCGCCGCGGCCTCTCAGATCGACATTCTGAAGGCGCTGCGCCCCGACCCCGCCCCGGCGCCCGCGGCGCCGGTGGAGGACGAGACGCCGGAGGCGAAGGGGCCTGAGGTCAAGGCGCCCGACGTGAGGCCCGGAGAGGCGCAGCGCGGCGACGCCAAGGCCGGCGCGGCGGCGCCCCAGCACGCCACCATCCGCGTCGACCTCGACCGGGTGGATCGTCTGATCAACCTCGTGGGCGAGCTGGTGATCAACCAGGCGATGCTCAGCCAGGCGGTGTTCGAGAGCGATCTGTCGAAGAACGCTTCGGTCGCCGGCGGCCTCGACGAACTCGATCAGCTGACGCGCGAGATCCAGGAAAGCGTGATGGCGATCCGCGCCCAGCCGCTGAAACCGCTGTTCCAGCGCATGAGCCGCATCGTTCGGGAAGTCGCCGAGGCGACGGGCAAGCAGGTGCGGCTGGTCACCGAGGGCGAGTGGACCGAAGTCGACAAGACGGTGGTCGAACGCCTCGCCGATCCGCTGACCCACATGATCCGCAACGCCATCGACCACGGCGTCGAGAAGCCCGAGGTGCGGCGCGAGAAGGGCAAGGACCCGGAGGGAGTGGTGAAGCTCTCCGCCGCCCATCGCTCGGGTCGGGTGGTGATCGAAGTGTCGGACGACGGCGCGGGCGTGAACCGCGAGAAGGTGCGCAAGCTCGCCGTCGACAAGGGCCTGATCGCGGCCGACGCCCAGCTGACCGATGGCGAGATCGACAACCTGCTGTTCCTGCCCGGCTTCTCGACGGTGGACAAGGTGTCGAACATCTCCGGCCGCGGCGTCGGCATGGACGTTGTGAAGAAGTCGATCCATGCGCTCTCGGGGCGGATCTTCATCCGCTCCAAGGCGGGGCAGGGCTCGACCATCACGCTGTCGCTGCCGCTGACGCTGGCGGTGCTGGACGGGATGGTGGTCTCGGTGGCCGGGCAGACGCTGGTCGCGCCGCTCTCGGCGATCATCGAGACCATGAGCCTCGGCGGCGACCGGGTGAAGCCGCTCGGCGACACGGGCTCGGTGATCCGTGACCGCGACGGCTTCGTGCCGATCATCGACACCGCGTCGGAGCTCGGCTTCGCCGCGCCGCGGCGCATCGCCGACGAGGCCGAGCGCGGCGTCGCGCTGCTGGTGGAAAGCGAAGGCGGCGGGCGCTCGGCGCTGGTCGTCGACGCGATCCAGGACCAGCGGCAGGTGGTGATCAAGAGCCTCGAGACGAACTACGGCCGCGTCCCCGGCGTCGCGGCGGCCACGATCCTCGGCGACGGGCGCGTGGCGCTGATCCTCGACGTCGACACGCTGGTGGCCCGCGCGCGCGGCGACGCGGCCGCCGAACCCCTTCTCGCCGCAGCAGGATGACCCCGATGAGCGACACGCAGGAGAAGGGAACGGGCGAGACCCTGGAGCTGGTCGCCTTCCGCATCGGCGCGCAGGAGTACTGCGTCGACATCATGGCGGTGCGCGAGATCCGCGGCTGGACGCCCGCCACCATGCTGCCCCACGCGCCGCCGTTCGTGCAGGGGGTGATCAACCTGCGCGGCACCGTGCTGCCGATCGTCGACCTCGCGGCCCGGCTCGGCCTCGGCAAGGCGGAGCCGACGGCGCGGCATGTCACCATCGTCGTTCAGGTCGATACGCAGGTGATCGGCCTGCTGGTCGACGCCGTGTCCGACATCCTGACGCTCGGGGAGGACGCCGTCCGCCCGACGCCGGACGTGGCCTCCGAGACCACGAAGAAGTTCGTCAAGGGCGTCTTCGCCGTCGACGACCGCATGATCAGCCTGATCGAACTCGGCGAAGTGCTGCCGGACGCCGCGAAG